>DASXXS010000150.1:0-4905 GCA_036502925.1 Xanthobacteraceae bacterium
CTTGCGGCTGGCGCGCGCGCAGGCGGCGATGACGGTCGATATCCTGGTCGAGCGCCTGAAATGGACCAGGGACTACGCGCAGCGCGCCTATGCGGAGGTGATGCCGGCCTATGACGAACGCGGCCGGCTGCCCGGCGCGCATATGGACGTGTTCTGGTCGATCGAGATCGCCGGCGGTACGGTGACGCAGGCTTGGCCCGACGCCAAGCTCATCGACGATCGCTTCATCAAGAGCTTCGAGGAATGGGCGAGTTGATCCGCGGTGGAGGAACAAGATGGATGCATATGCGAAGCGTGCTGGGTCCCCGCTTTCGCGGGGACAAACGGAGAATGGACGATCGGCGGATCAACACCCGCTCGTCCCCGCGAAAGCACGGACCCGGTCTGTTGCGAAAAAAGCCTGGCTGCTCTTTTGCGCGATAAGCGTCGCGCCTGCGATCTTTCTGTCGCCGATCAACGTCTTCGCCGCCGACACCGATCCCTGCGACAGCCTGATCCCGGCCGCGATCGGGGGGCCGCTCCTGCCCAAGACCAGCGAGACCGCGGTGTTCCGCTGGCTCGCCAATGCGAATTACGAGATCGATTACCGCGGGCAGGTGTTCCTGTTCGACACCTATTACAATCGCAAGGCGCGCAACCGGCCGCTGGGCTTCGCCGCCGAAGAGGTAAAGCGGGCGAGCGTGATCTTCCTGGGTCACGGCCACTTCGATCATATGTCGGACATCGTTCCGGTGGCGGCGCAGACGCAAGCGCCGGTGGTCGGCGCCCCGATCACCATCGAGACCGCCGTCAAAATGGGTCTGCCGGCCAAACAGGCCATCACGGTGACAGGCGGCGAGACGCTGCATTTCGGCGATGTCACCGTGGACGTCGCGCTCGCTCATCACAGCCAGCCGGCACCCGGCATCCAGGAGGCGCTCGACAATCTCTACAAGGTCGAGCTGCGGCGGGACTCGCCGGACGAGGCGGCGCTCAGCGCGGCCGTGCGTGCGCGCGGCACCTCGTCACCCGATGTGCTCGACAAGGGCACGATCGCCTATGCGCTCACCTTTCCCAACGGATTCAAGGTGCTCATGCTCGACAGCGCCGGCCCGGTCACCGACGGCGACCGCAAGCTGGCGGAGAAGATCGGCCCGGTCGACGTCGCTTCCATTGCCTATCAGGCGCACGCCATCGCGGAGCGCCAAGTGGGCGAGACCTTCCCGCTGGTGCAGCTGTTCCGGCCCAAGCTCTACCTGCCGTCGCATCACGATGCGAGCTTCGGCAGCTGGATCGATCTCGGGATCGAGCCGCTCTTGGAGAAGATCCGCGACGAGATGCCGGACACGCGATTCCTGGCGCCGCTTTATCGCAGCCCGATCTGCGTCGCGACCAGCGGCCCGCAGCGGGGATCGGTGACCAAGTTTCGATATTGACGCCCATAGCCCGGATGGAGCGCTTGCGTAATCCGCGATGGCAGTTCCCGCATTACGCTTTCGCTCCATGCGGGCTACGAAGATGCGGGCTACAGGGGCGACCGAAGATGCAACAAAATATCCGATGGTTGCTCGCGGTGCTGGTCAGCGCCGCCATAACGATTGCTGCCAATCACGCACATGCACAATCGGCCGAAGAGTTCTTCCGCGCCAAGCGGGACTTGAGCCTGATCACCAGCTCCGCGGCCGGCGGCGGATACGACTCCTATAGCCGGCTGCTGGCGCAGCATATGAGCAGATATCTGCCGGGCCATCCGACCATCGTGGTGCAGAACATGCTCGGCGGCGGCGGCATCCGGGCGGCCAATTACATCTACAACGTCGCGCCGCGGGACGGCACGGTGTTCGCGCTGATCGATCGCGGCATGCCGACCGCGCCGCTGCTCTACGCCGACAAATCGCAGGCCCGCTTCGACGCGGTCAAGTTTACTTGGATCGGCAGCATCATGCGCGAAACCGGCATGGGCGTGCTGTCGGCGCGCTCCGCGGTCGCGAGCATCGATGACGCCAGGACCCATCCGATGTTCTTCGGCGCGACCGGGCCGGAAACCGATCCCGCGATGTATGCGCGGCTGTTGAACGATCTGGTCGGAACGAAGATCAAGGTGATCAACGGCTACAAGGGACAGCCGGAAGAGTTTCAGGCGGTGGAGAAAGGCGAGCTCGACGGATTGTTCATGAGCGGATGGTCCGGCCCTGGCCGGGCCTATGTGCGCGAGCAGATCGGCAAAGGCCAGATGCGGCTCCTTGTGCAGATGGCCCCGGCCTCCGACCCGCAGCACATGGACACGCCGACCATTCTCGATCTGGTGAGCGTGCCGCAGGACCGCCAAATCGTGGCGCTGGTGCTCGATCGCATGGCGCTCGGCCGCCCGATCGTCGCGCCGCCGGACATCCCGGCCGATCGCGTCCGCCTCCTGCGCACGGCCTTCCGGCAGGCGATCGAAGACCCGGAATTGCGCGCCGACGCGCAAACGCTCCGCTTGGCGATCGACCCCATCTTCGGCGACGAGGCGCAGGTCATCATTGCGCGTCTCTATGGCTCGCCGCCGGACGTCGTGGAACGCACGCGCAAGATCGTGCAGTTCTCGGAGCCGTAGCCGCAGCCCGGATGGAGGCCGGGATCGGCGTCCACACGCCGAATGACGCACACGGACCGGAACAGAAGCCGCTCCGGCATTTTTGCGTTGTCGCATTTTCAGGCGGAAAAGCGGATTCCGCCCACGCAGGCATGTTGCAGATCGGGCTACTCGCTACCCGCTCGGCCAAAGATCATTGCGTTGGAGAAATTCGCGCACCAAGGCTTCAAAGCCGCCGGGGTCCTCCAGGAAGCAGCAATGCCCGGTGCCCGGAAGAATCCGATGCTCGGCCTGGGCGATGAGCGCCGCGGTCCGGGCACCGCCCGGCAGTGCATTGTCGTGCTCGCCGTTCACGATCAGGGTCGGGCTTCTGTAGGCGGAAAGCTGCGGCGTCAGGTCGGAGACAGTGAGCGCATGGAACACGCGCGCGATGCATTCCGGATCGAGCGCATGACCGCGTTCGACAAAGCCTTGGAGCAGATAGCGTCCGATGGGACTGTCGGCCCATGCCGCCGTCACGCCGTAGCGCAGGTGGCCGAGGTGATAATCCTTGAGCGTGCCGGCCGCGTGATGGGCCCGATAGGCCGCAATCCGGTGCTCGAACTGAGGTTGCGGCCCGCTGTTGCCGCCCACCAGGATGGCGGCCTTGACGATCTCCGGATGCTCGCAGGCAAGCATGAGAGCGAGCTTCGAGCCGATGCTGCAGCCGAGCACGACGGCACCGGCGGCCATGCCCTCGTCGGCGAGCACGCCGAGAATGTCGCTGGCCATATCGCCCAGCAAGAACGGCGTCCGCGGCTTGGCCGAGCGACCCCATCCGCGCAGGTCCATGGCGAGCGTGCGGAAGCGCGCCGAGAGCCTCTCCACCTGGTAGAGCCACAGGTTGTGATCGAACGGCAGTGCGTGGATGAGCACGAGCGGCGGCCCCGCCCCGGCGGTCTCATAGTAGATGTCGAGGCCGTTGGCGCGGCTGATGGCCATTGCTAGTGTGCCCTTCGGTTTGCGTGCCGGTCCGGTGACGGACATTTCTTCGCCAGCCAGAATACAAAGCCTATGTGCAGCAGCAAACAGCGCGGCGCCGGAGCCTGGTCGGGTCCTGCCTGCGGAGCTTTCTCGGCAGCGCTCGCCGGCTTGCTGGGGGGCACGCTTGGCGAGGCCGCCAGCCAACCTCTCGATGCGCTCTACGGCGGCAAGCAAATCCGCATGGTGATCGCCAGCGGCGCCGGCGGCGGCTACGACGCCTATGCGCGCATCCTCGCGCTGCACTTGAGCCGGCATATTCCGGGCAATCCCGGCATCATCGACCAGAACATGCCGAGCGCCGCCGGCATGCAGGCGACGAACTGGGCCTACACGGCGGCCCCCAAGGACGGCACCGTCATCCTCGCCACCTACAACTCGCTCCTGGCCGAGCCGCTCTACGGCAATCCGGCCGCCCGTTACGACCCGCTGAAGTTCGAAACCGTCGGAAGCATTTCCCGGCAGCAGAATATTTGCGCCACCTGGCACACGAGTCCGGTCAAGACTCTCGATCAGGCCAAAACGCGGGAAGTGATCGTCACCGCGACCGGCAGCGCCAGTGACTCCGCGATCATGCCGAAGATTCTCAATACGGTGCTGGGCACCAAATTCAAAGTCGTCATGGGCTATTCGACCACCGAGCAGCGCCTCGCCGTCGAACGCGGCGAAGCCGACGGCGTCTGCGGGCTGTCCTGGTCCACCCTCAAGGCGTCAAATCCCGATTGGGTCCGTCGCGGCCGCATCAACGTTCTGGTCCAGACCGGCAAGACCCCGCAGGCCGACTTGCCCGACGTGCCGGTGCTCATCGACCTGGTCGCGAGCCCGCAGGACAAGCGCGTGATCGAGCTGCTCTCGTTTCCGCAGGAGCTCGGCCGCCCGTTCCTGATGCCTCCCGACACGCCCAAGGTCATGGTGAGCGCCGTTCGCCGGGCCTTCGATGAAACGCTGCGCGATCCGCTGTTCCTCGCCGACGCGGAGAAGGCCCTGCTCGAGGTCGGTCCGATGAGCGGAGAGGCGATGGAGCAGGCGTTGAAAGACGCCTACGCGACGCCCAGAGAGCTCATCCGGCGGGCCGCGGAGCTCAATGGAAGCTTGGCGCGATGAGGTTTGTCTCCTTGCCGGGGAAAAACCCGGCGGCTGCAGCCGCACCGTCGCGCGGCGCCAGGAACGGGCTTCACGCTATTGCGCCAGTGAGGAAATTGTCAAAGGACAGCCCCTCTACGAGTCGTCCCTGCGAAAGCAGGGACCCATACTCCGTGGCTTATCGATCGGCTGCGGTGTATGGGTCCCGGCTCCCTAAGCGCGTTCACGCGCGTCTTCGACGCGCTATG
>DASXXS010000151.1:0-4334 GCA_036502925.1 Xanthobacteraceae bacterium
CGGGAACGCGCTCGCCGTAGATATAGATTTCGCGCCCGTCGCGCAGGCTTGCGAGATATTCCGCGCCGGTGAACGGCCGCGCCTTGCCGCCGATCGCGTCTTCGGACTTCATGCGGCTCATTCGCCGGCTCCCGTGCTGCGTCCTGCCGCGGCAAGCTAAAGACACCGCCGGGGCCGGTGTCAATGCGCGCGGGAGGCGCCGCGCGCCCTGAAGCGAACCCTGGAAATGGTAGTTGCAAGTGCAATTGATGTAAATGCAATTATCGGCCCAGGCATGCCGCCGTCATGAGTCCGGATCGTGCCGGCGCTTTGACAGTCCGGCGGGCGGCCCCTACAAGCTTCGCGCAACGGCTGGAGCGTTCCTTTCTTGTCCCGTCACATCCATCTCGATCTTTCAGAGCACCTGCCCTATCTCATCAACCGCGTCGGCTCGGCGCTGGTGGCGCGCTTTTCCGCCGACGCGCTCGCGGGCGCGCGTTTGAGCATCGCGTCCTGGCGCGTGCTGGCAGTGCTTTCCAACAACGGCGGCTTGCGGCAGACCGATCTCGCGGCGATGACCAGCATCGATGCGTCCACCTTGTCGCGGCTGATCACGCGGCTGGCGCGCGACGGCCTCGTCAGGCGGACCCGGTCGAAAACCGACAGCCGCGAAGTTGCGGTCGCGCTCACCCGCAAGGCCAGGAGCCTGATGGGAAAGCTCATCCCGGTTGCCGCAGCCCTGCAAGATTCAGCCACACAAAAGCTCCCGAAGCAGGATTTGGCCACGCTCAAGCGCGTGCTGCGGAAGATGCACGAGAATTTGACGTGAGGCGGATCCTGAAGGATTCCTTTGCCGTCAGGACCGCAAAGCCTCTCACTCTTTGTCCCCGCGCGCCATCAGGGCGTCTACGCCCGTCTGCGACGGGCTATGGAGAAGGTCGGGATGAGGGGGCGCCGCCGCAAGTCTGGGCACTTGGAAAGGCCCTCTCACCCGGCCGAGTTTGGGTTATGCGCATTACAGTGTGGCCCTCTCCCAGCAAGCGGGGCGAGGAAAGCCGTGCGTCCGCCGCCGCTCCAGCAGCCCCTGTGGGCTTTTTCCCGGCGCAAAGCGGATTCCTCTTGTTTTCAAAATGCTTTAGCGCTTCGATGACCTGCCGGATCGCTAGCGACGCCGCACCGGGGGGCGCGGAGGGTCAATGGAAGTCTTCGTCCAGCAGCTCATCAACGGCCTGACGCTCGGCTCGATCTACGGCCTGATCGCGATCGGCTACACGATGGTCTACGGCATCATCGGCATGGTGAACTTCGCCCATGGCGACGTCTTCATGGTGTCGGCCTTCGTCGCCTTGATCACGTTCCTGATCCTGACGAGCTGGCTCGGCATCACCTCGATCACGCTCGCGCTGTTGATCGTGCTGATCGTCGCCATGGTGTTCACCTCGATCGTGAACTGGACCATCGAGCGCGTCGCCTACCGGCCGCTGCGCGGGTCGTTCCGCCTGGCGCCGCTGATCTCGGCCATCGGCATGTCGATCTTCCTGTCGAATTTCGTGCAAGTCGCCCAGGGTCCGACCAACAAGTCGACCCCGCCCATGCTCCGCGAGGTGATCGTCCTGACGTCCGGTAACGGCTACGACGTCACGCTGTCCTACCGGCAAATCGCCATCTGGCTGGTGACCGCCGTGCTGCTCGGCGGGTTTTGGTTCCTGGTGAGCAAGACCGCGCTCGGCCGGGCGCAGCGCGCCTGCGAGCAGGATCAGAAGATGGCGGCGCTGCTCGGCGTCGATGTCAACCAGACCATCTCCGTCACCTTCGTGATCGCGGCGGCCTTGGCCGGAGTCGCCGGCACCATGTACCTGATGTATTACGGCGTGGTCAGCTTTTCCGACGGCTTCGTGCCAGGCGTGAAGGCCTTCACGGCCGCCGTGCTCGGCGGCATCGGCTCGCTGCCGGGCGCCGTGGTCGGCGGATTGCTCATCGGCTTGATCGAGACCATGTGGTCGGCCTATTTTTCCATCGACTACAAGGATGTGGCGGCGTTCTGCATCCTGGTCATCACCTTGATCTTCTTGCCGCAGGGCCTGTTCGGGCGCCCGGACGTCGAGAAGGTGTGACATGAGCGCGGGTACGCAGATTTCCCGCGTCGAGGTCGTCCGCGCGCTGCGTGACGCCGGATGGACGGCGCTGCTTGCCTTCGGCTTGTTCCTCCCGCTGATCGGCTTCGTAACGGTCCAGAACATGGACCGGCAGCTGGTGCTTGACACCCGCTTCGGCCTGCTGGCTGCTTTCGTCGCCATCGTGGCGCTCGGGCGTCTTGCTTATTCGCTCCTGATCGCGCCGCTCATCGCGCGGGCGGCACTGGCGCCCGCGCCGGCGGCGCCCTCCAGGCTACGCACCGCATTGGCGAGATGGTTCACCCCGTTCGCGATCGGCTTCGTCATCGCCTATCCGGTCATCGTGCTGATGATCACCGGCACCGGCGGCGCGGTGAAGTGGGTCGACAATTTCGGCATCCAGATCCTGATCTATGTGATGCTCGGCTGGGGGCTGAACATCGTGGTCGGCCTCGCCGGCCTGCTCGACCTCGGCTATGCCGCCTTCTATGCCGTCGGCGCCTATTCCTACGCATTGCTCGCCAAGAATTTCGGCCTCACGTTCTGGATGCTGCTGCCGCTTTCCGGCATCCTGGCCGCGTTCTGGGGCATCCTGCTCGGTTTTCCGGTGCTGCGGCTGCGCGGCGATTATCTCGCCATCGTCACGCTCGCCTTCGGCGAGATCATCCGCCTGGTGCTGATCAACTGGGTGCCGGTAACCAACGGCTATGCCGGCATCAGCGGAATTCCGCGCCCGACCTTCTTCGGCATTCCCTTCAATGCCAGCGACGAGGGTTTCGCCGCGGTGTTCGGTCTCGAATTCACCCCGATGTACCGCACCCTGTTCCTGTATTACGTCATTCTCGCGCTCGCGTTCCTCACCGCCTTCGTCACGCTGCGGCTGCGACGGCTGCCGGTCGGGCGGGCGTGGGAGGCGCTGCGCGAGGACGAGATCGCCTGCCGCTCGCTCGGCATCAACACCACCAACACCAAGCTCACCGCCTTCGCGATGGGCGCCATGTTCGCGGGCTTCGCCGGATCGTTCTTCGCCGCCCGGCAGGGCTTCATCTCGCCCGAATCCTTCACCTTCCTGGAATCGGCGACCATCGTCGCCATCGTGGTGCTGGGCGGCATGGGCAGCATGCTGGGCGTCGCCATTGCGGCCATCGTCATGATCGGCGGCACCGAGATCATGCGCGAGCTCGATTTCCTCAAGCAGATCTTCGGCGAGACCTTCGATCCGACCCAGTACCGCATGCTGATCTTCGGGTTTTTCATGGTGCTGATCATGGTCTGGCGGCCGCGCGGCCTGATCGTGACGCGCCAGCCTTCGGTGCTGCTGCGGGAGCGCAAGCCCGCTCCCGCCGGCCTGGTCAAGGCAGGCGCCGGATGAGCGCGCGCGACATCGTGCTGCGCGTCGAGCATCTGACCATGCGCTTCGGCGGCCTGGTGGCGGTGGAGGATCTCTCCTTCACCGCCGCGCGCGGCGAGATCACCGCGCTGATCGGACCCAACGGCGCCGGCAAGACCACCGTGTTCAATTGCATCACCAGCTTCTACAATGCGAGCGAGGGCCGCATCGCGCTCCTGCATGGCGAAGCTGCGATGTGGCGCGAGCTCGAGGCGTTGACCGAAAGCGGCACGCGGCGCGTGCTGCGGCCCGCCGGCGCCCTCTACCTGCTCGAGCGCATGCCGGAATACCTGGTGACGCAGCAGGCGCGGGTCGCGCGCACGTTCCAGAACATCCGTCTGTTCCCGGGCATGACCGTGCTGGAGAACCTGCTGGTGGCGCAGCACAACCCGCTGATGCTCGCCTCCGGCTTCACGCTGTTCGGCGTGCTCGGCCTGCGGTCCTACGCGGCGGCGGAGCGCGCGGCGATCGAGAAAGCGCGGCAATGGCTCGATCGCATCGGCCTGACCGAGCGGGCGGACGGCCCCGCCGGCGACCTGCCCTACGGGGCGCAGCGCCGGCTCGAGGTCGCGCGCGCCATGTGCACCGATCCGGTGCTGCTCTGCCTCGACGAGCCCGCCGCCGGCCTCAATCCGCGCGAGAGCGCCGAGCTCAACGAGCTCCTGCTCGCCATCCGGGCGGAATTCGGCATCTCGATCCTGCTGATCGAACACGACATGTCGGTGGTGATGAACATCTCCGACCACATCGTCGTGCTCGATTACGGCGTCAAGATCGCCGACGGCACGCCGCAACAGGTTCGCGACGACCCCAGCGTGGTCGCCGCCTATCTCGGCGTCGAAGGCGAAGAG
>DASXXS010000152.1:0-28961 GCA_036502925.1 Xanthobacteraceae bacterium
CGCAGGCCGATCTCGTATTCGGCGGCGGGATCGCCCTCGGCCGCGGCCGCCCGCAAAGCGCCGCCGATCGTGCCGGGCAGCTTGTCGCCCTTTGTCACACCGGCTCCACGCGGCGGAGCCGGGGCCGCCTCGCCCGCCGGCACTGGTCGCGCCAGGGAACCGGTGACGTCCTTCTCGGCCGTGACTGCGCTGCTTGCCGGAGTCGAGACCCAGGTTTGGCTGTCCAGGGGCAGGAACAGAGATTGTCGGCCCGGCACCGGGGCGCCCGGCATTCTCGGGCCCGGGGCGGCCAGGTCATCCGCGGCCACGGGAGTTTCCGCTTCGTCGCCCTGCGACGACCGGGTTTCCTGGGATCGCGATTCCCCCGGTTCGCGCGCAGAACCGAACTGGCTCGCCACCAGATAAAGCGAGCCCGCCACGACCAGGATCGCGCTCATGGCGACGAGCAGCGAGCGCGTGCGGTTGCGCCAGCCGCTGGCGGCCTTGCCCTCGGGCGCCTCATTGCCGGCAGGCGCCGGCTTGTCGTCGCGCCCGGCGCTCTCGCTGTTTGCGGCCAGAGCGGCGCGGCGCGCGGCGGCAATGAAATTCGCCTTGTTGCCCGGGTCGGGAATGGTCGGCGGCTTGATGGGTCCGAGCGCGGCCTCCGAGGCCGCGATGCGATCCAGCGGCGAGCTGCCGCCGTGAGCCCGCATGGTACCTGGTTCGAGCGGGTGATCGGGCGGCAGGTTCGGATCGATCGGCCGATGCTCGTGCTGGGCCGGCGGTGCCTGGTCGCGCTCTGCGGCGCGTCTTGTGGGCACCGGCGATACCGCCGCGGTCGGGAAAGTGGCCCGGGCCGAGACCAAGGGCGATGCGGCGGGCACGGCCGCGGCCGCAACCGCGGCCACATCGGCGGCCGGCTCCGGATTTCCGCCGCCGATGTCGTTCTCGATGATGGCGAGACGATGGATCAGCTGTTCGACCGCCCCCTGCACGGTCTCGAGCGAATTCCGGGTCTCTTGCACGTCCTGCCTGAGAGACGTGACCTCGGGGGACGGCGGCTGGCGTTCAAGAAAGATCAAGAGATCGGAGAGCGCGGTCTCGATCGTATCGAGATGGCTGAGGCGGGCGTTGGAGGTGTCGAGCTTCTCGACCAGGTTGGCGATCCGGTCCTCGAGCTGGCCCACTGCGGCCGGCTCGGAGCGGGTGAATCCAAGCCGTTCGAGGCGGTCGGCCAGGCCTTTGACGATGGCGTCGAGATCGTTGGGGACCGTCACGCCGAGTTGAGGGTGGCTTTCAAGCGCTGCGGCCATGGACGAGATGCGATGCTCGAGCGTCGACAGGAGCTCGGCGGAGCTCGTGAGCTGCTCGACGTTGACGGCCAGACCGCGGACTTCGTCGGACAGCTTTGCCAGCGCGGCGTCGGATGCCACCTGCGCGGCGATGCCGCGCAATGCGATGATGGCGCCTTCGAGGTGCTCCAGCGCCGCCGGCTCCTGCGCGTTGCTGGCGATGAGATCGACTTTCCGCGCCAGCTCGCGCACGGTTTCGTCGACGCCCACGAGATTCTCGGCCGGTGTCAGGGCGCGCAGCGCATCACGAATTTCCGCAAGCCCGCGCTCGAGGCCGGCGGTGGCGGCGTCGCCGCCGTCGGGTTGCCGGATGAGCCGAAGCCGTTCGCACAGGCCGCGAACCTCGATTTCCAATGCCTCGATCGACTGCCGCGGCATCGCCTGCTTGAGCATCAGGCTGATTTCGGCGAGGTCGTCGCGCAGCGACTCCATCGCTTCGCTGATCGCGCAGGGCTGCAGGGTTTCAATCCGCGTCGCGACCTGGCGCAGCTGCTCCTCCAGGTGGGACAATCCCTGCGTCGGCGCGCGCGGCGGCACATCGGCAGGCGACGGATACGGATTGGCCTGGATCGCACAATCGCTGATGACCGAGTCGAGCCACTCGCCGACCGACATGCCGGAGCGGCGTGCGGCTTCCAGTGCTGTCTCGCGCGCCTGCTGCGGGATGTCCTCCACTTGCCACGGAACGCCAGATGTCATGCCCGCACCACGGTTCAACAGTGAGGAGTGGAAGCCGGACGGCCCGTTGTGGACCGATGCTTGCTGACAGGTGGACGGCGCGCGCGGCCCTATATCCTCGGCTGCAGTCTTTGCGGGTTACGGTAAAGGGACGGTTAATTTTCCGTGCGCACGCGGCGGCATTGCGATACTTCGGATTGGCGACGCGGTCCCGGATTGGGCCGGGATGCGAGCGCGTTCCATGGAATGTTTCTGCCGGAGGGCCTGCAATGCCGAAGATCGACATCGCCAGCGTGAAAGTGGAAGAGGCTACGGGCTATCCGCAGCCGTACCGATCGGCCGTGGCCGGCCGCTTGCGCCAACGGCTGGGCAACCTGGTCGGCCTCGATCAGTTCGGCGTCAACCTGACCCGGTTGAGACCGGGCGCGCAATCCGCCCAGCGCCACTGGCATGCCGCCGAGGATGAGTTCGTCTTTGTCGTCGAGGGTACGCTCGTCTTGTGCGAGAACGACGGGGAGAGCGTCCTCGCGGCCGGGGATGCGGCGGGGTTCAAGGCCGGCGTCGCCAACGGTCATTGCTTGATCAATCGCTCGACGCGGGACGCGGTCTATCTCGAGATCGGCACGCGCTCGCAGCGCGATGAGGTGGACTATCCGGAGATCGATCTGCGCTGTCGCAAGGACGAGAACGGCGTGAGCTATGTGCATAAATCAGGCGAGCCGTATCCGCCCTGATATTCGAGCCCCTTGCGGCTTATGTCATTGCCCTCTCGGCTGCGGCGCGTATAAGGTCGCGGCCCAATTCGCCGGTTTCCCCGCATGGCTCGTGACCAAGTCGACATGACGCCGATCGAGACGCGCGACGAGCTGGTCGCGTGGTTTGCAGCGGGTATCAGGCCAAAATCGCAATTCCGCCTCGGCACCGAGCACGAGAAATTTGCCTTCGCGATCGACGGGCACCGCCCGGTCCCCTATGACGGCCGGCGCAGCATCCGCGCGCTGCTCGAAGGCATGCAGCATCTGCTCGGCTGGGAGCCGATCATCGAGGACGGCAATATTATCGGATTGTTCGACGTGACCGGCGGCGGCGCCATCTCGCTCGAGCCGGGCGGTCAATTCGAGCTCTCGGGCGCGCCGGTCGAGACCGTGCATCAGACCTCGGCCGAGCTGATGGCGCATCTGGCGCAGGTGAAGGAGGTCGCGCGTCCGCTCGGCATCGGTTTTCTCGGCATCGGGATGACGCCGAACTGGAGCCGCGCCGAGATGCCGATGATGCCCAAGGGCCGCTACCGGATCATGACCAGCTACATGCCGAAGGTCGGCCGGCTCGGCCTCGACATGATGTATCGAACCTGCACGGTGCAGACCAATCTCGACTACTGCTCGGAAGCCGACATGGTGAAGAAGCTGCGCGTCTCGCTCGCGCTGCAACCGGTGGCGACGGCGTTGTTCGCCAATTCGCCGTTCACCGAGGGCAAGCCCAACGGCTTTTTGTCGTACCGCTCCGAAATCTGGCGCGACACCGATGCCGATCGTTCGGGCATGCTGCCCTGGGCGTTCGAGCCCGGGATGGGCTTCGAGCGATGGGTCGACTACGCGCTCGACGTGCCCATGTATTTCATCAAGCACGGCGAGCGCTATGTCGATGTCGCCGGCCAGTCGTTCCGCGACCTGATGGCGGGCAGGCTTGCGGGCATGCCGGGCGTGCGCGCCACCATCTCCGACTGGGCCAACCATATCTCGACGATCTTTCCGGAGGTGCGGCTCAAGCGTTATCTCGAAATGCGCGGGTCCGACAGCGGACCGTGGCGGTGGTTGCCGGCGCTGCCGGCCTATTGGGTGGGGCTGCTGTACGACGACGACTCGCTCGCGGCGGCCTGGGACCTGGTCAAGGATTGGAGCGCGCAAGAACGCCAGAAGCTGCGCGACGAAGTCCCCAGGCTGGGCTTCAAGCCCACGGTCCAGGGACGCAGCGTCCTGCAGCTGGCAAAGGCGACGCTGGCGATGTCCGAACAAGGGCTGCGACGGCGCCGGCGGCTCGACGGCAATGGCCACGACGAGACGCGCTACTTGCGGCCGCTGCAGGAGCAGGTCGCGCGCGGGATCACCCCGGCCGAGGAGCTGCTGGAAAAATATTACGGGCCGTGGGGCCGCTCGGTCGACCCGATCTTCGCCGAATATGCTTATTGACCGCCGGCGCGCTCGGCATCGCTTTCGATGATCGCCTCCGCCTCCGGATTGAGCGCGGTGACCTCGCGTTCAGGTTCGCTCAAGGGCACCTGCACCATGCGGGCCCGCAGCAGGTTCGCGCCCGCCGCTACGCCGCCGGCTTGCTGCAGGGCGAAGCGCTCCTGATCCCGGCTGCGGACAAAGTCGATCACCGCATCGGCGCGGTCGGGATCGAAGTCGAGCGCTTCCAGCGTCCTGCGGCCGAAGACGAGAGCGGATTCGAACGTTTCGCGCACGCTGAAGTCGACGTCCTTGGCGATGAGCTGCAGCGTATGCCGGCGGTCAAATGAGCGCACATAGAGCTTCACCCCGGGGAATTCGGCGTGCACCAGATCGACCACGCGGCTGGCGGCCTCGCGGTCGTCGATGCAGACCGCGATGAGCCTGACATTTGCGGCGCCGGCGGCACGCAGCACGTCAAGCCGCGTGCCGTCCCCGTAATAGACCTTGAAGCCGAAGCCACCGGCGTCGCGGATCATGTCGGGATCCTTGTCGATGGTGGTGACGTCGACGCCCTCGGCCAGGAGGCATTGCGAGACGATCTGGCCGAAGCGGCCGAAACCGATCACCAGCACCGATCCACGGGCGTCGCTGAAATCATCGGGCGCAAGCTGGTCGCGCCGCGACCAGCGGCGCAGCGCCAGGTCCGACAGGGTGGCGACGGGTGGTCCGAGCATCAAGGTGGCGGCCGCGATGGCGGTGAGCATGCTCACCTGGCCGGCATCGAAAATCGCCAGCGACCCGCCGAGCGGCACCAATACGAAGGCGAACTCGCCGGCGCCGGTGAGCACCGAGCCGGCGCGCAGCGCATCGTCGCGGCTGCAGGTCGCGCGGAACAGCAGGAAGACGATTGCGGCCTTGAGCGCGGTGACCACGACGGCGGCGCCAAGTATCAGGGTGAAATTGTGGCGCACGACATTCATGTCGATCGTCATGCCGATCCCCATGAAGAACAGCGCGAGCAGCAGGCCGCGGAACGGCTCGATATCGGCTTCGAGCTCGTGCCGGTAGTTCGATTCGGCCAGCATGACGCCGGCCAAAAATGCGCCGAGCGCCATCGACATGCCGGCTGCCTGCATGAGCAGCGCGGCGCCGAGCACGACCAGAAGGGCGGCTGCGGTCATGACCTCGCGCGCGCCGGTGGCGGCGAGAAGCCGGAAGGACGGATTGAGCAGATAACGGCCGGCCGCGACGACCAGCCCGATGGCGGCGGCGATCAGCGCCACCGAGCGCAACGCCGGCGCCAGGCCGCCCTCCGCGGTTGCGTCGCCGCCGCCGAGCAGCGGCAATAATGCGAGCAAGGGCACGACCGCCATGTCCTGGAACAACAGGATCGCAAAAGCGCGCTGGCCATAGACCTGCTGCAGTTGGCCGCGCTCGCCCAGGATCTGGAGCGCGATCGCGGTGGCCGACATCGCCAGCGCCAGCCCGGCGATGGCGGCGCCGCGCCAGCCGAGCAGGCCGAAACCATAGGCAAGGGCCGTGATCGCGGTCGCGGTCAGGGCCAGCTGCGCCGTGCCGAGACCGAGGATCGCGCGGCGCATGGCCAGGAGCTTGCCGAGCTCGAGCTCGAGCCCGATGACAAACAGCAGCATCACGATGCCGAGCTGGGCCACGCTCAGGATGCTGCTCGGCGTGCGAAACAGCCCCAGTCCGTGCGGCCCGATGATGATGCCGGCGATCAGATAGGCGACGATGGCCGAAAGTCCGATCCGCCGCGCGAGCGGGACGCTGGCGACCGCGGCCGCCAGCAGCACCAGGGCAAGCGTGAAGAAGCCGAATTCATCGTCTGGATGATCCATGATGCGTCCGTTGGCGGTGTTGCGGTCCCGGGGCGAGGGACTGTGAAATTGCCGGCGCCCTTGGCAATCGACAATCGGCAATCGCGGTACTCGCCTCCGGCCGTTTCGTTATCTAACATGGATCGCAAGCAAGAGCGGCGCAGGAAGGCTTACCGGATGTGGCGAGGCGGCATGGGAATGATGGGCGGCCTGTTGATCGCGCTCGCCGCGCTCAATCAGGCTAAGGCGCAGGTCGGCTTCGACCGGCTCGGCGGCGACTATGCCAGCTTCCCGCAGCGCTCCGGCGACCCGGCCCAATGCGCTGCGCGTTGCGAGCGGGACCAGCGCTGCCGCGCCTGGGCCTTCTCCTATCCGGCGACCGAGAACGCGGTCGCGACCTGCTGGCTCAAATCGCGCGTTCCCCCGCGTGTCGCCGCGGGCTGCTGCGTTTCCGGCGTGCGCGGCGCCGGCGTCGTCGAGCCGCGCAGTGATCCGATCGAGTTCGGGATTGATCGCATCGGCGGCGACTACCGCAGCTTTGAGCTTGCTCCCGACCCGAGCGGCAAGAGCTGTGCCGCCGCCTGCACCGGTGAGACCCAATGTCGGGCCTGGACCTATGCCCGGCCCGGCTATTTCGGCCCCGCGGCCTCGGCCTCATGCTTTCTCAAGGATCGCGTGACCAGCCCGCAGCACCGTCCCTGCTGTATTTCCGGCGTGGTGAGATAGCCGCCGGAATCACGAAATTCAAAAACCAGTGAAAAGAAGATCGAGGGCGGCGATGACTGCATCGCGCGCGCCCGCGATGGAGCCGCGGGGGCTGCCGAGCACGCTCTTGCGCACCGTCACGAGCTCCTGGGCGACCAGCATGAAGGGCTGGCCGTCCACCTCGACGCGCGGATTGAGACGGTCGGCGAAGGTTCCTGACGCCGCCGGCTCGAGCGGGGCGACCACAACCGTATTGAGGCTGCGCATCAGGAGATCGCTTTGCAGGGTCACCAGGAACGGCTGCCGCTCCCGGCTGCGCGGGAAGGGATTTGCCACGATGTCAAACTGCTTCATCGGGCTCACAGGAGGCCGGCTTCATCCGCGAGCAATCCGTCGCGAGCTACGCGCAGGTTATAGGCTTCGATGGCGAGCTTGTTCGCCTCCAGCCAGTGCCGTTCCTGCTCTGCGCGTACGATCGTGCGCAGACGGTATTCGAGAGTTTCCGAGATATTGATGCGCAAGCGGCGGGCTTCGTCGAGCAGGTTTACATCCACAAACAGGTTGACAGCGCGCTTCTTGCTCGGGCGATCGCTCAACATGGCTCACCCCTGGGAATCTCTGCGCATTTGTAATGCGCAGAGCGGCCGGACGCAAGCCGGAAAAACCTGTCCCGGCCTTGAGCCGGGACCGTTCCAAGCCTTGTCCCGGGCTTGACCCGGGACCGTTCCAACCTCGGAGTGTGGGACGGTCCCGGCTCAAGGCCGGGACAGGCGAATGCGCCTCCGTCCTTGGCGGTCAGCCGGTTCCGCCGACCGTGATGCGATCCAGACGCAGGGTCGGCTGGCCGACCCCGACCGGCACACCCTGGCCGTTTTTCCCGCAGGTGCCGATGCCAGTGTCGAGCTTGAGGTCGTTTCCGACCATGCTGATGCGCTTGAGGTCGGTCGGGCCGTTGCCGATCAGCATGGCGCCCTTGAGCGGCGCCCCGAGCTTGCCGCTCTCGATGCGGTAGGCCTCGGTGACCTGGAACACATATTTGCCAGAGGTGATGTCGACCTGTCCGCCGCCGAAATTGACCGCGTAGATGCCGTTTTTGACCGAGGCGATGATCTCGGCCGGCTCACGGTCGGCGGCCAGCATGTAGGTATTGGTCATGCGCGGCATCGGCACATGGGCGTGGCTTTGGCGGCGGCCGTTGCCGGTCGGCTTCATCCCCATCAGGCGCGCGTTCTGACGGTCCTGCATGTAGCCGACCAGGATCCCGTCCTCGATCAGCACGGTGCGATTGGTCGGGGTGCCTTCATCGTCGATGGAAAGCGAGCCGCGCCGCTGGGCCAGCGTGCCGTCATCGACGACGGTGACGCCCTTGGCCGCGACCATTTGGCCCATGAGCCCGGCGAAGGCGGAGGTCTGCTTGCGGTTGAAATCGCCCTCGAGGCCGTGACCGACCGCCTCGTGCAGCATCACGCCCGGCCAGCCGGGTCCGAGCACGACGTCCATCTCGCCGGCGGGGGCCGGCACTGCCTCCAGATTGACCAGCGCCTGGCGCACGGCCTCATCGACCGCATGTTGCCAGCTCCCGGTCGCCATGAATCGATCGAAGCCTTCGCGTCCGCCGTAGCCGTAACTGCCGGACTCCTGCCGTTTGCCGTCACCGGCCACGATCGACACGCTGACGCGCACCAGCGGGCGGATGTCGCGATAGGTTTCTCCGTCCGTGCGCAGGATTTCGACCACCTGCCATGAGGTGCCGAACGAGACCGTCACCTGCCGCACGCGCAGGTCCTTGGCGCGCGCATAGGCATCGATGGTCTCCAACAGCCGCACCTTGGTCTCGAAGGTCGGCGCGCCAAGCGGATTGTCGTCGCCATAGAGGCGGACATTGGTGCGGCCCGGGGGCTCGGCATATCGGCCGCTATAGCCGCCCTTCACAGCCCGGACCGCGTCGGCGGCGCGGGCCAGCGCGGCATCGGACAGGTCGGAGGCATGGGCATAGCCGACGGCCTCGTCCTTGACGGCGCGCAGCCCGAAGCCCTGCGAGGTGTCATAGGTGGCCTGCTTGAGCCGCCCATTGTCGAACGCCATCATCTCGGATTGGCAATATTCGAGGAAAAGCTCACCGTCATCGGCGCCTTCCAGGCCGTGCGCGAGATGGCGGCGGGCGCCGTCGCGGTCGAGACCGGCGCGGTCGAGAAGCGAGATGGTCGGTGAGGCCATGGGCTGTGCCTTGAGTTCGAAGCCACTGGAGCATTTTCAGCGAAAGGTCCGCCTGCGCGACGCAATCCGCCCGAAAATGCGATGGGGCAAAATGCCGGGAGCGGTTCCTGCTCGCGGGCCGATCAAATCCGCTCCAAACCGAAAGATAATCGCCCGCGGCGGAAGTTGCGAGGGGCCTCTAAGGACACCGTCGACCGTCGTAGGGCGGGTTTGCTTAAACCCGCCATTCCTTTGTGAGTTGGCGGGTTAAAGCGAACCCGCCCTACGGCAACTTGTCGTATCCGTCGCCGAAGCCCTTGAGGCTCATCGGAAATCCGATGCCCTCTTCGGGGGTCTGAAAGATGATGAAGGTCGCCGTCGTGCCGGTGCGCAGCTGCTTGATCAGGGTTTCGTCCATGACGACCTCGGCGACGCAGCCGGTCGGCAGGCAGCGCACGAAGCCGGCGCGTCCGACATCCACCTGATCGATCTTCAGCCCAAGCCCGGACGGCAACAGCACCCCCATCGGGGCTACCACGCGCATCAGCCGGCTCTTCTGGTCGGCCGTCTTGAGCACGATCACCGTGATCCCGACATTGGCGCGATCTTCGGCGGTGACGCTCTGGATCAGGGCGCATTGCTCGCCTTGCGCTCCGGGCGGGGTATCGCAGCGGATCTGCCAGTCATTGAAGACCGACCGGACCACGCCTTGTGTGGCGGCGGGACTGCTCGCGCCCAGCAGCATCGCCAGCGCCAGGCTTGTCAAAATCCCGCGCAAGAGCCTTTCGGGGCCGGATGAACCCATCGCTGCCTCAAACCGTCGCAAAGCCGCCCCACCCGAGAATAAATCGAATCACGCCTTTGACCATGGATCGAAACCATCGAAACCATGGTGCTTCCGAGCCGTCAACCTTTGGTAAAAACGCCTGCATCGTGACCGGGACACGGGTGGAAACTGCCGGTTCGCGGCGCCCGCATCGGGGGGACGGTCGGTCGCACGGCGTATCCGACAAGGTGCATTGCGATATGGCCGGAATTGTGGTTTGACGGGCTGGGATTTCCTGAGATCCCGCCGCGTGTCCGCCGAGAAGCCGCCTGTGGGGGGTCGGTGCGCTCGGCCAAGCGTCCCGCCCATAGGCCCATGAATTTGGGTCCCATGAAATTTGGGCCAGGAACGCGGCCTGGTGGTCGCATGACGGTCTGGTCGGCTGGCGGCTTCATCGGATGGCGGCTTCATCGAAGGAGCGATGACAAAGATGCTGATCTTGAAGCGGTGGGCCGCCGTGGCGGTCGTAATTGGAGCGCTCGCGATCGGAGCGCTCATGGCGGGCGGCGAGACGGCGCTTGCCGCGTTCGGGCAGGCGGTACCTTGGCAGTTCGGATTTCAGGACTCCGCGACGCCCGTGATGGATGAAATCACCGCGTTCCACGATTTCCTGCTCTATGTGATCACCGCCATCTCGGCATTCGTTCTCATCCTGCTGATCACCGTCATTGTCCGCTTCAACGCGCGCGCCAATCCAACGCCGTCGCGGGTCACGCACAATACGACCGTGGAGGTGCTCTGGACGGTGGTCCCGGTCGTCATCCTGGCGGTCATCGCGGTGCCCTCCTTCCGCCTGCTGTTCTATGAGCTCGATACGCCGCCCGCCGACATCACCGTGAAGGCGACCGGAAAGCAGTGGTTTTGGACCTATGACTATCCGGACAATGGCAAGTTCGAGTTCGATTCATTGATGCTGCAGGACAAGGATCGCAAGGCCGACCAGCCGCGCCTGCTCGCGGTCGACAACGAGATGGTGGTGCCCGTGAACAAGATCGTGCGGGTACAGGTCATCGGCTCCGACGTCATCCATTCCTTCGCGGTTCCCTCGTTCGGCGTGCGCATCGACGCCGTTCCGGGCCGGCTCAACGAGACCTGGTTCAAGGCGACGCGCGAAGGCACGTATTATGGCCAATGCTCGGAGCTGTGCGGCAAGGATCACGCCTTCATGCCGATCGCCGTCCGGGTGGTGAGCGAGCAGGCGTTCAAGGACTGGGTGGACGCCGCCAACAAGCGGCCCGATTGGAAGGCCGCCGGCGCGGACCAATCGGCGCCGAGCGCGCTGGCGGAGGCCGGGCAATCGAGTGTCCGATAGCGCCGCGGGTCGCGGAGCGCCGCGGATTGACGAGAATGGCGGAAGGACTGGACGTCGGAAGGAATTGACAATGGCTACACCGGCAACGACTCGCGGGGCTCACGACGACCATGGCGCGCATGACCATGCCGCGCATGACCATGGCGTGGCCGACCATCCGACCGGATGGCGGCGCTTCGTGTATTCGACCAACCACAAGGACATCGGCACGATGTACCTTGCGTTTGCGCTCTTTGGCGGCCTGGTCGGCGGTTTGCTGTCGATCGGCATCCGGCTCGAGCTGATGCATCCCGGTCTGCAGTATTTCAGCGAGCCGCATCAGTACAACGTGTTCATCACCGGGCACGGCCTGATCATGATCTTCTTCATGGTGATGCCGGCGATGATCGGCGGCTTCGGCAACTGGTTCGTGCCACTGATGATCGGGGCGCCCGACATGGCGTTTCCGCGCATGAACAACATCTCGTTCTGGCTGCTGCCCGCCTCGTTCGCGCTGCTGCTGACCTCGATGTTCGTCGAGGGCGAGCCGGGTTCGCCCGGCGTCGGCGCCGGCTGGACGATCTACGCGCCGCTCTCGAGCACCGGACATCCGGGGCCGGCGGTCGATTTCGCCATCCTGTCGCTGCATCTTGCCGGCGCCTCCTCGATCCTCGGCGCGATCAACTTCATCACCACGATCTTCAACATGCGCGCGCCCGGCATGACGATGCACAAGATGCCGCTGTTCGTCTGGTCGCAATTGGTGACGGTGTTCCTGCTGCTGCTGTCGCTGCCGGTGCTGGCCGGCGCCATCACCATGCTGCTCACCGATCGCAACTTCGGGACCAAGTTCTTCTCTCCCGACGGCGGCGGTGATCCGCTGCTGTTCCAGCACCTGTTCTGGTTCTTCGGCCATCCGGAGGTCTACATCCTGATCGTGCCGGGCTTCGGCATCGTCAGCCAGGTCGTCGCGACCTTCTCGAAGAAGCCGGTGTTCGGCTATCTCGGCATGGCCTATGCGATGGTGGCGATCGGCGGCATCGGCTTCGTGGTCTGGGCGCATCACATGTACGTGGTCGGCATGTCGGTCGGCACGCAGGCCTACTTCATTCTCGCCACCATGGTGATCGCGGTCCCCACCGGGGTGAAGATCTTCTCCTGGATCGCCACCATGTGGGGCGGCTCGATCGAGTTCAAGACGCCGATGCTGTGGGCGATCGGCTTCATCTTCCTGTTCACGATCGGCGGCGTGTCGGGCGTCGTGCTCGCCAATGCCGGCGTCGATCGCGCGCTGCACGCGACCTACTACGTGGTGGCGCATTTTCACTACGTGCTCTCGCTGGGAGCGGTCTTCACCATCTTCGCGGGCTGGTACTACTGGTTCCCGAAGATGACCGGCTACATGTATTCGCCGGTGATCGCCAACACCCACTTCTGGGTCACGTTTGTCGGCGTCAACCTGATCTTCTTCCCGCAGCACTTCCTCGGCCTTGCCGGCATGCCGCGGCGCGTCATCGACTACCCGGACGCGTTCGCCGGATGGAACATGGTCTCCTCGGTCGGCTCGTTCATTTCGGCGTTCGGCACGCTGGTGTTCTTTTTCGGCATGGCGGAGGCGTTCATGCGCAAGCGGCGGGCGGGCGACAATCCCTGGGGCCCCGGCGCGACCACGCTGGAATGGACGCTGTCTTCGCCGCCGCCGTTCCACCAGTACAGCGAGCTGCCGCTCATCAGGTAGGCCGGATCCGCCGTGACCGATATTTCCGCCGTCGATCGTCATCCGCAGCCCGGCCCGCTCGCCGCCATTCATCTGGTGAGCGAAGCGGGTGTCGGGGATTATCTCGCGCTGATGAAGCCGCGGGTGATGTCGCTCGTCGTCTTCACCGCGCTGGTCGGTCTCGTGGTGGCGCCCGCGCATATTCATCCGGTGATCGGCTTCACCGCGCTGTTGTGCATCGCGGTGGGCGCCGGCGCCGCCGGCGCGCTCAACATGTGGTTCGACGCCGACATCGACGCGCTGATGGCGCGCACCTCCAGGCGGCCGATCCCGAGCGGGCGGGTCGCTCCGGGCGAGGCGCTGGCGTTCGGCATGACGCTGGCGACCGGCTCGGTGGTCGTGCTCGGCCTCCTGGTCAGCTGGCTCGCGGCGGCGCTGCTCGCCTTCACGATATTCTTCTACATCGTCGTCTACACGATGTGGCTCAAGCGGGTGACGCCGCAGAACATCGTGATCGGCGGCGCGGCCGGCGCCTTTCCGCCGGTGATCGGCTGGGCGGCCGCCACCGGCAGCATCGGGATCGAGCCGATCCTGCTCTTCCTGCTCGTTTTCTTCTGGACGCCGCCGCACTTCTGGGCGCTCTCGCTCAATCGCACGCAAGATTATGCCCGCGCCCGCATCCCCATGTTGCCGGTGGTGGCGGGGGCGGCAGAGACACGGCGCCAGATCCTGCTTTACTCGCTGTCGCTGCTGCCGGTCGGCGCGGCGCCGTGGCTCCTGGGCTATGCGGATGCGATCTATGGCGCGACCGCGCTCATGGCGGGCGGCGTGATGGTGGTCTTGGCATGGCGCCTGTGGGTCGAAGGCTCCGGCCAACGCGCGGCCCGATTGGCCAAACGGCTGTTCGGCTTTTCGATCCTCTACCTCTTCGTTCTTTTCGCCGTCATCCTGATCGAGGGCGTCTTGGCCGGCCTCCTCGGCCATGCGGCGGCGTGAGGATTGCGGGTGATGGCATGGCCGACGAGCCGGAACGGATCGTCCTCACCGAGGAGCAGAAGCGCAAACGGCGCGCGCGCTCGATCGCGATTGCGCTCGCGCTCGGCGCGCTGGTCATCTTGTTCTATATCGTCACGCTGGTGAAGGGACCGGGCGTGTTGAACCAGCCATGACGATCCCGCGGCGAGTTGATAGCGAGATCGATAAAGGATCGATCAAGAGCCCGATGCGATGAGTGCCCCCGATTCCAGAGCCACAGGTGCGCAGCGCCGCCGCGATCTCGCCGTGGCGGCCGCCTGTGGCGTGTTCGTGACGGTCATGGTCGCGGCCGCCTACGCCGCGGTGCCGTTCTACAACTGGTTCTGCCGCGCCACCGGCTTTGCCGGCACCACCCAGGTCGCGACCTCGGCGCCGGCGAGCGTCCTCGACCGCAAGGTCAGGATACGGTTCGACGCCAATGTCGCCGGCAACCTGCCGTGGCGGTTCGCGCCGGACCAGACCTCGATCGAGGCCAGGATCGGCGAGGTCGTCACCGTGGGTTATACGGTGGTCAACGAGTCGGCGCGCGAGACCGTCGGCGAGGCGTCCTACAATGTCGTGCCGCCCACAGCCGGGGCTTACTTCTCCAAGATCAACTGCTTCTGCTTCACCGAGCAGCATCTCGAGCCGGGCGAGAAGCGCGACATGACGGTCGTGTTCTTCGTCGATCCGGCATTGGTCAAGGACCACGACCAGGACAACCTCGACAGCATCACTTTGTCCTACACCATGTACGCGGTGCGGCGGGCGGACCCGCCGCGCGTGGAGGCGAGGCCCGCGCTTGCTCCGGGACGCAGCTGATACCGTGAAGGCCGGCGCGCGCCGCGCCCGACGGTAGACATCAACGGCAGACGAGATCGAGAGAGACGGAGAACAGCACGATGGCCGATGCCCACGCCAAGCCGCACCACGACTATCATCTGGTCGATCCGAGCCCGTGGCCGGCGATCGGCGCCGTCTCGGCATTCCTGATGGCGGTCGGCCTCATAACCTGGATGCATCACATGTTCGCCGCGGCGCCGTGGATTTTCGCGGTCGGCGTGCTGGGCACGTTGTACACGATGTACAGCTGGTGGTTCGATGTCGCCCGCGAGGCGACCTATCAGGGCCATCACAGCCGCGTGGTGCAGATCTCCCACCGCTACGGCATGATCCTGTTCATCGCCTCGGAGGTGATGTTCTTCGTCGCCTGGTTCTGGGCCTATTTCAACACCGCGTTGTTCCCGGCCGACGTCCACCAGATCGTGCGCGACCAGGTGCTCGGCGGTCAATGGCCGCCCAAGGGCATCGAGACCTTCGATCCCTGGCATTTGCCGCTGCTCAACACGCTGATCCTGCTCACCTCCGGCACCACGGTGACGTGGGCGCATCACGCGCTGTTGGAGAACGACCGCGACGGCCTCAAATGGGGGCTGATCCTGACCATCGCGCTCGGGCTTTCCTTCACCTGCGTGCAGGGCTGGGAATATTACCACGCCGCCTTCCACTACAGCGGCAACATCTATGGCGCCACGTTCTTCATGGCGACCGGCTTTCACGGCGCCCATGTCATCATCGGGTCTACATTCCTGATCGTTTGCCTGATCCGCGCCTATGCGGGCCAATTCACGCCCGACCAGCATCTCGGCTTCGAGTTCGCGGCCTGGTACTGGCATTTCGTCGACGTGGTGTGGCTGTTCCTGTTCGCCTGCATCTATGTGTGGGGATCAGGCGCGGAACACGCCGCCGCGTGAGGGGGCCGGCTGCGAGCTGCTGATTTATCATGGCCGGACTTGTTCCGGCCATCTCGCTTCGATTGGTGCGGCCGTGGATTCCTTGTCGAGATTGCCGGGACGAGTCTGGCAATGCACTGAAGGCCGATGCCAGGTCATCGGAAACTCGCTACAGGCCCTCAACATGTCAGATGAAGATCGTTCCGCACCGCGTCTGCCGATCGGGCGGGGACTGTCGGGCCGTTGCCCGCGCTGCGGCAAGGGCCGGCTGTTCCGCGGCTTCCTGACGCTGGCGCCGCGCTGCGAGCGCTGCGGGCTCGACTATTCCTTCGCGGATTCCGGCGATGGCCCGGCCGTGTTCGTCATTCTCATCGCCGGCTTCATCGTGGTGGGCGCCGCTCTGGTGGTCGAAATGCTGTACGAGCCGCCCTATTGGGTGCACGCGCTGCTTTGGGGACCTTTGATCCTGGTCACGACGCTCTGGCCGTTGCGCGCCATGAAGGGTCTGCTGATCGCGCTGCAATATCATCACCAGGCCGCCGAAGGCCGGCCCGCCGGCGGCGGGGCGCCGTGAACGCCGGTGCGCGACCGCGCCGGCTGCCCGCCGGTGTGGTGGGGCCCGGGATCCTCGCGCTGATCGTGTTTGCGGTTCTGGTCGGCCTCGGCAATTGGCAGCTCGATCGCAAGGCCTGGAAAGAAGCGCTCATCGATACGCTCACGCAACGCCTCGCCGCGGCGCCGTCCGAGCTGCCGCCGCCGCAGCGCTGGCCGAGCCTCACTCCCGCCGCGGATGAATACCGCCGCGTGCGGTTCGCGGCCGAGATTCTGCCGCGTGAGGCGGCGCTGGTCTTTACCAGCGGCTCGGCCTTCCGCCCCGACGTGTCGGGTCCCGGCTATTGGGTATTCGCGCCGGCGCGGCTTGCCGGCGGCGGCTTGGTCGTGGTCGATCGCGGCTTCGTGCCGGAGGGCCGCCAGGACCAGGCGACAAGCCCTGCCGGCGAAGCGGGGGTGGACATGGTCGGCGTCATGCGCTGGCCGGAACAGCCCGGATGGTTCATGCCGCCGGCGGATCCCGGCCATAACCTCTGGTTCGTGCGCGATCCCACGGCCATCGCCCAAGCCAAGAATTGGGGTGAGGTGGCGCCCTTCTTCATCGAGCTGGAAAGCCCGCCGCCGCCCGGCGGCCTGCCGCTACCGGGGCCGCTCAAGGTCAACCTGCCTGACGATCATCTGCAATACGCGATGACCTGGTACGGTCTGGGGGCGGTGCTCGCCGTCTCGTTTGCATTCTGGCTGCGCAGCCGCTGGCGCGAGAGGAACAGCGCGCCGTCCGGGTTGTAAAGCTTTTTGCAACTAATGTTGTGGTTCTAACGGTACATCCACTCCGTAGTGTCATGCCCCGCGAAGCGGGGCACCCAGTAATTCCTGTGCCATTTGTGAAACATTTGCCGTGCCCGAATTGAAGTCCCGTGGTTACTGGGTCGCATAGCCCGCGAAGACGGGCGTGAACGCCCTAATGCCCTTCGCGGGCGATGACAACAATGAGATCCAGGAGTTGGAAGCAACACTAACGTGCGCGCCACATCGGCATCCGTCATTTCGGCGCGACCATCTCGTTGAATTGCGCGATCACGTCCTTGGGGGTGGCGGCCATCTGGGCGATGACCTTGACCACGGCATCGCCGTCGATCGGGCTCACATCGAGCCCGAGCTTTTGCGCATCGGCCACGAATGCCGGGTCGCGGCTCATGTCCATGAACGCCGTCTGCAGAGCTTTGGCGCGGTCGGGCGGCAGATCGGGCGGTGCGGCGATCGGCAAGGCGATGAAGAAAGGCGCCTCGGCGAAGGCGATCAGCGACAGCGCCTTGGCATCCTGGGTCAGCTCGCGCGCGATCGGCACGTCCGGCAGCTCGGGCAGGCGCGTGGTGCGGCTGAACGCCACCAGCGGGCGAAAGGCGCCGGCCTCCCAGAGCGACCGCTGGCCGGCCTTGAGCGCGCTCAGCCCATTGATCTGTCCGTCGACTTCGCCGCGCTGCTGCGCCAGGAACACGGCCGCCGCGCCCGCATAGCCGCGCACGATCTGCACGTTGAAGCCGAGAACGTCGCGGGAAATGATCGAGAAGATCAGGTTGGTGGCGCCCGCGCCGGTGGTCCCGAGCCGGGCGGGAGTGCCGGGCTTTTTGAGATCGGCCACGGTTTTTGCCGGGAAGCTCGCGTTTACCTGCAGGAGATACGCATCGTTGGCGTAGGACGACACGCTGCCGAGCCAGGTCAATTTCAGCGGATCGAACCTGACATTGGGATCGCCTTGAACGGCGAGCTGGGGCGTGGCGCGTTCCAGGATCCCGATCACCGAGCCGTCCTTCTCGGCGTTGACGTAGAGACGGTTGGCGAGCGCGAGGCCGTTGGCGCCGCTGAGATTCTGCACCACGATGGTCGGCTTGCCGGCGAGGAAATTCGGCATGTGCTTGGCGACGAGCCGGGCGGTCAGGTCATTGATGCCGCCCGGCGCGCTCGCGACATAGAGGGTGACCGTGCGGCCCTTGTAGAACTGCTCGACGGTTTGGGCGGCGGCCGGGGAGGGGCCCGACAAAGCCAAAGCAAGCGCCACGAACCAAAAGGCGAGAGACAGATTACGCCGTGGTAACGGAGCGTGGGCCATCTGCTTTCTCCGTGTTGTGACTCTGACGCGTATTCGTAACTTCCCCAAGCGCACAGCGGTCTCCTTCTCCCCGCTTGCCATCAGGGCGTTTACGCCCGTCTGCGACGGGCTATGGAGAAGGTCGGGATGAGGGGGCGTTTCCGCGAGTCTGAGCCCGCGGAAGCGCCCCCTCACCGCGCCGCTTTCTGGTTTTCCTTCTTGCCGTGCTGCCCTCTCCCCGCAAGCGGGGCGAGGGAAGCTTTACTGCTCGGCACGCTCACTTAAGCCGAGGTGATCGGATCGCCGCCGCGCGGTCAAGGGCGAAACGTCGCGCGCGGCCCTGGGCATCCCAGCCGCTGCACCGGCGGATTCCTGTCGCCTTCATCGGGAAAATCGGGCAAACTCCTGCGCTATCAGCCACAAGCCCGCTGCCCAGGAAAGCCGGATTGAGCCGACACGGAGGTCCCATGATTTCGAAAATCAACCACGTCGCCATTGTCAGCGACAATTATGCGCAGCTCGCGCAGTTCTACGAGGCGGTGTTCGGCATGAAGACCTCGGCCAAGACCCGCCCCGGCCGGGCGGTGACGGTGGGAGACGGCTATGTCGGGCTCAACATCAATCCGCGCCGCGCCGGGCGCTCCGCCGGGCTTGATCACTTCGGCATCCAGGTCGACGATTGCGAGACGGCCTTCGAGCGCATGCGCGCGAGCTACCCGAGCGTGAAATGGC
This sequence comes from Xanthobacteraceae bacterium, assembly GCA_036502925.1. Classification (GTDB taxonomy): domain Bacteria; phylum Pseudomonadota; class Alphaproteobacteria; order Rhizobiales; family Xanthobacteraceae; genus VAZQ01. The sequence goes on from DASXXS010000152.1 coordinate 18,874, forward strand.
TCAAGCGCCCGTCGAACCGTCCGTTCGCCGGCATCACCACCCATGATCCGGACGGCAACGTGTTCGACATCTCGCAGAAGGACATGGCCAATCGCACGTCGATCTATGTGGAGAACGACGGCAAGGCCAATCCGCGGCACATCAATCACGTGGCGCTGCGCACCATGCGGCCCGATGCGATGGCGGAATTCTATCGCGACGTGTTCGAGCTCGCCCCCAGCAACGTGGATAAGCAAAAGGACGACGCCAACCATTATCTGACCGACGGGCACGTGACGCTGGTCATCATGCCGTGGGACATCACCGACTACGATGCCACCGGCATCATCACGCCGGGCATGGATCATATCGGCTTCAAGGTGGAAAGCGTCGAGACCTTCAAGGCCGACGTCAAGCGGATCGCGGATGACAATCCCCGGCTGGCGCCGGCGCCTGTCGGCACCGGCCAGGAAGGCGCGGCGCTGGAGAAGCTCTTCGCGCGCAGCTGCTCGCTTGGCCAGCACTGCCTGGCGGATCCGGACGGCATCCTGATCGACGTGATGGCGGACTGAAAAACGAAGACCTGACTTGTCCCGGGCTTGACCCGGGACCGTTCCAACCTCCGAGCCTGGAACGATCCCGGGTCAAGCCAGGGACAAGTAAGCGCACCGGAACCGGCAGGAGAGCAATGATGAGCTGGAGGCTTCCCGCATTCGCTGGAATCGCGATGCTCGCGCTCCCGCTCGGCGCGAGCGCGGCGCCCGCCGATCCGGTCGCCGATTTCTACAAGGGCAAGCAGATCAACTGGATCCTCAGCGCCGGCGCGGGCGGTGGCTATTCCGCCTATGCGCTCGCCTTCGCGCCGTATTTCAGCAAGCACATTCCGGGCACTCCGCACATCATCGTGCAAAACATGCCCGGTGCCGGCGGCATCCGGGCGATGCTCTTTTTGCAGAGCGTCGCCCCCAAGGACGGCACCACGATCGGGCTCGTGCATTCGAGCGTGCCGTTCGCGCCGCTCTACGGCATCAAGGGAGCGAGCTTCGATCCCCGCCAGATGAACTGGATCGGCAGCATCAATGCGGCGACCGGCATCTGCGTGTCCTGGACCGCGTCGGGGATCACGACCTGGCAGGACCTGTTCGACAAGGAGTTCATCGTCGGCGGCACCGGCGCCGGCTCGCAGATGGAGACCATGCCGGCCATGCTCAACAAGCTGTTCGGCACCCGCATCAAGGTGATTTCGGGCTACAAGGGCGGCAACGACGTCTATCTGGCGATGGAGCGCGGCGAGGTGCACGGCCGCTGCGGCGGGCTGATCTCCTCGATCAAGTCGACGCGCCCGGCCTGGTTCCCGCAGAAGAAGGTCTCGGTGCCGGTTCAGATCGCGCTCGAGCGCGACCCCGAATTTCCCGATTCCCCCGCCGTGATCGAGTTCGCCAAGGACCAGCGCTCCAAGGACATCCTGCAGCTCATCCTGGCGCCGATGGGCATGGACCGGCCGATCCTGGCGCCGCCCGGCACGCCGCCGGAGATCGTGGCGGCGTTGCGCAAGGCGTTTCACGAGACCATGAACGATCCCGCCTTCATCGCCGAAGCCGAGCGGCAACATCTCGAGATCGAGGAAGTCGGCGGCGACAAGATCGCCCGGCTGCTGCAAAGCGCCTATGTGCTGCCGCCCGAAGTCGTGAAGGCGGCCAACGAGGCGATGGCGCTCACCGGCGCGGCGAACGAGAACTAGGGCGTGGGCTCATTGACGCGCCGCGCGTTCACACGCGGTATGCGGCGCGGTTTGTTTGGCAACATCGGCCTCATGGAAGCCCGTTCATGGCCGGTGAGTTCGTTGCACGTGATTCGAAGCTCCCGTATTGCAAGCTTGAGATCACGGCCTCGCATCTGCCGTCGAGTCGGAAGGCAAGTGTCCGACTCGGGAGCCGCCACCAATGTCGGCTTTCGGGGCAGACCGGAAATCACTTAGCCCCGCGAAAGGCGGGGCCATCTTTTCCCAATCATCAAGCAAGGAATCATGAAATAGCGGTTTCTAACTCGCTCAGGCCTTTTGTCGACGCCGTTCCGCTGGACAACGAAGTCGCTTGTGTCAACTCGGTTGTCAACTCGGTGTGTTTTTTTGGACTAGCGCCCGCATTGCCCGTCCATACTAAATTAGGAGCCGCCATATTCACTGTGATGACCTATAGCTGAACGAGCTGCGCTTACGTGTACATTCGAAGCAACACAATGAGACCGATGATTGCCCCGATCACCCACATCCAGCGACGAATTCCAGCCAACATGCGACTTGGCGATCGGGCCCCTTGTTGAGCGGTGGCGGCGGCGTTCGCAGCCGGAGCCGGCTGCCGCCGGCCAGCGCGCTGGTTCTTGCGAGCGGTACCCGAACTGCGTGGCGCCAAGCTCTTCGGTTTCGCCGCGGCGCCGAACAGCGGTGCGGCGACTGGATTCCCGGAGGGAGCGACGCCCGGCAAACCACGATCGCGCGGCGGCGGTGCCGTCGAGATGCTTGCCAGCCGGAAACCGGCTTCGGTTTCATCGAGCTGTTGGATCTGCCCGTCTTCCTGCACCGTGATGCTCAAGTGCTTGTGCCCGTGGCGCTTGCTTTCATACGGCACATCCATGAGGCCGGTGATGCTCACCCAGCGTCCGATCCAAGCTTTCGACGGCTGTTCCTTCAGCTTGGCAAGCCCATCGGACCAGATCGAGATCTTGACGATGTTGCCTCGCCACGAACCAAAGTTGATAAAAACGTAGCGCTTGGCCGGACCTTTGCTCCGCTTCCTGGATCCCGGCTTGACCTCGACGATCCGCCCGATCAACTCGACCCGGTCGCCGACCCGTTGCAGCGCGGCGGAGAAATTCAGCGCATCGACGACCGGATAGGCGGGGATGTATGCAGCGGTCCGGGGGCTTGCTTCGCGCGCAGGTGGCCCCTTGATCGGCACCTTCGCCTGCGGAATGTTTCGGCCGGCGAGGAATTCGTCGAGCGTCGGGACAGCGGCGAGGGGTGCATCGCAGATCGCGGCAAAGTTGCGCGCCTGTTCCTTCAGCTTCGGCAGTGCCAGCAGGCGCTGGAAGATATCGCTGCTCTGCGGGTCGGCAAAATCGTTCGCCTTGAAAATGATCGTCTCGCCGCCCTCCCGGAACTTCGCGTAGAGCGACTTATCCTCGATTACAGCCTTGAGGCTGAGATCGAGCGCGATGAAGCTGAACCGGTCCATTCTGGGCCCGAAATCGGAAACCCGCCGATCAGGGTGCTGGAAGTGCTTATGGCCGGTCTCGCTGCCGTTGCCCGGACGCATGCCGGGGACAAACATGCCGTCGTAATCGATCAGCTTGATGTCGCCGTTCGTCACCATCACATTGCCGTTCTGAATGTCGCCGTGGGCGATCCCCTTTAGCTCGAGAAAGCGCGCAATGGCGGCAAAATCGTTACGAGCCTTTTCGAGCGAGCGCCCATCGTCGAAGTGCTTGTCCAACCAGATACCCAACGTATCGCCCTCGACCCAGTCCATCCGCACGATTGGAAAGATGCGCTGGCCGACGCTGATCCCGGACTGTTGGAAATCGAAGTAGACAAAGCATCCGTCGGTGAGCGGGCGCAGCTTGTTCGAGATCGCGTCGTACTTTTGCTGGATCGCCGGAATCTCCCGGTGAAAGCAACGCACGGCGCACTTTCTGCGCGGGGTGGTGACCGCATAGGTCAGCGCAAACCCGCCGGACATCACGAGTGGCAGCCCCAGATTGTTTTCGGCGACGGCGCCCTGTTTCAATTCCGGGTCAATAAATGCCTGCGCCGGGTGTTGCACGGCTTCATGATATTCGATGATCTGCGGGTACGACATTTTTCGCTTACCACAGCGCCATCAATGTGGTGTCGTCGCGCTTCATGCGACCCGCTGCGCGCTCCTCCTGCACGAAACGGGCGAATGCTTTGGGCGTTCTCACCTTGCGCAGAACGCTGATTGGAGACGGATCGCAATCGCGCTGCGACAGGAGCCAATGACCGAGCGCATCGGTCATGCACAAGAGCGCGGGCTGTTTTAGTCCGCGGAAGGTCCAGTCGGCGACGAGGTCGTATTCCAAGTCCACTTCATCCAGAAATGCATTCTCTGTCGGGTTGGTGCAGATCAGCTGCGGCGACCGGGTAAACTCCGATGCGGCGGAGAGAGGAAAAGTCGCCTTAATGCGATCCCCGTCGCAGAGCACCGCAAGGCTGTCGCCGACCGACAGGACCTGGATCAACCTTCCTCCATCGATAATCCGGACGCCCAGCAGCGAGGCGAAGCTACCCTTGTCAAAAGATGCCTGCTGCATCCACGGCAGGCTGTCGCGGTCGTACAGCTGACGAAACTCAGAGATCGCCGCCGACAACCACTCGCGCGTGAACTCCGGGTCCTGCGTGTAGCGACGCACCAGAATTCGCGCCCACGACGCCGAGTCAAAGGACACCGACGCGCCGTCGCTCAGCGCATACACGCCCTTGGTCGAGCGGTGAAAGCTGTCCTCGTTGTGCCGGTCCTCAACCTTCGGAACGCTAAAAGCCAAAGGCAAGCGCGACCTCGGCGGCACGTCCGCGGTGCTCACCGATCGGCGACCAGCTTGGGTCGGGTGCCGATCTCAAAAAAGTCAACGATACACTGGGGATCGCCGTTGAAGATGAAGCCGCGCGATCCGTCTGCGATCGCATAGCCCTTGTCTCCGGCAAACTTGGCGAGATGTGCCGGCAGGGGGCTCGACATACGGAAAAGCATCCGCGAGTACTCGTCGTTGAGACCAGTTTCGGAGATCGGGAACACGATTTCCAATCCGCCTCCGGTGTTTACGTGCAGGTTGAACAGCAGCGTCTGGCCGTCTTTCGTCGAAATCTGTCGCAGCCCGTCCGCCATTTCCTCAGGGGCGCCGTCGGTCGACTGACCGTCGGTCACATGCAAAATGGTCGGTGGATAGGAGCCAGGGTGCGACTCGCACCAGTGGGCCACCGTCTCTATGGTCTTGCTAAGGGCCGCGCGCATCGGGGTACCGCCAGCGCTCTTCGGGTCGAACCATACTGGAAACTTGGTCTTCAGCTCGATGACGCCGCCCGCGCCGTCGTCCATCTTCTTTCTGCGCTCCTCGACGCGAAGCGTATGTTCGCTGATAGCGTGGATCGGATGCACGATGTCCCCGGATAGAACGCCGCCGAACCCGCTTATGACCTCCGAACCGCCATAGGCGATCACCCCGAGGTCGAAGTAGTTGCGCACGCCATCTGCCTTCGAGCAATTGGTGACGAGAGTGTAGAGCGTCTTGTTCAGCACGTCGGCCACGAAGGCGGCCTTCGAGCGGCCGGTCTCGGTGATTTCGTCCATGGATCCGGATTGATCGATCACGAAGAGAAAGCAGGTGGGGTTCTCCCTGCTGATCTCGGCCTGGTAAGGCATGGCTTCCCCATCGGTCTGGTTGGTCAGCGGTCGGCGGCTACCGCCGGACGGGTGCCGATGTCGAAAAAATCGGCGATGGCTTCGATTCCGGCATTGAACACAAATCCGCGAGCGCCGGGGCGAATGTCATAGCCCTTGCGCGCCGCAGCTTCCAAAGCATGCGGCGGGAGCAGGCTCGACATGCGAAACAGCGTCTTGCCGAAGCGATCCTTGATGGCGCGCTCGTCATTCGGAAAAATCATCGGTTCACCCTGCCCCACGTCGACGTGGAGGTTGAACAAGAGGCAGCCACCGTCGGCGGTCGCGAGACTCTTGAGCCGATCCGCCATCGGCTCCGGATTGCCGTCGGACGGGTGGCCGTCCGTTACGTGCAGGACCGTTGGCGGAAATGCAGACGGATGCGCGGCACACCATTCCCCGAGGACATCGATCGCCGCGTTGAGACCGGCGCACATCGATGTCTTGCCGTGACTTCGCGGCTCAAACCAGATGGGAAATCGCACCGATTGCTCCATCACATCGCCGTTGAGTCCGGCGACCTTTTTGGTGCGGGTCTCGACCCGGAGCGGGGCTTCGGCCAGGCGGGAGACGACATGCAATGCCTCGCCGCCCAACGCGCCCTGAAAGCCGTTACCAGCGTCCTCTCCACCGTAGGCGACCACCCCAACGTGAAAGTAGTCGCGGACGCCATCGGCCTTGGAGCAGTTGGTGATGATGGTATAGAGGGTCTTATTGAGCACATCCGCAAGAAAGGCGGCCTTGCTCTGTCCGCTTTTCAGACGATGATTCATCGACGTGGACTGATCCATCACCATCAGGATCGCCGTCGGCGAAGCGCGGCTGATTTCCGCTTGGTAACTCATGGGCCGCACCAATTGAGATGGCCGCAGCCGCGGCCAGCGATAACGCCGACCTGCGCGCCGCGAGCGGGTCCAATCCGAGCAACATTCCTGCCAACACCCAACGCCACCGCTCTCTTGCACGCCGTGAAACGCGCTACCCGCGTCGAGGTTCCGCCCGAATGTTGCCATTCGCGTATTTTTTTGGGGCCGCAGAATAGGCAATGATCTGCCACCGCGATGTGGCGAGAATTCATAGATGAATCAACGAAGCTGCCTATGAGTCATCTGGACCATGCGTGCGCTCGAACACGACCGCTTTACCTTCAACACCGGAAGTATCTGGATGGTGCCGGCGATCGCCACCCGTATGGAGTGCGTGTGATGCCTGTTCGTAAGTGTCCCGTTCTGGTCGAAACGTCGCTAGGTCGCCCCCCAGCGAGGCTCTCGGCCCGCCCAGCGGCACAGCCGGTCGATCCAGAAGCCGCCGCGTGGATCGCTCCGATAATTGATTGGGGGCCAAGTCCTGAGCGCAAGGGTCTCTTAGTCACGCGGGGTCGGGCCCACAAATCATATCCGAAGCGCCTGAGTGCTTGGGTCGTCAGCGCCCCAACGCTGTCCTGTGCGCGCGATTGGCGCCGCGCGGGCGGTCAATTTGTCTGGCAAGCTTGGCAAGATGCTCTGGAACGGCCTCGCTAATCTCGTGCTCCGCTTTGAGTTGCCGTCCGATTGCCGTCTGTATGTCCGAAAGGCATTTGAATTTGTCTCGCAATCGCAGACGGCTGTTCCTTTCCACGGAAACTCTCCGTTGTTTCTATCGATCCTCTAAATGGCCCGAAGCCGAGATTCCTGTCCCGGAAGAGTGCGGACCTCGCGCCGGCGCTGCCGCCTGTAAAAGAGCAACCAATCGTCGTCCGTACGGTTCCGAGTCGTCTGTGAAGAATTCACAGGCCATTGAATTCCGAGGCGATTCTGGCGACTTTGCGTAATCGACTTTGCCAGATTTGATGGCCTCGCGGCCGGTTTTCTTGCAAATTCTGATGGCGGGGATTCACTCGACTCGGAAGGCGTGATTCTCTCTGCCTAGTCGAGGCGAAGGGATGTTCACATGGTCACCCCACCTGCACCGGCCGTGGGCCTCCCAGGAACTCACACTGTCAGGGTTTCGAGCCGCCCCCGACCGGAGCTTTGCTCGACCAGTACCTTCGCGGCGGGATGCGCTAGAATATCCAGCGTCGATAGAGCCGAAATGGATCGCCAGTTGGAGGGCAACGTGGGACGATGGCTCGCCGGATTGAGAGAGCGGCGTGGAGAAATCGTGAATTGGACCCGCGTCCAATTTTTTCGGCTCTGGACTGCAACTGCAGTGATAATTCTATTCGGTTTGGCATTTTGGTATGTGCCTGAAGTTCTGACCTGGTGGCAGAAGACCGTGTTGCGGATGATCGAAAATGGTTCTGAGATGCTTCCTTACCCGTGGAGCAATCGCGTCGAATATATCATGATCAATTTTGGTGCCTCGATTTGGTTGCAATTCGCCCTGGCGATCATTGTGTTTCGTGTGCTGATGTGGCCTCTTGCTCGTTGGTGGCGGCGTAATCGATAACGCAGGTTCAGTCGGATCGACGCCGGTGAATTCGCGCTGGCAAAATGCTTAAGAAGCGGGCCGGCATCGAACTTTTGGAAGATGACGCCTAAATTTGGAGGGCGTTGGAGGCCAAGCGGAAATCGAGCGGCATGCCCGACGACACTTGGGCGCATCTTGGGAGATGCTTTCCTATTTACCCACGTCTAAAGATGGGACGGCAACCGGCCGGCGATGTGAATTTCGGTGCCTGATCGTTGGCCCGAGCAGGAGGATAGGGGTCGGCTTCGCGTCCGCCTTCGGCACTACTCGGACCCGCCGATTTGTCTGCTATCCGGTCGCTATCGAGTGATAAGCAGACATTGCGCAAGGCGCCCCAGCAAGATTTCAGCAAAGGTAAAAAGGTAAACTCCTGAGACGGTTGTTCCGCTTGGGTCGTGCGGCCCAGTCTTTTACCAGATCGTCCTTGAGGCGCGCGCGCCACTCGCGCCGACCATGCGCGCTACCGTGGCCCAACTGTTGGCGCTTACCTGCTTCGCCACGGTCGCCTTTAACCCCTTGGGGTCCTGATAGACCTTGAGCGCCGGCTTCGCCTTGCGGTCCAGCGGATCGGGGCGGTTCAAAGGGAACAAAATAGGCAGCAATGCTGTTAGGGGGTGGTTCACGGAGTCTTGTCATGTTGCAAGCCGAACACCTACGCCATTATTCCGACGCCCTCTTGCGTCTGTCCCGAGAGGCTAAAGAACCCAAAGTCTCCGCAAGACTGCAGGTAAGGCTTGCTCAAAAATCCAAGCGCAACATCCGGATAAGGACGAAGTCTGACCGACCAAAGGGAAATCCCATTCAGGAGCCGCACCCATGCCCTTCAATCGATCCGCGTTCGCCGCCGCTGTTTTCTGCATCGTGACATCGGGACCTGTTCCGGCGCAGACCACGGCGCCCGCACCGACAACCTCGTCCAAGATCGACGACGTCTCCAAATGGACAGCGAAGCAGTGGAATCACGCCAAGGCCGAGTGGGCAAAGGAAAAGCAGAAATGGGCCGACTGCCAAAAGCGGTCGAAAGATCAAAAGCTCACCGGTCGCAAAAGCTGGTCGTTCCTCGCGTCATGCATGACGAGTTGAGAAGCTGATCGGGCACGAGGCGAGCGAGGTCTCGCTGCGCAAGTATGTTCTCGCCTCCTACGGCTACCTTGCCCTCCCTCCGAATCGGAGTTTTGTGGCAGTACACATGAACCACTTCTATATTTGTCTAAATAATCCTCACAATGCCGAGGTTCCTGATCCTCGACGATTGTGGACTCGCGACCCGACGCAGGATCAAGGTCGCGATCCGTTTGGAGATCATCGATGATCGGCACAATTGCGGTTCGCCCATCGTGACCAGCCAGCTGCCGGTCGATCATTGGCACGAGGTGATCGCCAACCCGACCGTCGCCGACGCCGTCCTCGATCGGCGCGTCCATAACGCCCAGAGGCTCACGCTCAACGGCGACAGCATGCGTAAAGCGGCAGCCAAACGGTCAGGGCTTGACGTCAGTCTGGCGCCATGACCCCTTGCTGCGCCTGTCCGCGATCATCGGAATGGTGTCAGTCCGCAATCGATCGCAAGCGCTGTCCGTTTTCAATTGGAACAGCTGTCCGCCTTCATCGGAATCCGCGATATAAACTTTTTTCTTGCAAAAGACGTTCGAATCAATGAACAAATCCGGTCGATCGCAAGGAAGGAGCCGCGAATGAGCACAGATCGATCTTTTGACGTGTCCGAACGCGCGTATGCAATATGGGAACAGGCGGGCTGTCCGGAAGGAAAGGCCTTGGATAATTGGCTTCAGGCCGAAGCTGAGCTTTCCCAAATATCTGTCCTCCGGCAGAAGTCGAATTTCCGGAATACCGTACCGCAAAAGGGGCGTAGCCGGCGGAAGGCCTAAGCAGAGAAGATTGCGGCGATGCCCGCGATCAGCGCGCTCGGCAAAAATACCAGTTGGGGAACCGACATCGAGACGCGAAACGTGCTATTCCTGCCGCAATAACGGATGTCGGCGGCGAGCGTCGCATTGACGGCAGCGCAACGCCGCTGCAACAATCGTACTAAGTGAAAGTCGTGCGCGCCTTGCCGCGCCCGCTACGCTCCGCCGGGATAAGTGGCGCCGGGACGTGCAGGCTTGCCTGCTTACTACACGTCTGGGAGATGGGCCGATGCCGGGCCTTAATGTGACCCGATCCGGACATCAGCTTGACGTTTGCTGC
>DASXXS010000153.1:0-3202 GCA_036502925.1 Xanthobacteraceae bacterium
CGGTCCGGTCCAGCCTGAGATCGGCTTTGTGATCCACAGCACGGACTATCATCGGCCGGAAACGACCGAGATCGACGGGCGCGTCGCCATGACGTCAAGCCGCGAGATATTGCGCGACATCGCGAGCCAGCATGGACCGCAAATGGTGCTGGTCGCGTTCGGCTATGCGGGTTGGAGCCCCGGTCAGCTCGAGAACGAGCTCGCACAGCGCGCCTGGTTCACGGCCGCGGCAGACAGCAAGCTGATCTTCGAGGACGACCGGGACAAGCTCTGGGACGACGCCATGGCGCACCGGACGCAGGACCTTTGATCGGGCGGATTTCCGAAAGTGCGTCCCTGAATGCGCGCGCGATCAATTCGCGAAGATGTGTGCATCCCCGCCGCAAGCGAGCCGCACGAGCATCCTTCTCACTCGCCTAATTGTGTCGCGAGATAGGAGACGATGGTCTGGCGCTCGTCCGGGGTGGCGGTGGCGCCGCGGTTGATCATGTTGGCGACGATCGCGTCCCAATCGGACTTCGGCCGCCGCGATGCGACGATCCGGAGCAGATCGTGGCAGGTGACGCAGCGCGCCTCGACAAGCTCCTTGCCGGGCCCCGAAGGCAATGGCGCCAGCGCAGCCGGCGCGGCGCCGGCGGCCAGGGGCGAGTTCGGACCGAAATTCGCCGTCAGATATTGGACCACGGTGTCGGCCTCGCGATCCGACACCTGCGCACCCTTCATGATCATGTAGTTGACGAACTGCCGCCAGCCGGCGGCGCCGTCCCGAATCTGCACGATGGTGTTGAGGCCGTGGCACTGGGTGCAGGCAACGGCGACGAGATCGCGGCCCTCGCCGGGCGGCAAGGCGGGAGCCGTCTGGGCATGGAGCGGCGCGGCGGCGGCGAGCGAGAGGGCGGCGAAGCCGCCCAACACGAAGCCGCGCATGACAAACAAAGGCGAAGAACGCTGCATGGCTCAAACCTTCCGGGTCCGCAGATCCGCGATCGAGTAGGACGGATGCCAGGTGGACGCCGCGCCGATGCCGTCGCGCCGCGTGTGAATATCCAAGAGATAGGGCCGCCCTTCCACGGTCGCGCGCTTGGCGCGGTCAAGCGCCGGCCTGATCTGCGCCGGCTCGGTGACGGTCTCGCCGTCGACCCCGAAGGCCGAAGCAGTCTTGGCGAAGTCCACATCCGGATTGCCGTTATAGCAGGTCATGTCGCGGCCGGTCTTGAACTGGCGGCCGGCGCTGTTCCAAATCCGGTTCCGCTCATTGTTGTAACTGCGGTTGTTGAGCACGATGACCGTGACCGGCGCCTTGTAGCGCGCCATGGACCACAGCGGCTGCGGACCGCTGAACAGGAAGCTGCCGTCGCCGACCACCGAGACCACCGGCTGATCGGGCCGCGCGAGCTTGACGCCCACGCCCGCCGCCATGCCCCAGCCGAGCACGTTGGGGCCGGTGCCGATATAGTGCTTGTCGGGGCCGCCGAAGGACATCACGGCGTCCATTGTTTTCCCCGAGTCGACGTCGCACACATAGCAGGTATCCCGGTCGAGCGCCTCCTCCAGCTCGAGACCGAGGCGGCCGAGCGTGACCGGCGACGAGTCGGCGCCTTCGCGGGCGGTCTTCTGGCGCACCTGCCACATCTCGGCGGTGATCTTGCGGGTCCGCTCGACGCGTTCTTGCGCGATGTCCTTGAGGCGCTGTGCCGTCGCCATGCTGCGGACCGCCGCCACCAGATCCTGGATGGCGAGCTTGATGTCGGCAACCATGCCGAGATCGACCGGGTTCTCCCGGGCGAGGCTCGAAGGGTCGAGCCGGATCGAGATGAGCTTGGTGCCTGGCGCGGAGCGCTCGCCGAAGCGGTTGCCGAGATTGAGCAACAGATCGGCCTTCCCGAGCTGGCGCATGTTCGGCAGCAAGGTGCCGACAAACAGCGGGTGGCGGGTGGGGAATGGCTTCGACCAGAAGCCGAGCGTGCCGGCCTGACCGGAAACCGGCAGGCCGAGCAATTCGGCGAGCTCGACGATCTCCTTCTGCGCCCCGCACCAGTTGAGCTCGTCGCCGATGCTCACCAGCGGGTTCTGCGCCGCCAGCAGCATCTTGGCGGCAGCCTCGATGTCGTCCTTGTCGGGACGGATGCGCATCGGCACGTCGAACTTGGCCTGATCGATGATGTTGGCCTTGGCCCGGCCTTGCAGGGTGTTGGTGGGCAGCGACAGGAACACCGGCCCGCAGGGCGGCGTCGTGCTGAACTTCACTGCGCGCCGTACGGTTTCCGGAATCGTGGCGGTAGATTGCGCGTTCCAGTACCATTTGGTGATGGGCTGGGTCATCAGCTCGACGTGCTCGGTCTCCTGCGTCAATTCGTGGCCGAGCGCCTCCTGGCCGACCGAGGCCACCGCCACGATGAGCGGAATGTTGTCCTTCCAGCTGTTGACCATCTGGGTCATGGCATTGGGCAGGCCGATATTGGCGACCACGATGACGGCGGGCTTGCCGGTCGCCCGCGCGTAGCCGTCCGCCATGGCGACCACGGCGCCCTCCTGGACTCCCTTGATGAGCTGAATGCCGGGCTCGTCCACCAGGGCGTCGAAGATCGGCGAATCGCCCGTCGATGGATTGAAGAAGAGGTACTTGATGCCGGCCGCCTTGAGCTGCGCGACGAACAGGGCGCCGCCGGTGCCCTGCAGCTCGCGCGTGGCGCCCTGCGCGACCGCGCCGGCGGCTGCGCCGGCCAGCGGCGCCAGATTCTGCGCCATGGCCTTGGCGGCAACCGTGCTCATCCCGACGGAGGTCAGGCCCGAGATGAGCTTGCGCCTGGAAATCCCGTTATCCAGATACTGCTTGATCAATTCCTTCACGGCATCCTCCTCCCGCTGGCGGAGCGCTTCGTCCGATTTCAGACGTCGTTGCGGTCGGCCTACTTTGCCACGTTTGCCGGGTTAAACCAACAACGGCCGGGTTAGCCTGGCGGTCTCAGACCCCGGCGCGGGCCGCTCCTCGCGTGTCGCATCGAAAGTGTAGATCAAGGTGCTGGCGGATCAGTAGCCCGCCCACAGTCCGGGCGTCGCGAGCTCCATGAGATGTCCGTCGGGATCGCGGAAATAGATGCTGTGGCCGCCGCGCGGCCATTTGGTGCGGCCTTCGATCTCGACGCCGGCGCCGCGCAGCCGCTCTTCCCAGGCCGGGAGCTCGTCGGCGGGGATGGAAAAG
>DASXXS010000154.1:0-3100 GCA_036502925.1 Xanthobacteraceae bacterium
AGGGCAGCACCACCGCGATCGCCACAACGCCCGCCCATACCCAGTGACGGGTTGAAAGCCATGCCGCCCTCTGCGCGCGCGCCTGGCCGGCGGGCGCGAAGAGCGCGGTATCTTGTTGCGGTGTCGTCATACCCGGCTCACTACGCTGCGGCCAAAAAGCCCGGCAGGCCGCACCATCAGCACCGCGACGATCACCAACAGCGCGATCGTCAGCTTTAGGTCGCGGCCGAAATAAGGGATGAACGTGCCCGCTAGGTTCTCGATGACGCCGACGGCAAAGCCCCCCAGCACGGCGCCGGCCGGGCTCGTCAGCCCGCCCAGTACGGCGCCGGCAAACCCGTAAAGCAGGACGCCGAACATCATATTCGGATCGAGAAAGACGATCGGTGCGATCAGCATGCCGGCGACCCCGCCGATCGCAGCCGCAACCCCCCAGCCGAGCGCCGTCATCCACCCCACCCGTATGCCAACCAGGCGGGCCGACTCCGGATTGGCGGCGGCGGCACGCATCGCGAGGCCGAGCCGCGTACCGCGGAAGAATAGGTAGATCAGACCCAGCATCACCGCGGTCACGCCGATCATCCCGGCTTCATGGGCGTCGATCAGGACGCTGCCGAACAGCGGCTTGGTGCCGAACGGGGTCGGGAAGGTCTTGATCGTGTAGTCCCAAATGTAGCCGTCACCGCTGTTCAGGATGCTGAACAAGGCGATGAACGCGACCAGATTGGCCAGGATCGAGGCGTTGTGCAGCGGCTTGAACAGGATCCGCTCAATGGCGACGCCACCGATGAACGACAGGATCACCACGGCCACGAATGCCAGCCAATATGGCGTGCCCCAAGCGATCAGCTGCCAGGCGACATAGGCCGAAAACGTGGCCATCTCGCCTTGCGCGAAGTTAAGGTGATCAATCGCCTGGTAGATCATCACGACGGCGAGCGCCACCAGCGCGTAGATGGCGCCGTTGGCAAGGCCGGCCATCACCTGTTGCAGCAACAATTGCATCGGCGCTCCCCGCTCAATAACCCAGATAGGCGCGGCGCACGGCCTCGTCGGCGGCGATCGCTTCGGCCGGCCCGTCCATGACGATGCGGCCGGTTTCGAGCAGATAGGCGTGCTCCGCCAGTTCGAGGGCCAGCGCCGCGTTCTGCTCGACGATCAGCATCGCCACGCCGGTGTCGCGGTTGACCTCGCGCAGGATCCCGAACAACTCTTCGACGACCAACGGCGCCAGCCCGAACGAGGGTTCGTCGAGCAGCATCAGGCGCGGCCGCAGCATCAACCCCCGGCCAACCGCGAGCATCTGCTGCTCGCCTCCGGAGAGCAGGCCGGCCTGCTGCGTCCGGCGCTCCTTGAGGCGCGGGAAATGATGGTAGATTTGCTCGATATCCGCCGCGATTGAGGCGTGGTCGCGGCGGATCATCGCGCCGAGCTGCAGGTTTTCCTCGACCGTCAGGCGGACAAAGGTGCCGCGTCCCTCCGGCACGTGGGCAACACCAAGTCGGACGATATCCTCGGCCGCCCAACCTTTGATTGATTTTCCGTCGAAACGGATGTCGCCACCGGTTCGCACCATACCGCAGAGCGCACGCAGCACCGTCGTCTTGCCGGCGCCATTGGCTCCCAGCAGGGTGCGCACATGCCCGGCGTCGAGATCGAACCCGACTCCGAACAGCGCCTGCTGCTCGCCGTAATACGCCTCCAGGCCGGCGATCTCGAGCATCATGGGGCCGGTTTCCCGCCGGAAGCGGCAGCTATGGTCTTGTGGCCGGTGCCGAGATAGGCCTCGATGACAGCTTCGTTCTGCTGCACCTCGGCGGGCGTGCCCTCGGCGATCTTGCGGCCGAAATCGAGGGCCACGACCTGGTCGGAAACCGACATGACCAGGTTCATGTGATGCTCGACCAGCAGCACCGTGACTTGGCGCTCGTCGCGGATCCGGCGAATGAGGACGCCGAGCTCGCCAACCTCCTCGTGATTGAGCCCGCCCGCCGGTTCGTCGAGCAGCACGAGCTTGGGCCGGCCCGCCAATGCCCGGGCCAACTCGACCCGTTTGCGGGTGCCGAGCGGCAGACCAGCGGCCGGCCGCAACGCCACGTCTTCGAGATCGAGCATATGGAGCAGCGACCAGGCAGTCTCGCTCAACGCCGTCTCCTGCCGGCGCGCCCAGGGCAGGCGCAACGTGTCGCTGACGAAGTCGCTGCGGCTATGGGCATGAGCGCCGAGGCGGACATTGTCGAGCACCGATTGCGGACCGAACAGCGCGAGGTTCTGAAAGGTTCGCCCGATCCCGATCTCGGCGATCCGATGCGGCGCTCGGCCGAGCATTGAGCGACCGGCGAAGCGGATGTCGCCGCTGACCGGCGTATAGAGCCGGCTGACGCAATTGAACAGCGTCGTCTTGCCAGCGCCGTTCGGTCCGATCAGCCCGAGGATCTGGCCCTCCTCGAGATCAAACGAGACGCCGTCGAGCGCCACGATGCCGCCAAAGCGCACCACGACTTCGCTGACTTCGAGCAGCCGCATCACGCAGCTGTCTGGCACGATTTACGCCAACTTCCGCGCATCCGTTCTCCCTGCATCCTTCTCGACAATTTTCGCTTGCAAACCTGCCGGCCTCTACTATTCGAGTCAAGCCGAGGTGATAACGATTCCGGCCTTCTTTGTGCAGGCTCGCGGGACTAGTCTGCCTGACAAGGCGTCACGGTCGGGGAGCATCATGGGCAACATCAATCGGAGCGTCGACTTCAGCACAGACGGCGAAGTCGCGGTCGTCACGGTAGACAACCCGCCGGTCAACGCGCTCAAGCACGAGGTGCGCGCTGGACTCGCCGAGGCTCTTCGACAGGCGCGCGACGATGCTGCGGTCAAGGCAGTGGTGATCGCTTGCGCCGGGCGCACGTTTTTCGCCGGTGCCGACATCACCGAATTCGGCAAACCGCCGCAGGCCCCGGGACTTCACGACGTCATTGCCGCAATCGAGGCGACGCCAAAGCCGGTGGTCGCCGCGCTGCATGGCACCGCCTTGGGCGGTGGCTTCGAGTTGGCGCTTGCTTGCCATTTCCGCGTGGCCGTCTCAGGAGCGCGCGTCGGCCTGCCC
>DASXXS010000155.1:0-24733 GCA_036502925.1 Xanthobacteraceae bacterium
GCTGCCGCTGCCGCTGGGGCTTCGCCGGCGAGCCGCGCCGCCAGATAGCCGGCGTTGAAGCCGTCGCCTGCCGCCATGGCGTCGACCGGCACCACCACCTCGGGCACCGGCACGAATTCGCGGCCGCCGGGCGCCGCCACCAGCGCGCTGTTGGGACCGTTCTTCACCACGATCTCGGCGATGCCGAAGGCCTGCAGCCGCTCGACCGTCGCCTCCGGGCTCGGATCGCCCCACAGCACCGCCTCGTCGTCGTAGGCCGGCAACGCGATGTCCACGCGCTTCAACGCTTCCATGAACACGGTACGGGTGCGCGACAGGTCGCCGCGCCAGCTGCGGGGACGGAAGTTGGCGTCGAACGCGATCTTGGCGCCGTTCTGCCGCGCCACCTCGATCAAGGCCAGGAAGCGGCCAAGCCCGATATTGGAATAGAGCGAGAGCGTGATGCCGGAGAAATAGACGAGCTTGGCGGCAATGAGGCTCGCCGCCACCCGGTTCCAGTCCGGCAGCTCGAACAGGCTGCGGGCCGGCGCCTCGTCGCGCCAAAAATTGAAGTGTTGCTTGCCCGCCGGATCGAGGTCGACCAGATAGAGTCCGGGCAGGCGGCCGTTCACGCGCAGGATCGCGTCGCTCGCTACGCCCTCGGCGGCGATGAGCGCCAGAATGCCATCCGAATAGGGATCATCACCGAGCGCGGTGGCGAACGCGACGTCGGCTCCGGCGCGAGCGAGATAGACCGCGGTATTGAAAGTATCGCCCCCGCAGGCAATGGAGAAGCGGCCGTCGCCGCCGCGCAGCAGCTCGATCATGACCTCGCCGACGCAGACCGCGCGGGATTTCGGATCGCTCATCGTGCCTCCCGCGCCCTTCGGCATCCTCGATTGATACCGCACCGCCCCGGTGCGGCCAATGGGGGCCAGCTGCCTGGCGGCTGCCGTCGATAAGATATCCGCAAAGCCGGCTCAAGGATGCGTTTGTCAAGGATGCCTCGTGCTCAGGCGCTCCGGCAGGGCCCAATTTCGCCGGGCCCAAATAGCTTGGCGTTCTTTCCGCGCATTCCTATGTTAGCGGGCCCATGGAGCGATCGATGCCAGACAAGATTCCCGTCACCGTGCTCACCGGCTATCTCGGCGCCGGCAAGACGACGCTGCTCAACCGCATCCTGTCTGAGCCGCACGGGCGGAAATACGCCGTCATCGTCAACGAATTCGGTGAGATCGGCATCGACAACGACCTGGTTGTCGGCGCCGACGAAGAAGTGTTTGAGATGAACAACGGCTGCATCTGTTGCACTGTGCGCGGCGATCTGGTTCGCATCATCGACGGATTGATGCGCCGAAAGGGCAAGTTCGATGCCATCGTGGTCGAAACGACCGGCCTTGCGGATCCGGCCCCGGTCGCGCAGACCTTCTTCGTCGACGAGAACGTCGGCCGCAAGACCAAGCTCGACGCGGTGGTGACGGTGGCGGATGCCAAATGGCTCAAGGACCGGCTCAAGGACGCGCCCGAAGCCAAGAACCAGATCGCCTTCGCGGACGTGATCATCATCAACAAGACCGACCTCGTCTCCACAGCCGAGCTCGACGAGGTCGAAGGACGCATCCGCGCCATCAATCCGTATGCCCGGCTGCACAAGACCGAGCGCTGCGCGGTTCCATTGCACGAGGTGCTGGGGCGCAACGCCTTCGATCTCGATCGCATCCTGGAGATCGAGCCCGCGTTTCTCGAGACCGATGCTCACGATCATGAGCACCGTCACGGTCACGATCACCGCCACGACCACGGGCATGACCACCGTCATCGTGGCGGCGGACTCAAGCACTATCACGACGAGGAGATGCAGTCGGTCTCGCTCAAGGCCGGCCAGCCGCTCGACCCGGACAAGTTCTTTCCCTGGGTGCAGAACCTGGTGCAGCAGGAGGGCCCGAATATTCTGCGCTGCAAGGGCATCCTCTCCTTCAAGGGCGATCCCAAGCGCTTCGTGTTCCAGGGCGTGCACATGATTCTCGACGGCGACCACCAGCGCGAATGGAAGCACGAGGAAGAGCGCGTGAGCCGCATCGTGTTCATCGGCCGGAATCTGTCCGAGCAGAACATCCGGGCCGGCTTCGAGAGCTGCCTGGCTTGAGTTCGCCTTGATGCTCCCGGGCCGGGGAGAGAGTGTTACAACCTCTCGCAAATGCATCGGTCATGACGCAAAGCAGCCCCGACACCGCTTCCGTGATCGAACGCACGCGGCGTTGCAACGCGGATGCCGCGATCGTGGCCGTGCATTTTCCCGGGGCCAGCGCGGTGTTTGTGCTCGGCGAGGAGGCGCTGCTGCTGGTGCGCGACGGCGAGCGCCGGCGCGTCGCGGTCCACGGCGGCGCCATCCTGGCGAGCGCCGCCGACCGCGAGCGCGTCGTCACCGGCGGCGACGATGGCAAGGTGGTGGCGACCGACGCGGCGGGCGCGAGCACGACCGTCGCGGCCGACGCCCGCCATCGTTGGATCGACCATGTGGCGATCGGCCGCGGCGGTGCCGTGGCCTGGTCCGCCGGCAGCCAGGCCTTCGTGCGGTCTGCCGCAGGCGCGTCCCTGCAGCGCCCCGAGCAGATGTTCGAGGCCCCCTCGACCGTCGGCGCATTGGCCTTCGCGCCCAAGGGTTTCCGGCTGGCGATCGCCCACTACAACGGCGCCACGCTCTGGTTTCCGAATGCCGCCGCAGCGCAGCCCGAGACGCTGGCCTGGAAGGGCTCGCATCTCGCCGCGACGTTCAGTCCTGACGGCCGCTTCCTGGTCACCGCCATGCAG
This sequence comes from Xanthobacteraceae bacterium, assembly GCA_036502925.1. GTDB lineage: Bacteria > Pseudomonadota > Alphaproteobacteria > Rhizobiales > Xanthobacteraceae > VAZQ01. The sequence goes on from DASXXS010000155.1 coordinate 2,791, forward strand.
GAGCCGACCCTGCACGGCTGGCGCCTGGCCGACCGCAAGGATATGCGCATGCAAGGCTATGCGGCCCGCGTGCGTTGCCTCGATTGGACCGCCGACGGCAAATGGCTGGCGAGCTCGGGCGCGACGCAGCTGATCCTGTGGCCGTTCCAGTCCAAGTCCGGCCCGATGGGCAAGACCCCGCAAGTGCTGGCGCCGGGCGAGGCGCAGGTCGAGCGGGTCGCCTGCCATCCGACGCAGGGCGTGGTCGCGGTCGGCTACGCGGACGGGCTTGTCCTGATTGTTCGCCTTCCGGACGGGGCGGAGATTCTGGCGCGCAAGCCGGCCGCCGCGCCGATCACGGCGCTCGCCTGGAGCGCAGACGGCACGCTGCTCGCGTTCGGAGCCGAAGACGGCGATGCCGGCGTCGTCGATCTTGGCTGATCTTGCCGCGCGAGCGGGCGTCGGATTGCCGCCCGGAGGGTGTCGCCCCCGAGCCAAGAGGTAGCAAAGCACCGCCAAGGGCTTGTGTCGTCGCCGCCTACGCGTTCGCGCGCCGGTATCGGCATGCGCGAACCTCTGCAACCGACCGTCGAATGTGGCAATGCGGCGACTATTTATTGATTGAATTGTTGATTGAAAACATGAGTGACACAACGATTGCCGCCAAAGTTTGACGGCGGCGGTACGATACATTAATTCATCGAAATCTTTTTGCACCGTGAAAATCCGCTTTGGAAAAGTTCCATCAGTTGCTAGCGTATGCGTGGGGTTCTGGGGCGGGCCGGGATCGGGGCGCTACAAACATGGTCCGCATTCTCCTTGCCGACGACCACGCGGTCGTGCGGCGTGGCCTGCGTGCGCTGCTCGAAGCGCGGCAGGACTTCGAAGTGTGCGCGGAAGCGAGCAACGGTCGCGAGGCGGTGGAGCTTGCGCTCCATCATAAGCCGGACGTCGCTGTTCTCGATATTTCATTGCCCATCATCAATGGGATCGAGGCCACGCGGCAAATCCGCAAGGAAGTGCCGGGGACCGAGGTCATGATCTTCACGCTGCACGATCGGGAGACCGAAATTCGCGATGTGCTGCATGCCGGCGCCCGCGGCTACGTCTTGAAGTCGGAGGGCGACGAGCAGATCGTCCGGGCGGTCGAGGCCTTGGCGCAGCACCGTGCCTATTTTTCAGATCATGTCTCGGAGACGTTGCTCGAGAACTTCGTCGAGCAGGCCGGCGCGATCAACAACGGGGTCTCGTTGACGGCGCGGGAACGCGAGGTGGTTCAGCTCATCGCCGAGGGCAACAGCAACAAGAAGATCGCCCATCTGCTCAGCATCAGCGTCAAGACGGTGGAGACCCACCGCTCGGCCTCGATGCGCAAGCTCGACATCCACTCCACCGCCGAGCTGGTGCGTTACGCGGTCCGGCACCGGCTGATCCTGCCGTAGCAGTAATCAGCAATCAGAGGTCAGCAATCAGAAAACGCGGCCTCGTCTGATTACTGATGCCTGATCCCTGATCTTCAGATCACGTATTGCCGCAGCGGCGGATAGCCGTTGAAGCCGACCGAGGAATAGGTCGCCGTATAGGCTCCGGCCGCCTCGATCAGCACCTTGTCGCCGATGGCGAGCGAGACCGGCAGCGGGTAGGGGGTTTTCTCGTACAGCACGTCGACGGAGTCGCAAGTCGGGCCCGCGATGATGCAGGGCGCCATCTCGTCGCGATCCTTCTTGGTGCGGATCGGATAGCGGATCGATTCCGCGATGGTCTCGGCCAGCCCATGAAACTTGCCGATGTCGAGATAGACCCAGCGGACATCGTCGGCGGGCGAGCGCTTGGCGACCAGCACCACCTCGGCCTCGATTATTCCGGCATTGCCGACGAGCCCGCGTCCCGGCTCGACGATGGTGTCCGGCAGATTGTTGCCGAAATGGCGGCGCAACGCCCGGAAGATGGCCTTGCCGTAGGATTCCAGCCGCGGCGTCTTGCGCACATATCGGGCCGGAAAACCGCCGCCCAGATTGACCATCGACAGCGTGATGCCGCGTTCGGCGCATGTCCGGAAGACTGCCGCCGTCGAGGCGAGAGCACGGTCCCAGGCCTCCACATTGTGCTGCTGGGAGCCGACATGGAAGGAAATGCCATGCGGGAGGAGGCCGCGCCGCTGCGCCAGCTCCAGGATGTCGGCCGCATAGTTCGGCTCGCAGCCGAACTTGCGCGACAGCGGCCATTCCGAGCCCGATCCGTCGCAGTGGATGCGGCAGATGACGCGGGCGCCCGGCGCCGCGCGGGCGATCTTCTCGACCTCGGCTTCGCAGTCGACCGCGTACAGCGTCACTCCGAGCCGAAAGGCGGCCGCGATCTCGCTCTCCTTCTTGATCGTGTTGCCGTAGGAGATGCGCTCGGGCCGGGCGCCGGCGGCCAGCACCGCCTCCGTCTCGCTCACCGAGGCGACATCGAAGCAGGCACCGAGCTCGACCAAGAGCTTGAGAATGTCGGGCGCCGGATTGGCTTTCACCGCGTAGAACACCTTGCTGTCGGGCAGCGATCTGGCGAAGGACAGATAGTTCTCGCGCACGACGTCGAGATCGACGACGAGGCAGGGACCTTCGTCCTTGCGGTGCTTCAGGAATTCACGGATGCGTGCGGTCATCTCGACCTTGCTCCCTATCCGGCATGGCGGCGCGCCGCCTGGTGAACCTCCTGCAACGCCCGCGGCCACCGCGGCATGCGGTGCGCGTAGCGCTGCTTCGATTGCTGCCTTGGTCCGGATTGGGGAGATCCCGTTCCGCACGCCCGGCAAGAAGGACAAGCCTTTTCAGTCATCCGGCATTCGCGCCGGTGGTTCCAAAAAAGCCCGTTCCGTCGTTGCTTTAAGCCGCGTCCCCCGTTGAGAGCGGGGTGCGCCGGTTTCGCCTCCGGCTGCCGATCGCATGAGCAAGGACGTGAGATCTCGTCCTTAGGCGGCTGTCCGGCCTCTTGTCCGGATGCCCACCGACCGACACACGGCCACAGGCACGTGCGAAATTGGGCATGCTTCAAATAATGGATTTACCCGTAACGCGCAAGACTTTTGGCTGCAGCGAACCGCAACCCGATGGTCCACGGCATCAGATGCTTAATGCACTCCGGCCTGCGTCGGTTCCGGCTGCCGCGCCGCGCGCTCAGCGCCTGGTCACGAACGGCTCGACCTCTTTGGCATGGCGCACGAACGCGATCATCACGCCGATGCCGAGGATGAAGAAGATGGCCTGAATGACGTGGATACCGTCGGTGCCGAGCTCGAACAGGCTGGCGACCGCCCAGCCGCCCGCGAAGGCCGCGCCGAACACTTCGGCGCTGATCAAGATGGCGGCGCTCATCACCGTGAGCACATTCTGCCAGATGATCCGCCGGCCGCCGGCCGTTTTGGGTGTTTCGGGCATCGGGTTCCTCGTCGCGCGCCGGCAATGTCTCCGAACCGGGGCGCCGGATCAAGCCTGAATTATGCCGCAGCTGGCCGGGCCCGGGCCGGCCGCGCGCGTCGGGGCCTTCAGGCCGCGTCGCGGCTCCCCTTGGCGGCGATGAGGCCGGCCTCGACCAGGGCCGCCGCGATGCGATCGATCTCGTCGCGGCCGAGCTTTACCAGCGGCGGCCGCACCAGCGCGCGCGGCAGCCGTCCGAGCAGGACCAGCGCCTCCTTCATCCGGTTGTGCATGTCCGACCAGGGCTCGGCGTAGAACACGCGGGCCAACGGATAAATCCGGTCGTTGAGCCGCCGCGCTGCCGGGAGATCGCCGGCCTGCACGGCGCTGAACAGCTCCGCCTGCAAATCCGCGATCACGCTGCCGCTGCCAGAGAGCAGCCCGTTGCAGCCGAGCACCAGTGAGCTCAGCAGCCACGCGCTGTGGGTGGTGAGCACGTTCACCGGCCGCGGCAGGCTTTGCAGCATCCGGATGTGCATTTCGTGCTGCGGCACATTGCCGGCCCAATCCTTGATGGCCGCAATGGTCGGGACCTCCTGGACGAGCCGCAGCAGCGTCTCGCGCGGATAGCCTTGGCCGCCCGCCAGCGGATATTGGAACGCGATGATGGGCAGATCGCTGGCATCGGCGATGCGCTTGAAGTGCGCAAGCGCCATGTCGGCGGTCTGCCCCATGGTGAAGGGCGCCGGTGGGAAAACGAGAAGCGCGGAGGCGCCCGCAAGCGTTGCCATGCGGGCGATGCGCGCCGCCTCCAGGCTGCCGTCCGCCCACACCCCGTTCACCAGCGGCAGGCGGTCGCCGATCGTGTCGCCGGCGATGTCGAGCACGCGGCGCTGCTCCTCGAAGCTGCAGGAGGCAACTTCGGTCGAATGGGCATTGACCGTGACGGCGGCAAGGCCCGGCGTCGCCGCCACCGCGCGCAGATGCGCCCGGAAGCTTGCTTCATCGATCGCGAGCGCGTCGTCGAACGGCAGCAGGACCGCCGGGATGACGCCCTGGGGAACGAAACGGCTGTGACGGGGCATCAGGGACTCTCTCCAGCCTCTAATTGCGGCGCGTGATTGCGACACATGACGCTTTGGCCGTCCCGCAACGCGACCCCCTTGATTGTAAGGCATTTTTGCCTTACATAACGGGCTTCAATATGTGGCCAGACCATGAGCACCCTGACCGTTACCGCCAAAGGACAAGTCACGCTGCGCAAAGATCTCCTGGAGCATCTGGGGGTTCATCCTGGTGAAAAAATTGCCGTGGACAAGCTTCCCGATGGCCGCATTGAGGTGAAGGCCGCTCGGCCGACCGGGAAGATATCGGATGCCTTCGATTTCTTGAAGAAGAAGAATGGCCCATCCTTGTCGATTGAGGACATGAATAAGGTCGCTGCCCGGGGCTGGGCCGGCAGGCGATGAAGATCACGGCCGATTCCAATGTGCTCGTTCGGGCCATTACGGGTGACAACGAGCGGCAAAGCAGAGTCGCCCAGGCCGAGTTGATGAAAGCTGACGTAGTTGCGCTGGCGCTACCGGCTCTTTGCGAGTTGGTCTGGGTACTGTCGCAGGGCTACAAGATTCCGCCAGGCGAAATCACGGAAGCGATCCGACGCTTGATGAATGGCGCGAATGTCGTGATGAACCGGCCTGCGGCGGAAGCTGGATTGGCTCTGCTGAACGCAGGTGGTGATTTTGCCGATGGCGTGATCGCCTATGAGGGAAGCTGGCTCGGCGCGGATACCTTCATCTCTTTCGACAAAAAGGCCGTGAAGTTGATGAAAGCACGGGGCGGATCCGTCCGGCTGCTGTCGTAGCATCCACCGTCCATTGCCGCACCCTACGTGTTGGTCAATCGGACGCCCTTGTTGCGCCCCTTGCCTTCGAAATCCGCGTCGGTCTTCAGGCCGGCCGAATGGATGCTGTGGGCGGCAAGCTCCTCGTCGCGGTCCTCGGTGTCGCCGGGGAGCGAGCCGAGCCTCGCCGGGAGCCGGCGGCTCAGGCGCCCTGCTCGGGTGCCTTGTAGACGGTGACCGGCGGCTCCCCAGGCTTGTCGGGAAGCTTCGGCTGCGGCAGCGCGTAGAATTTCGGGTCTTCCCGATCCCACCCGCGCTCGAAGGGTAGCCCCATGGCGATGCCGCCGCCATGCTGGCGCTCGTTCTCGGCGATCGCGCGCTCCAGCGCCTTTGCCACCTTCTCATCCCAGGGCAGCTTGTAGTAGCGCGGCTCGTCCAAGCCGGGCAGCTGCAGCCAGAGATACACGCCGTCGTTCTCCTTCAAATAGGAGCCGATGATCTTGGCGTCCTGCATGTTCGTGCGGAATACCTCGAGCCGCGTCGATTTCGGCCGTCCCAGCATATCGGAATAGCCGAAGAACAGGGCGCCGAGGATGACCGCGAAGAACCCGGCGATGATGGCGCGGCGCACGTGGCTCCCTGCCGGAACCGCCACATAGGCGAAGACGCCGAGCAGGAGGGCGAGGGAGACGAAGGCGATGAGAAAGCTGGTCATGAGCTGCCTGCCGCGCGGAGGTTCTTGTGGATGCGGTTCATGCTGCCCTCGATGATCTCGCCCGCCTCATCCAGGCGGAAACGGAACACGGTCGTCTCCTGCCCCTCGAAGGCGAGCTCTATATTTGACTGCAGCGCCTGGCGCACGTGTCCCTGCTGATCCTGCAGCGACACCTTGATTTGGGTGGCGACGGGGAATTTCTGGTCGCGCGAGCGATACAGCATGGCATTCACCACATACTCGCCCGGCCAATGGCCGCGGCCATAGGCGACCTCGTAGTTCATCGAGTTGGGGTCGCCGCTCTTGCCGAGGTCGTCGCGCACCAGATTGAAGATCACGCCCGACTTGTTCGAGTAACCGACCGGGACGTCTCCCGGCCCCTGCACCCAGAGATCGACATCGGCATCGATCGCCTTGTCCCAGAACAACTCGACGATGACGTTGCCGGGGGGCGTCTGCCCCTTGCTCTGCTGCTCGTCGCTTTTGGCGACATGCGCCAGGGCGAGGGCGCCTATCACCAGATAGGCGAACACCAACAGGAACAGCATGTCGCGAAAGGAAACATTCATCCCCCGCCACATGGCACTAGACCTCCAGGCGGGCGAGCAGGTGAGCGTTGGTGCCGAGCCAGAGATAACCGATGCAGGCGAGCAGATTGGTATAGAGCGCGGTGCCGGCGCCGACGTAGATCGCGGTTACGATCGCCTTGAAGCTCTCGAAGCTCTGCGCCTTGTCGACCGAGAGGTCGGAGACGGTCATGATGAGACCGAGCACGGTACCGACCATGCCGAGATAGACGAGCGCGTTGCCGGACCAGCGCACCGTCTGCCAGTCCTTGCGCGCGACGGCGACGAGCCCGACCAGGAACAGGGCGGTAATGAGATAGCACATGCCCGACTCGTCGGCGCGATAGGGCTTCAGCAACAAACCCTCAGCCCAAGCCGCGGCCAGCAGCGCCACCCCGACGAGGTTGATGACGACAAACCGGGCAAAGAAGGGGAACTGCGCCACGCCCGATGGCAAAGTCTCCGGCCGCGGACGCCGATGCGGATCGAGATCGTCGCGAACGGCGGAGCCCAGCGGCCTCAGCAGCAGCACGTCCGGGCGCAAATCGTGCTGCTCGGCACGCGGAGCCGATGGATTGAGCTTCAATGACATTATGACGCCCTCGCATGACTTTGGAGTGCCGGGACGGCAAGTTTGCAGTGATCGACGTAGCACTCGTGATCGCAGTAGGAGAGCCGTGTTGCGATCTCTCGCAGGTAGCTCCCCGCGATCGGCTCACAGCACAGCGCACAGAAAGATTGCGGGTGGGGTGTCCTGCGATTCACCAAGACGAAATTCATGTGCCGTCTCCCAATGAAAAGGCAGAATGCGGTGTCAGGATCGACGGATCGCCAACGACGACCGAGATCACAGGCTTTCGCGCCTTCCTCCCGCCAATGTCGCAAACAACGTAGTGCCGCGAGCCCCCGAGGCAATTACGCCTGGGTATGCCGAGCTAGGCGGGTGGAAGAAGGCCAGTAATGCTCTGGTTTAGACCGCCGACGAGTTCTGGCGGAAACCCCGTCGCTTCACCTTTCGGCTCCCGCCGGACCGTCTTGATCAAATCCGGCCACCCGATGCAGAGAGGCGGGGAAATTAGGGCGGGGTTTTGGAGATCCTCGAATCTGATGCGTGCTGAGGATGGTGTAGACGGGGCGACTTGAGGTCCAAGAAAACCGTCTTTAACTCCATTGTTCCATCGCCGCGCCCTACGTGTTGGTCAGCCGGACGCCGGCATGGCGCCCCTTGCCTTCGAAATCCGCATCGGTCTTCAGGCCGGCCGAATGGATACCGTGAGCGGCGAGCTCCTCGTCGCGGTCCTCGGTGTCGCCGGTGACCCCGATGGCGCCGATGACCTCGCCGTCGAGGCCGCGGATCTGCAAGCCGCCGCCCTCGGGAAAGATCTGCTCGCCGGTCGCGCTCATGAGATAGCGCATGAAGATCGGCCGTTCCTCGGCCCGCATGCGCACCAGCTTGGAGGAGCGGCCGAGCGCCAGCGCCGCATAGGCCTTGCCGAAGGCCATCTCGAAGCGGACCATCGAGCTGCCGTCCTCCTTCTGGAACGCCTTCACCTTGCAGCCGGGCTCGACGACGATCACGCTGATCGGCCGGCAATCGATCTCCACGGCGCGCCGCAGCACGGCCTCGATGATGCGGTTGGCCAGGTCGAGGGTGATGGCGGGCATGGCTTCCTCCAGGCTCTGGTCTGAAGTCGCCGACGTACTGGCAGGTTTTTTGCCGGCGAGGCAAGCCGGGCTGGTGGTCAAGCCAGCCGGCGTGACTTACCTAAGGGCTCACCCATCGGAACCTGCCGAATGAACAAGCCCGCTCCGCCTTCCGCCCCGTCCGAAATCGCCGCCGACAATCCATTCTTCCAGGAATGGACCGGTCCGTTCGGCGCCCCGCCGTTCGGTCGCATCGCGCCCGCGCATTTTACGCCGGCGTTCGATCACGCCTTCGCGGCCCATGATGCCGAGGTCGCGGCGATCGCGGCCGATCCGGCTCCGCCCAGCTTCGTCAATACGATTTCGGCGCTCGAATTGAGCGGCCGGCTCCTGGGCCGCGTAACCGACGTGTTTCGCGCGCTCGCGGGCGCCCACACCAACCCGGCGCTGCTGGCGATCGAGCGCGACGTCGCGCCGCGCCGTGCCCGCCATTGGGACGGCATCCTGCACAACGCGCGCTTGTTCGGCCGCGTCGACGCGCTCTACCGCGCGCGCGACCAGCTCGGCCTGACGGCCGAGCAGCGGCGCGTGCTGGAACGCTATCACCTGGATTTCAAGCGCGCCGGCGCCGCGCTCGCCGCGCCCGCCAAGGCGCGGCTGGCCGCCATCAACGAGCGGCTGGCTACGGTCGGGACCACCTTCAGCCAGAACGTGCTGGCCGACGAGCAGGCCTATGCGCTCGTGCTCGAAAGCGAGGCGGATCTGGCGGGCCTGCCGGATTATGTCCGCGCCGCCGCGCGCGCGGCCGCGCAGGAGCGCGGGCTCGGGCATGCCCATGTGGTCACGCTGTCGCGCTCGAGCGTCGAGCCATTCCTGCAATATTCGGCCCGCCGCGATCTGCGCGAGAAAGTCTTCCGGGCCTGGATCGCGCGCGGCGACGGCGGGGCCAAGACCGACAACAAGGCCATCATCGCCGAGATGCTGGCGCTGCGCGCCGAGCGCTCGGCCCTGCTCGGCTACGAGACCTTCGCCCACTACCGGCTCGATGACGCCATGGCGAAGACGCCGGCGGCCGTGCGCGGCCTGCTCGACCGGGTCTGGGCGCCGGCGCGGGCACGCGCGCTGGCGGACCGCGACGAGCTCATGGCGCTGGCGCAAGCCGAGGGCGGCAATTTCGAATTCGCCGCCTGGGACTGGCGTTACTATGCCGAGAAGCTGCGCAAGCTCAAATGCGACGCGGACGAGGCTTCGATCAAGCCCTACCTGCAGCTCAATCACATCATCGAGGCGGCGTTCTACACCGCTTACAAGCTGTTCGGCTTGAGCTTCGAGCGCCGCACCGATGTGCCGGCCTGGCATCCCGACGTGCGGGTCTGGGACGTGCACGGTGCCGACGGCAGCCATCGCGGGGTGTTCTTCGGCGACTATTTCGCGCGCGCCTCCAAGCGCAGCGGTGCCTGGATGATGACGCTGCGCGACCAGGAAAAGCTCGCCGGCGAGATCCGGCCGCTGGTCGTCAATGTGATGAACTTCTCCAAGGCGCCCGACAGCCAGCCGACATTGCTCAGCTTCGACGATGCCCGCACCCTGTTCCACGAATTCGGCCATGCGCTGCATGCGCTGTTGTCCGACGTCACCTATCCGATGATCTCGGGCACCAGCGTGCAGACCGATTTCGTGGAGCTGCCCTCGCAGCTCTACGAGCATTGGCTCGAGCAGCCGGAAATCCTGCGGCGGTTCGCCCTGCATTACCGCACCGGCGCCGCCATGCCGGACGACCTGCTGGCGCGCCTCGTCGCGGCCCGCACCTTCAACCAGGGCTTTGCGACCGTCGAATATGTCGCCTCCGCGCTGGTCGATCTCGAGCTGCACCTGCTGGCGGACCCGCGGGACTTCGACGTCACTGCGTTCGAAGCGACCGCGCTCGCGCGCATCGGCATGCCGGCTGAGATCGTCATGCGGCACCGCCCGGCCCATTTCGTGCATGTGTTCTCCGGCGGCGCCTATGCGTCGGCCTATTACAGCTACATGTGGTCCGAGGTGCTCGACGCCGACGCGTTCGCGGCCTTCGAGGAGACTCGCGATATTTTCGATCCTGCCACCGCCAGGCGGCTGCACGACCACATCTACGCGGCCGGCGGCTCGCGCGACCCGGCCGCGCTCTACCGGAGCTTCCGTGGCCGGCTGCCCACCCCCGACGCGCTGCTGGCAAAGCGCGGCCTGCTTGACCAGCCCGGCGTTCGTTCCTGAGAGCTTGGTGATGGACCTGCACACCGCCGGACATCGGCGCGGCATCGTCGCCGCTCCCCATGCGGCCGCCGTCGAGGCTGGTCGCGCGATCCTGGCGGAGGGCGGCAATGCGATCGAGGCCATGGTCGCCATGGCGGCCGTGATCGCGGTGGTTTATCCGCACATGAACCAGCTCGGCGGCGACGGCTTCTGGCTTATCCGCGAGCCGTCCGGGCGCGTGCGCGCGGTGATGGCCGCCGGCGCCGCCGGCAACCGGGCGCGGCCGGAGCTCTACCGCGAGGCCGGCCTCGACTCGATCCCCGCCCGCGGGCCGCTCGCCGCCATCACGGTTCCGGGCGCGATCGGCGGCTGGAGCCTGGCGCTCGAAGCCGCCCACGCGCAGCGCGGCAAGCTGCCGCTCGCCGAATTGCTGAGCGCCGCCGTCCGTCACGCCCGCGAGGGCTTCGCGATCGCGCGAAGCCATGCGGCATGCGCCGGCTTGCCCGACCTGCGAAGCGCGCCGGGATTTGCCGAGACCTTTCTGGTCGACGGCAAGCCGCCGGTCCGGGGCAGCAGATTGCTGCAGCCCGCGCTCGCCGCCACGCTCGAGCAACTGGCATATGCGGGCCTCGACGATTTTTATCGCGGCGATGTCGGCCGCGAGATCGCCGGCGATCTCGATCGCATCGGCAGCCCGGTGACGCGGCCGGATCTCGAGCGCTGCCGGGCTGCCGTCGCCGAGCCGCTGTCGGTCGAGCTGCGCTCCGGCACCGCCTTCAACACGCCGCCGCCGACCCAGGGCCTCGCCTCCCTGATGATCCTGGCTCTGCTCGACCGCCCTGGCGCTCGGGAAGCCGACAGCTTCGATCACATCCATGGCCTGGTCGAGGCGACCAAGCGCGCGTTTCGCCTGCGCGATCGCTATCTGACCGATCCGCGGCGCCTCCCGCATTCTCCGGAGCGCTATCTCGAGCGGGCCTTTCTCGACGCGGAAGCCCGCGCGATCGATCGTAAACACGCATCGCAGTGGCCGCCGTCCGGGCGCCACGGCGATACGGTCTGGATGGGCGCCGCCGACGCCGGCGGCCTCGTCGTCTCCTACATCCAGTCGCTCTATTGGGAATTCGGCTCCGGCTGCGTGCTGCCCAGGACTGGCGTGCTGATGCAGAATCGCGGCGTGAGCTTCTCGCTCGAGCCCGGCGCGCTCAATCGGCTGGAGCCCGGACGGCTGCCGCTGCATACGCTCAGTCCGGCCCTGGCGGTACTGGCCGACGGCCGGATCATGGCTTACGGCACCATGGGGGGCGACGCCCAGCCGCAAATCCAGGCGGCACTGTTCACCCGGCATATCGGTTTCCGGGTGCCGCTCGCGCAGGCGCTCGACCGGCCGCGTTGCGTGCTGGGACAGACCTGGGGCTCGCCCCATGCCAGCCTCCTGGTCGAGTCGCGGTTCGACGAAGGCGTCATCGCGGCGCTCCGCGCGGCCGGTCACGAGGTCGAGGTGCTGGGCGAGGCCTATGCGGACTCCATGGGTCATGCCGGCGCGGTGGTGCTGCACCCCAACGGCACGCTCGAAGGCGCCCACGACCCGCGCGCCGACGGGGGCGCGGCCGGGCTATGATATTCAAGTCAATCGCGGCTTCGTGCGCGGGCGCGACCAATTTGAGGCCTCCATTCCGCCGCACTCCATGCTATGTTGCGGCCGGCGACTCTCGGGTGCACTGCTGCGCGCCGCAATAGGTCTGGCCTCTGACGTGACCAGCGATATGACCACCAGCGATATGACCAAGTGACATGATTAATCGCTTTTTTACCAAGCCCTGTGCCCGAATGATCCTCGCCTTGGCGGGCCTCCTGGCGGCAGGCGGCGCGGCTCTCGCCCATCCGCATGTTTGGGTAACCATGCAGGGCGAGCTCGTCTATGCGCCCGACGGGTCGGTGACGGGCGTCCGCTACAACTGGACGTTCGACGACATGTTTTCGGCGTTCGCGACCCAGGGTATCGAGCCCAAGAAGCCGGGCGTGTTCACCCGCCAGGACTTGGATTCGCTCGCCAAGGAGAACGTCTCCTCGCTCAAGGAATTCGATTATTTCACCTTCGCCAAGGCGAACGGCAAGAAGATCGAGATGAAGGATCCGACCGACTATTATCTCGATTACAACACCAAGGACACGGTGTTGACGCTCCACTTCACGCTGCCGTTGAAGACGCCGGTCAAGGCGAAGGAGCTCAACGTCGAGATTTACGATCCGGAATATTTCGTGGACTTCTCCTTCAAGGACGTGAAGGAGCCGATCGCGCTGGTGGGCGCGCCGGCGACCTGCAAGCTGTCGGTCGCGCGGCCGAAGGAATTGACGGTCCCGCCCGGCCAGCAGCTGGGCGAAGCGTTCTTCAATCAGCTCAGCGCCAGCGATAATTGGGGCGCGCAATTCGCCAACAAGATCTTGGTGAAATGTCCATGAGGATCGTCCCCGGGGGGCGCACAACCGGGCAAATCGCAAAACTCGGGCTCCTCGTGGCGGCGATCCTGTTGCTCGTCGCGCTTCTCGACGACGCTTTCGCGCAAGGCTCGCCGTTCGGCGGCCCGCGTCCCGGAACCGCGCCGGTCCCGGTCGGCGGCGTCGTGGGCTGGCTGTTTGCCAAGCAGGCCGAGTTCTATCGGCAGTTTTCCGGCTTGATCCGCGCCGCGAAGGCCGACGGCACCGCCGCCTGGAGCCTGATGGGCTTGTCCTTCCTGTACGGCATTTTCCATGCTGCCGGACCCGGTCACGGCAAGGCGGTGATCTCGTCATACCTGGTGGCCAACGAAGAGACCTGGGTGCGCGGCGTCGTCTTGTCGTTCCTTTCCGCGATGATGCAGGCGATCGTGGCGGTCGCGATCGTTGGGGTTGCGGCCGTGCTGCTGCACGCGAGCGCGGCCACCATGAACGGCGCCGTGAACTGGATCGAGACGCTGAGCTATTCGCTCATCATCCTCGTCGGCCTGCGATTGCTGTGGGTGAAGGGACGCGCGTTCGTCGCGGCGCTGCGCGACCTCGGCCGCCCGACCGCGGCGGTCGGAGCCGCGGTGACGCCGGCCCGTGCGGCGCATGATCATCACGCTCACGACCATGCACATGAACATGGACACGAGCACTGCGAGCACGCCCATGACGCCGGCGCCGCCGAGCCTGTCCGGGGTTCTCACGGCGATCATGATCACGGGCATTCGCACCATGATCACGACGATGCCTCCGCATGGGGGCATGCCCATGCGCCCGAGCCGCAGGAGCTTGCCGGACCCGGCGGCTGGCGGCGCGGGCTGACCGCCATCGTGGCGGTCGGGTTGCGGCCGTGCTCGGGTGCCATTCTGGTGCTGGTCTTCGCGCTCGCCCAGGGCCTGTTCTGGGTCGGCGCGGCCTCGACCTTCGTGATGGGTCTCGGCACCTTCATCACCGTCGCCGCGATCGCCAGCATCGCGGTCGGCGCCAGGTCCTGGGCCCAGCGGATCGCCGGGTCGCGTTCGAGCTATGGAATATTGGCGATGCGCGGCATCGAGACCGGGGCGGCGGTTGTCATCATCGCTTTCGGCGCGCTCCTGCTCGGCGGCTACATCGTGAACGAGCGGATGGTCGGCTTCTAGACGGAGCATTTTCAGGAAACGTGGAATCCGGCTTTCCGTGCGAAAATGCGACAGTACGAAAAAGCTCCCGCCCGGTCCGGAAACGCACCACCGTTGCCGGTGTTCTCCCCGGACGGACGCAGAGCCAGGCGATGGCAAATCAACTGACGGCGGGCTGCTGCATCGTGGGCGGCGGCCCATGCGGCATGATGCTCGGCTACCTCTTGGCGCGCGCCGGCGTCGAGGTCGTGGTGCTGGAAAAGCACGCCGATTTTCTCCGCGACTTTCGCGGCGACACGATCCATCCGTCCACGCTCGAGCTGATGCATGAGCTCGGCCTGTTGTCCGATTTCCTGGCCCTGCCGCATCAAGAGGTGCGCGAGCTCAAGGCCAGGTTCGGCGACATCGAATTCATCTTCGCGGATTTCAGCCATCTGCCGACCCATTGCAAATTCATCGCCTTGATGCCGCAATGGGACTTCTTGAATTTCCTGAGCGAGCGCGGCCGGCTTTATCCGGGCTTCCGGGTGATCATGCGAGCGGAGGCAACCGATCTCGTCGAGGAGGCGGGTGCCGTGGTCGGCGTGCGGGCCAACACGCCGGACGGCGCGCTCGAGCTGCGGTCTCCGCTCGTCGTCGGCTGCGATGGCCGGCATTCGCTCGTGCGCCACAAGGCCGGGCTTGAAGTGGAGAATTTCGGCGCCCCGATGGACGTGCTGTGGTTCCGGGTGAGCCGCAAGCCGGGCGATCCCGCGGAGGCCATGGGCCTGTTCGAAGCTGGCCACATCTTCGTCATGATCAATCGCGGCGATTACTGGCAATGCGGCTATGTGATCCCGAAAGGATCGTTCGAGGAGGTGCGTCGTCGCGGACTGACTCAGTTTTGCGCGCAGCTGGCGCGGACCATGCCGCTGTTCACGGATCGTGTCGGCGAGCTCGCCAGTTGGGACCAGATCAAGCTGCTCACGGTCGCGGTCGATCGCCTCAAGCGCTGGTACCGGCGCGGCCTCATCTGCATCGGCGACGCCGCCCACGCGATGTCGCCGGTCGGCGGCGTCGGCATCAATCTCGCCGTGCAGGACGCGGTCGCCGCCGCCAATATCCTGGCCGAGCCGCTGCTGGCGGGCGCGGTCGGCGAAGGCCTGCTGCGGCGCGTGCAGAAGCGGCGCGAGTTTCCGACCCGCGTGATCCAGCGCGCGCAAGTCCTGGTGCAGGAGCGCGTGATCACCGGCGTGCTCGGCCAGCGCGAGGAGATCAAGCCGCCGTTGCTGGTGAAGCTTTTGTGGGCGGTCCCGATGCTGCGCCGCATCCCGGCCCGGATTCTCGGCATCGGCATTCGGCCCGAGCACATCCGCACGCCGGAACGGCCGGCCGCCGCCAAGCCGGGCGGCGTGTGGCAAAAGTAGCACACTCCCCAGGATAATCAGCGCGAGCGTCCATTAGCAGGAACTTTTCGGGCGCCGAAGCGGTATTCTGACCAGAGATTTCAGACAGGGAGGCTCGCATGAAACGCCTGATGCTCGCGGTTGCGGTGGTATCGCTGACAGTCGGCTCCGCGATGGCGGCCGATCTGAAGCCGCGGGTTTATACGAAAGCGCCGGTCATGGCGCCGGTCTTTAGCTGGACCGGCTTCTACATCGGTCTCAACGGCGGCTACAGCTGGGGACGATCCAACACCGACTTCACCATCACCGGCGTGCCGGCCGGCTCGGTGTCGCAGAATCTGAACGGGTGGCTGGGCGGCGGCCAGATCGGCTACAATTGGCAAGTCTCGCCGACATGGGTGTTCGGCCTCGAGGCCGATATCCAGGCCACCGGCCAGAAGGGGACGTTCAACTTCACCACCTCGCCTGTTTGCCCCGTAGTTGTTATTGCCGTGCTTCCGTGCGTCACCGGAACCGGAAGCGTCGAGCAGAAGCTGCCCTGGTTCGGTACGCTGCGCGGGCGGATTGGCGTCACGCCGACGCCCACTTGGCTGCTCTACGCGACGGGCGGGCTGGCATATGGCGAGATCGACACGAACGCCACGTTCACCGGGGCGACGGCCTTTCCGGGCGGACCGGTGATTGCGACCACCACCGCGGTCGCCAGCTCCAATACGACCAGGGCCGGCTGGGTCGTCGGCGGCGGCGCCGAGTGGGCCATCTCCGGCCCGTGGAGCGCCAAGCTCGAATATCTCTTCATGGACCTCGGCACCGTCAACACCAGCTTCGCCGGCCCCGGTCCGTTCACGCTCGTGACCACCAGCAGCCGGATCACCGACAATATCGTGCGCGTCGGCATCAACTATCGTATCGGCGGCAATCCGAGCGTCGCGCGGTACTGATCGCGCCACCTCGGCGCGGGAGCATTCAAGGCTTCCCGCGCACTTTGGTCCTGGCGATCGAGCTCGGCTCAAGCCTGAGCTCGATCGCAGGCGGTGTCGGCCCTTTGGCGCTGCTCAGCTCGGGAAATCGTCGGCAGGGGCGATCTGTTCAGATCGCTCCCAGATAAGGCTCGAAGGCCTCGATCGAGACCTTGAGATTCGGATCGCAGCTTTCGCCCCACAGCTCGCGGCCGTCGAACCGCAGCGTATAAAGCCACTGCGGATTTTCCCCTTTGCCGATCGCGGCCAAGTCTGGAAAAACATGGCAGCCGCGCACGCATTCGATGGTGCCGACGCGGTCGCGGGCATAGCGCGGCAGGCGCGTATGCGTCAGCGGATTGATGTTCCTGGTCCGCACCCGATCGCCGGTCTTGAAGCGCGCCGGCGCGGCCGGCTGGCGCCCGTACGATCCGCGGGTCAGGGCCGCCGCTACAGCCGCGGCGTCGAGCTTGCGCGGCAGCGGCCTGCCCGGCCGCAGCGCACGGCCGGCCGCGATCTCGTCAGCGTCGACGAGCTTGAGATCGAGCAGGAGCCGCTCCATCCGCAGCGCCCACTTCTCGTAATAGGAGCGCGTGAGATAGACGTCCGGCGGCAGGTTCTCGATTGCCGCCCGCGACATGTCGATGTTCCAGGCCCGGGCATAGCCCATGGCCCGGTTGAGCGCGAGCACCCGCGCTTCCCAGTCGCTGTGAAACACCGGCTCGTTCGGCTCCGGCTCGACCGGGCCGAAGCACTGCATCCCGCCCATGTCGTGCACGCCGTTCATGGCGCGATCTCGCCGGGAGGCATCTCCCGGCCGGACTTGGCCAAGCCGGTTCCGATCATGCAATCGCGGGTGACGAGCGAAGCCAGCTTCTGCTCGCTCCATCCTTCCGTGCCGGGAGGACGCAGCGGCAGCACCATGAAGCGCGTCTCGGCGGTCGAATCCCAGACCCGGATCTCGGTGGCGGCGGGCAGCGTCACCCCGAACTCGGCCAGCACGCCGCGCGGATCGATGACCGCGCGCGAACGATAGGGCGCCGACTTGTACCAGGTCGGCGGCAGCCCCAGCACCTCCCACGGATAGCACGAGCAGAGCGTGCACACGACCATGTTGTGGATACGCTGCGTGTTCTCGACCGCCACCAGGTGATCGCCCACGCGGCTGGTAAAGCCGAGCGAGCCGACCGCGGCCGTGGCATCGTCGAGCAGCGCGCGCTTGAAAGCAGGGTCGGCCCAGGCCTTGGCGACCGCGCGGGCGCCGTTGTGCGGGCCGATCCTGGTCTCATAGGCCTCGATGATGAGATCGAGCGCGGCCGCATCCACGTAGCCCTTTTCGGTCAGGATCGACTCCAGGGCCCGCACCCGCAGCTGGATCGCCGACACGTCCGAGCCCTGCGCGTGATGCTGGCGGTCACCGTGATGATCGCCGTCATGGTGATGATCGGCGTGCTCCTGCGACATGAAACCCTCTCCGGCAGCTCGCGCGCGCCTTCGTGCGTGCAGGCGGGGCGCGCCGCGCCGACACTATCTCTCTTGGATTATCTCTCTTGGATTATCTCTCTTGGATTCGGACAAGTCGAGGCCCTGCCCGGTGCACACTTCGATGCTGACGATGCGGGTGGGTTAGGCTCGGGCGCGCCGGCGTCGCCGCGCGTGCGGCTCCTCGACCAGCGATCTCAGCCGATTGTTTTGCTTTGCTCGGCGCGGGTGGCGATCCAGACGACGTGCCGGGCGCCGCGGCGCGCCGCGCTGGCGCGCAGGCGCACCTCATCCACGCCGAAACCGGCCTTGCGCAGGCGCCGGATGAAATTGCGATCCGGTCCCGATGACCACACCGCCAGCGCGCCGCCGGGACGCAGCGCCGCGCGCGCGGCGCTCAATCCTGTAAGGTCATAGAGGCCGTCATTGGCGGTTCGGCTCAATCCGGCGGGGCCATTGTCGACATCGAGCAGGATCGCATCGAACGCCGACCGACCGCGTTTGATCGATTGAGCGACGTCGGCTTCGAAAATGCGTACGCGCGGATCGGTCAGGCTCTTGCCGAACACCTCCGCCATGGGACCGCGGGCCCAGGCCACGACGGCCGGCACCAGCTCGGCGACGATGACCCGCGCCTCGGTCCCGAGTGCCGCCAGCGCGGCACGCAACGTGAAGCCCATGCCCAGGCCGCCGATCAATATCCGCGGCCGCCCGCGGCCCCGAATTCTCTCGCACGCCAAGGTCGCGAGCGCCGCTTCGGATCCGCCACGACGGCTGTTCATCAGCTCGTTGTGATCGAGCCTGATCGAGAATTCGGCGCCGCGCCGCATGAGCCGCAGCTCGCCGCCGCCGGGCACTTGTGCGGTATCGATGAGGGACCAGGGGATCACGGATTGCTCTTGCGCTCGTCGAGGTCAGCGAATCTCAATGTCAGCACCGCGGCCGCGACGGCGGCAATCGTCAATCTCGCTGACGTGCCGCGTCCCGCTGGTTAGGACCATTCATCCGAGATCGGCAACGCGATGATTACAATTTTGCTCAATGATTTGAAGAGTTCGAAACAGGTTTCTGCCTTGATAGCACCATCTTCGCCGCCGGCAGAGAGCGGCCCCGGCGGCGGCACGCCGATTTGGAAAAGCATATTGGAACCGCACGTGATGCTGATTGGAGGAGCCCAGGCTCAGGTGGCCGGTCCCGCGCCGGACCTGCCGGACCTTTCGCTCTGGCAGATTCTCCTCGACAACCCCACCTTCGTGGCGATCGACCTGGTCCCGATCGCGATCCTGGTCACGGTTGTGGTGATCGTGCGCCGGCGCTACGCGCGGTTCTTCGGAATCCAGCGCGAGTCCCTCGACCATCGCAAGGCCGCCGATGCGCAGGCGCTCGCCCAGAACCAGAGCACCGAGGAGCTGATCGCCCGGCAATACGGCGTGATCAACGCGCATAATCAGCAAATCGCCGCGCGCGCCGACGAGGCGCTGCGAATTTCCAGCGAGACATTGGCGCAGATCAGCACCATGAACCAAAGCCTCGCGCGCATCGTCGATCGGCTGGATCGCATCACCGGCCCGGCTGCCTGAATCGGTTGAGCGGGCGCTCGCCCGGACGGAAGATCGCGTTCTCAGCGCGAGGTTATCGAGTCCGGTAGCTTTCGGGTGACAAGCGGACATCGCCAAAGGCGCACCGACCATGCTCGCTCTATGGTGCGCACTCTAGCGGATAAGCCTGGCCCCTCCCGCAGCGGCCGTTACGCCGTCAGCATCACCGCGAGCAGCGCCATCGCGATGCAGCCCGCATCGGCGTAAAAGACCAAGGCGAAGGCTTACGCGGCCGTCGGCGAGGCCCCGCCCGGTGCGACTTGATCGACCGCAGCCGTTCCGGCCCTGCCCGCGACGCATGCTGCGTTGCGCCATAGATCGTGGCCGTGGGCGGGTCGGAAATTTCGTTCTCGCGGCGCCGTTTCCGGCGCAAGGAATGGACGCTGGGGGCCTAAAATCGCCCAAGCGTCGCGCCGGCATTGCTGCCGCATCGGCTCGCCTATATCTCTGTTGTCGGGAACGGGCGCGACGATTCTCGCTCCCCGGCGCAGGTTTGCGATGAAGCTCAAACAGGTCCGCCTCGACGACAAATATGATCTGGCGCAATCCCGGGTCTTTGTCACCGGCTACCAGGCGCTCGTGCGTCTGTGCCTGCTGCAGAAGGAACGTGACCGCCGCGCCGGGCTCAATACGGCCGGCTATGTCACCGGCTATCGGGGTTCCCCGTTGGGCGGGCTCGACCAGCAGTTCCTGCGCGCGCAGACGCAGCTGCAGGCCTCCGACATTCTGTTTCAGGCCGGCATCAACGAGGAGCTGGCCGCCACCGCGCTGTGGGGCTCGCAACAGGCCGAATTGCGCCGCGAAGGCAAGTATGACGGCGTGTTCGGCCTCTGGTACGGCAAGGGTCCGGGCGTCGACCGCACCGGCGACGTGTTTCGCCACGCCAATTTCGCCGGCAGCTCCCGGCATGGCGGCGTGCTCGCCCTGATGGGCGACGATCACACCGCCGAATCCTCGACCACCGCGCACCAGTCCGAATATCACTTCATCGACGTGATGATCCCGATCCTGAACCCGGCGGGGGTGCAGGAGATCATCGATTACGGCCTCTATGGCTGGGCCATGTCGCGCTTCACCGGCGCCTGGGTGGCGCTCAAATGCATGCATGAGACGGTCGAGTCGACCGCCGTGATCGACGGCCGCCTGGAGCGGGTGAATGTCGTCATTCCGGACGATTTCCAGATGCCCGAGGGCGGGCTCAATATCCGGTTGCGCGACAGCGTCCTGGGCATGGAGGCGCGCCTGCACGACTATAAGCGCGACGCCATGCTGGCTTTCGTGCGGGCGAACAAGCTCAACAGATACATCACCTCGGGCGGCCGCAATCCAAAGATCGGCGTCATCACCACCGGCAAGTCTTATCTGGACGTGCGGCAGGCGCTCGACGAACTCGGCATCGACGAGGTCAAATGCAACGAGCTCGGGCTGCGGCTCTACAAGATCGCCTGCCCATGGCCGATCAGCCAACGCGATCTCAAGGAATTCGCCGACGGTCTCGATCTCATCATCGTGGTGGAGGAGAAGCGCTCGCTGATCGAGGTGCAGGTGCGCGAGGAGCTCTACGGCACCGCCAACCAGCCGACCTGCATCGGCAAGAAGGACGAGCGCGGCGACTGGCTGTTCCCGGTCAAGGGCGCGCTCGATCCCAACGAGGTCGCGATCTGCATCGGCGAGCGCCTGCTCAACTATGTGACCAACGAGGACTTGAAGAGCCGCGTCGCCCGCCTGAAGGAAGCGCAGCGCGTGCTGGCGGAGACCGAGGATATCGCCCAGCGCGTTCCCTATTTCTGCTCGGGTTGCCCGCACAATTCCTCGACCGTGGTGCCGGACGGCATGCGCGCCTATGCGGGGATCGGCTGCCACTACATGGTGCAGTGGATGGATCGCGCGACGGAAGGCTTCACCCAGATGGGCGGCGAAGGCGCCAACTGGATTGGCGAAGCCCCGTTCTCCAAGCGTCCGCACGTGTTCCAGAACCTGGGCGACGGCACCTACAATCACTCCGGCTACATGGCGATCCGCGCCGCCATCGCGGCGGGCGTGACCATGACCTACAAGATCCTGTTCAACGACGCGGTGGCGATGACCGGCGGCCAGGCCAACGACGGCGGCCTCACGGTGCCGCAGATCGCCCGCCAGGTCGCGGCCGAAGGCGCCAGGCGCGTGGTGGTGGTCACCGACGAGCCGCACAAGTATCCGCCGACCGCCGACTTCGCCCCTGGCGTCACGATCCGCCACCGTGACGAGCTCGACGCGGTCCAGCGCGAGCTGCGCGAGATCCCCGGCCTCACCGTGCTGGTCTACGACCAGACCTGTGCCGCCGAGAAGCGCCGCCGCCGCAAGCGCGGCACCTTCCCCGATCCCGACCGCCGGGTCGTCATCAACGACGCGGTGTGCGAAGGCTGCGGCGACTGTTCCGACAAGAGCAACTGCGTGTCGGTCAAGCCGCTCGAGACCGAACTCGGCCGCAAGCGCACCATCGACCAGTCCAATTGCAACAAGGACTTCTCCTGCGTGAACGGATTCTGCCCGAGCTTCGTCTC
>DASXXS010000156.1:0-36216 GCA_036502925.1 Xanthobacteraceae bacterium
GCAGGATGCCCAGCGTAGCCTGATCGAGGCGGAGAAGCTCGCCGCGCTCGGCGGCCTGGTTGCCGGCGTCGCCCATGAGGTCAACAATCCGGTCGGCATCAGCCTCACGGTGGCGTCGAGCTTCGCGCGCCGCTGCGCGCAATTCTCCGAGGAGATCAGCGATGGGGCGGTCCGCCGCTCCAAGCTCGAGGAGTTCATCGCCGGAAGTCACGAGGCCGCCAAGCAGCTCGTCACCAATCTCAATCGCGCCGCCGACCTGATCCAATCGTTCAAGCAGGTCGCCGTCGATCGCAGCGACGCGGAGCGGCGGGTCTTCAATCTGCGGGAGGCGACCGAGCAGATGATGGTGAGCCTGCGTCCCGCCCTCAAGCATTCGCTGGTCTGGCTCTCGGTCGACGTGCCGGCGGAAATTTCGCTCAAAAGCTACCCCGGGCCCTACGGCCAGGTGCTGACCAATCTGGTGCTCAACGCGCTGACCCACGCGTTTCCGAACAAGCGGGCCGGCACGCTGCGGCTCTCCGCCCGCAAGCTTGGAACCGACCAGGTCGAGATCGAATTCGCCGACGACGGCGTCGGCATGAACGAGGACGTGCAGCGGCGCGCCTTCGAGCCGTTCTTCACCACGCGCCGCAACCGCGGCGGCACCGGGCTCGGCCTGCACATCGTCTACAACCTGGTCACCCGGCGGCTGGGCGGATCGCTGCGGCTCGAATCGCATCCGGGCCGCGGCACCGTCTTCCGGATCAGGCTGCCGCTTGCCGCGCCCAAGGATGAATTCGTCGATACCACGTTGACTCTCGCGGAGCTGGAATGACCGACGAGCGCGATATCATGCGGGTGATCGACGACGCCGGCGCGCCCGCCGGCGACGCCGCGGTCGCCGCCTGGAAGGTCGCCGTCATCGACGACGACGCGGCGGTGCACGAAGGCACCCGCTTCGCGCTCTACGACTACAGCCTGCATGGCCAAGGCATCGAGATCCTCTCGGCCTATTCGGCCGCGGAGGGCCGCGAGCTCATGCGCACGGTTCCCGACATCGCCGTCATCCTGCTCGACGTCGTGATGGAGACCGACGACGCCGGCCTCAGGCTGGTCGATTTTATCCGCACGCAGCTCAAGAACGAGGCGGTTCGCATCATCCTGCGCACCGGCCAGCCCGGCCAGGCGCCCGAGCGTCAGGTCATCGTCGACTACGACATCAACGACTACAAGGCGAAGACCGAGCTGACCGCCGACAAGCTCTTCACCTCGCTCACCGCGGCGCTGCGAAGCTATCAGCAGATCCAGCGGATGGTCGAGACGCGGCACGGGCTGGAGATGATCATCGAAGGCGCCTCGACGCTGTACGACTTCAAGTCGATGCAGCGCCTGGCGGAGGGCGTGCTGACGCAAATCGCGTCGCTGCTCAATGTCGAATGCGGCGGCATTCTGGTCCTTCGCGATGCCGCCGGCAGCCAGGAAAAGTTCTCCGTGCTCGCCGGCTCGGGTTGCTATCGCCGCTTTGCCGGAGCCGTTTCCGCGGGCGCCCTCGACACCATGCTGGAGCAAGCGGTGCTCAGCGCGTTCGAACGCCGATCGCATCAATTCCTCTCCAAGCTTTCGGTGCTCTACATCGACACTTCGAGCAAGCGCGAGATCGTGGTCGTGCTGGAGACGGCAAGACCGATGTCCGCCACCGACCGGGCCCTGGTCGAAGTGTTCTGCAGCCGTCTTTCGGTCGCCTTCGACAATGTCATCCTCTATGACCAGCTGCACGAGGCGAATATCCGGCTGGAAGAGCGGGTGCGGGAGCGCACGCACGAGCTCACCGCCGTCAACCAGCGCCTGGCGTCCCAGTGGACGCAGCTGCGCCAGTCGAACGAATTCAAGAACGAGATCCTCGGTACTGTCGCGCACGATCTGCGCAATCCCCTGGGTGTTATTCTGGGACGCGCCGAGCTGATGAACGAGCTTGTCACCATGGAGCCGGTGCAGATCGCGAAGATCAGGGACCAGCTCGGCCACATTCGCGCCTCCGCAGGCCAGTTGACCGAAATGGTCCAGGATTTGATCTCGGACGCGATGATGAACGCGCACAATATCGCCATCCGGCGCGAGCAGGTCGACCTCGTGACGATGCTCGGCGAGATCGTGACCGCGAACCGGGGCTTGGCCGAGAAGAAGAGGCAGACCATCCGGCTGGCGGCGCCGGCGCACCAGACATGGAGCTGCGACCCCGAGCGGTTGCGCGAGGCGGTCGACAATCTCGTCAGCAACGCGATCAAATACAGTCCGATGGGCGGCCATATCGAGTTGACGATGAGCCGCGCGGATGACCACGTGGTCATTCGCGTCGCCGACGAGGGCGCCGGCCTTTCCGAAGACGACCTGTCGCGGCTGTTCGGCCGCTTTCAACGCCTCTCGGCGCGGCCGACCGGGGGCGAGAGCTCCACCGGGCTTGGCCTTTCCATCGTCAAGCGCATCGTCGAGCTGCACGGCGGCCGCGTCGAGGCCCAAAGCCCTGGCCCCGGCCGGGGCGCGACCTTCACGATCAGCCTGCCGGCCGCGGCAGCCGGAACATCCGGGGCGCCATGAGCGAACGGCAGCACATCGTGGTGGTCGACGACGAAGCGCCGGCGCGCGAGATGGTGGGCGACTATCTGCGCATGCACGGCTTCGAGGTGACGGCATGCGACGGCGGCGCCAGCCTGCGGCGGACCATCGCCAGGCAAAGGCCGGATCTCATCGTGCTCGACCTCAACATGCCGGAGGAGGACGGGCTTTCGATCATTCGCACGCTCAAGCAGCAATCCGCCGTCCCGATCATCATGCTGACGGCGACGTCCGGCGCCATCGATCGCATCGTCGGCCTTGAGCTTGGGGCCGACGATTATCTGGCCAAGCCTTGCGAGCTGCGCGAGCTCCTGGCCCGCATCCGCTCCGTGCTGCGGCGAAGCGCCTCGGCACCGCCAGGCGAAGCGGCGGCGCCGCGCCCGCAGGCCCTC
The DNA here is from genome assembly GCA_036502925.1 of Xanthobacteraceae bacterium. Lineage (GTDB taxonomy): Bacteria > Pseudomonadota > Alphaproteobacteria > Rhizobiales > Xanthobacteraceae > VAZQ01. The sequence continues at coordinate 2,985 of DASXXS010000156.1, forward strand.
ATCCGGTTCGGAAGCAAATGGCTCGACCTTCAGGCCCAGTTGCTGCGCGACGACCGCGGCAACGAATTTCCGCTGGCCAGCTCCGAGTTCGCTCTGCTCAAGGCCTTTGCCGAGCATCCGAAACGAGTCTTGTCGCGCGAGCAATTGCTCGATCTCGCCAATGCGCGCGACCGCCAAGCCTTCGACCGCGCGATCGATGTGCGGATCACGCGCCTGCGCCGCAAGATCGAGCCGGATCCGGCCCATCCGTCGGTCATTCGCACGGTGCGCGGCGCGGGCTATCTGTTTTCTCCCGACTCGCCATGAGGGCGCGGCGAATATTAAGCTTCTTTCAGCCAAGACCCATCGCATCGTTAAGCTTGAATTAAATCTAAACAGCAATTTACCTTTCGATGCGCGGCATCTGAACGCATCGGAAATTTCCACTATCTTAAACCCATCCAAATTGGCATCGGCGCAAGCTTGGGCGAATGAGTTTTCTTTGCAGCATACGGTCACGACTGCTGGGGCTGGCATTCGCGGCCGTGGTTCCGCTTGCGGTCGTCCTGCTGGCCGCTTTGTGGATGCAGTGGCGCAGCGACCGAGCCGCCGCGGCCGAGCATGCGGTCAACGAGGCGCGTCTGCTGGCCGCTCAGATCGACGACCACATCAGCGCCATCGAAAACCTGCTGTCGGTGGTCGGGCAAGTCGTGTCGCTCAACCCGGCCGATCGCAAGGCCAATGATGCACTGCTGCGGAAGGTCAAGAGCGAGCTGCCGAATGGCAGTTCTCATATCTTCCTGTTCGGCGCCGACCGGACCAATATGGGGACATCGCAGGCTCCGGACTATCCGCGTACCAACGCCCGCGACCTCCTCTATTTCCGCGAGGCGCTGGCCGGCCATAGCCCCGCGGTCGGCGATCCGATCCTGGCCCGAAGCGGACACTGGATCGTCAACGTGGCACGCCCGATCAAGGATGAGACCGGCCAGATACGGGCGGTGCTGACGGTCGGACCGGTGCTCGACCACTTCCAGGACACATTGAAGCTGCACGCGCTGCCGCCGGGCAGCGCCATCAGCATCATCAATATGCAAGGCATCGTGATTGCGGCGGATGCAGACGAATGGATCGGCCGTCATGCCGGGTGGAACCGTCTGCCCCAGCGCATCGCGGCCGGGGAGGGCAGCGACATATCGAAATGGTCTCGGCGGGACAATGTGGAGCGCGTGAATGGCTTCGCCACGGCGCACCGGGTCCCGTGGATGGTGACGGTCGGAGTGCCCACGCACATCGCCTACGCCGCCCTTGCCAACCGCCTCAAATGGGGCGCCCTGATCATCATCGGCGCGCTCACGCTGGCTTTCGCGATCGCGTGGCTGCTGTCGGGACGCATCGTGCGCCCGCTGCGGCAGCTCGGGAAGGACGCCGCGGTGCTGGCGGGTGGCGATCTCGACCATCGAACCGCGGTCTGCAGCGCGGACGAGGTCGGGCGGCTGGCGAACAGCTTCAATCAAATGGCGGAGGGGCTCGCGGCCCGGCGGCAGCGCGTGCGCAGCGCCAGACGCGAGATGCGGCAGGCCAAGGACACGCTGGCGACCGTGATCGATACCTCACAGGTGGCCTTCGTTTGTGTCGCGCTCGACCGGTCCATCATGCTGTGGAGTCGCGGGGCCGAGCAGATGTTCGGCTACGGCGCCGACGAAACACTTGGCCGGCCCGACAAGCTGGTGCCGCCCGCGGGCGAGGCAGAAGCGCAGGCGCTGTTTCAACGGGCCTACAACGGTGAGACCGTCAGGCATTTGCATGTGAAGCGCCGGCGCAAGGACGGCGCCCTGCTCGATGTCAGGCTCGCCGCCGCTCCCATGTACAACCCGGACGGCACGGTGCGCAACGTCGCGTTCGCCTATGAGGACATTACCGACCGCAAAGCGGCCGAGGAGCAACTCCGCAAGCTGGCGCATTACGATCAATTGACCGGCCTGCCCAATCGCGCCTTGCTGCAACAGGAACTGGGGCAGCTGCTGGCGAAAGACGGCGGCAAGACGCCGACCTCCATCGTGCTGTTTGATCTCGACGAGTTCAAGGACGTCAACGATACGCTCGGCCACTCGAGCGGCGACCAGCTGCTCGTCGAGGTCGGCCGGCGATTGATCGGCGTCGCGGAGGAGCGCGCCGTGGTGGGGATGGCGAGCCGGCTGGGCGGCGACGAATTCGTGGTGGTCCTTCCCAATTGCGGCGACCCGCGTTGGGTCAGCGAGATCGTCGAGCTGATGCTGAAACGGTTGAACGAGCCTTTCACCATCAACGACCAGCTGGTGCATCTCGGCGCCAGCGCCGGCGTGGCCATTGCGCCGCAGGACGGCGCCGACGTCGAGGAGCTGATCGCCAATGCGGATCTGGCGCTCTATCAGGCCAAGTCGCACGGGGGCCGCAACTTGTGTTTTTTCATGCCGGTGCTGCGCGCCCAGGCGCAGGCGCGGCGCCGCCTTGGTCTCGAGCTCAGGCGCGCCTTTGCCAACAACGAGTTCGAGATCTATTTCCAGCCGCAGATCCGTCTTTCCGACCAAGCCGTGGTCGGCGCCGAAGCGCTGCTGCGCTGGCGGCATCCGCAGCGCGGCGTGCTGGCGCCCGGCGCCTTCATCGACACATTGGCGGAAAGCGCGATTGTGTCCGGGGTCGGCCGCTGGATCATCCGGACCGCCTGCGAACAGGCGGCCGCTTGGCGCGCCGCGGGATTGCCGCTCGTGCGGATGGGCGTCAATCTGTTCCCATTGCAGGCTTACGACGAGGGGCTGTCACGCGACGTCATGGAGGCGCTGCGAGATTTTGCTCTTCCGGCAGATGCGCTCGAGCTCGAAATCACCGAGAACGTCGCGCTCAACCGCGAGGACTCGACGGTGCTGCAGCGGCTGCACGACGAGGGCGTGAAGCTCGCCTTCGACGATTTCGGCACCGGCTATGCGTCGCTGAGCTATCTGACCCGGCTGCCGCTCTCGCGCATCAAGATCGATCGCAGCTTTGTCGGAAAGGTCACCCGCGACGCGCAGGACGCCGCCATCGTGCGCTCCCTCATCGCCATGGCGCACAATCTCAATCTCGGGGTGATCGCGGAAGGCGTCGAGACCCGCCAGCAGGCCGACTTCCTGCTGAACGAGAAGTGCGAGGAGGCGCAAGGCTTCCTCTACGCCAAGCCGCTGCCGGCGGCTGAATTCGAGGTCTATCTGCGGGCCCACCGCCTCGTCGGGCGGGTCCAGGGTGAGCTCGATCCGGGCCGCGCCGGAGCGGTGCAATTTGAGCCGCAGGCCGCGAAATCTATCCGCCGCCGGAGATCACACCGGGCTTAGGTCGCAGGCGGATCGGCGCGGTTCCCCGGCCCGCGCCGGGCCGGTCTTTCTCACTGCCATCAAGCCCATTGGCGAGAGCGTCTGCGCTTGATGGCGCAGTACCGCTCGTTGTCGGCAGCACGAGCCGCTCGTTTTTTTCAGCCTGCTCGGCCAGGCGGGTCCAAGCGTCGGCCAAGGCCAGAATTGTCGCCCTTTGGCCGGGATCGGAAAAAAATGGCGTTATGGCGATACACTCGGAGGCGTTACGCCGATACTGATCAGCTGCCGACATGCGCTCCCTCATCTGCTGGGAGCCTCGCTCTTCAAGCGAAGCAGTCTGCTGATTGACATATGGACAATGTCTTGAGCGAGGTTCGGTTCCGCCGGAATTGACAGGCCTGATCGCGCCAACCGGATGCTCCGAATTCGGCGCGCCACCGGCGGCTGCACGGCCGCTCCGCCCATGCTAAGAGTCGGTGACGAGACAACGGAGGCCTCATGGAATTGTGGCTGGAGCCGATGACCGCGAAGGTGGCGGCAGTCCTGCTCGCCGGGCTCGTTACATTGTTTGTTCTGATCGGCCTGGAGATCCGAAGCCATGCGCGGACCGAGGATAGCGGGCCGCCAAAGTCGCGCCGCGTGGCCCCGGGCGCGGCCGGTCAGACCACCTTTCTGCTTGCACTGATCGTCGCCCCGTTCGCGCTCATCGGCTTTTTGTTCGGGCCGGTGGCTGCGGCGGTTGCCGTGGCGCTGGCCGGCGCAATCGTCCTCTGGTCATTTCGGCATACCGGGCCGGCCATCCTGGCACGGTGTGGGGCGCGCCCGGTGCGGGACCGGAACCTCATCGAGGCGGTCCAGGACCTCGCCGCCCAGGCCGGCATTCCGGCGCCGCGCATTCTCGAGATTCAAGAATCTCACCCCAATGCGTTTGCGCTCGGATCGGACCCCGCCCATGCAGCCATCGTCTTGACGCTCGGTTTACGCAGCCGTTTGACGGGTGACGAGCTGCGCGCCGTCATGGGCCATGAAATTTCGCACATCGCGCGCCGCGATACATTGCGGGCGACCATCGGGGTGACGCTGATGAGCGCGATCGCGGCACTTGCGTTGCGGCTTGGCCTGATTGGCCTCTCGGTGCGGCGTCAAGGCGGCGGCGCGCTGCTGTTCCTGGCGGTTTTTTTGCCCCTTTCGGCGCTGGTGCGGCGCCTCGCCGCGCCCCGATCGCGGGAGTATCAGGCAGACCGGGGAGCTGCCCTGCTCTGCGGCAATCCTGATGATCTGATCGGAGCACTCCGCAAGCTTGACGCGTCGAGCCGGCGCGTCGCCAGCATCACGGCCAACGACCAGCCCGCGCTGGCAGCGCTTTGCAGCGTAAACCCCCTGCCAAATTCGTGGATCGGGCGGCTGTTTGCCGCGCACCCGCCGGTCGCAAGACGGATCGAGCGCTTGCGGGAATTTTCAGGAGACGGCCTGCCCGGATTTTCGCCTGCCGTCGAGGTTCCAGGCCCCTGGTCCGGCCGCGGCGCCGCCCGTTGATGGCGGGAAGAAAGCCCGGCGGCGCGCGGCCGCTTTCACGGCCGCCGCGCCGCAAGAATGAAAACAGAGTTTTGCCCCAATCCGGGCGATAAAAGGCAGCAGCCGTAACAGCCGAATCGGCCGATCCAGGGCACCGGCTGGGGCGACATGATGGGGATGGGGGCTTGCTATGCATATCGCTAATTTGAGCCTTGCCGCGATCGTCGCGGCCGCAGTCGCCGCCTGTGCGGCCACACCCGAAACCGGACAAGGCGCCAAGGAGAACACCGGCACTCTCATGGGGGCGATTGCAGGCGGCCTGATCGGATCGCAATTCGGCGGCGGAACCGGCGAGCACATCGCGGCCGGGCTCGCGGGAGCCGCGATCGGTGGCATGATCGGCAACCGAATCGGCGCCAGCATGGATGATGAGGACAAGAGGCTCGCCTATGCGGCGCAGGTGCAGGCGCTCGAAAGCGGACGATCCGGCGGCGCGGTGGCGTGGCGCAATCCGGATTCCGGCCGCTATGGATCGGTGGTCCCGGGACCGGCCTATCAGGCCAACGGCCTGCAATGCAGGCCGTACACTCACACGATCTACATCGATGGCCAGCCGCAGGTCGCCCGCGGCAGCGCGTGCCGCAATCCGGACGGAACCTGGACGGTCGTGAGTTGATGTGAGGCACGGTCGCCCACGCCCGCAGACGCCCGCAGCCCTCGAGCGCGGCAATTCGCACGACAACTGAACCCACGCAATTTGGAGCTTCCGGTTTTGCAGCTCCGGCGCCGCGGGCCACGGGTGCGGTCGCCGGAAGCTTGCATAGGTCGCGTCGCCGGCATTGGCCCGCACCGGGCTTTCCCCGGTTTACCGGAAACACCGCCGTTTGCTATCGTGCGCTCCCTTGCTGGAGAACATAGGATCATCTGCCCGGCCCACGCCCGCCGGCCGCAACCGAGGAGCGAGCCCATGAAATCCTGGTCCCTGGCCGGAGCCATGATCGGTACCGCGATCGGTGCGTTGCTGACGGCGACCGCGCCGACGCCGGCGGGCGCCGCCGACATGACCTTCGATCGGGCGCTCAATGTGGGCAAGGAGCCGCAGAACTGGCTGCTGCACCACGGCAATTATCAGGGCCATCGGTTCTCGCAGCTCAAGGACATCAATACCGACAACGTCAAGAACCTGAAAGTGGCGTTCACGGTGGCGCTCGGCGGCTTTGAGGGCGCCGGCGCCCGCTACAAGTTCGGCAACCTCGAAGCGACCCCGATCGTCGAGGACGGCGTGATGTATGTTCCGGACGGCTGGGGCACGGTCTATGCCATCGACGTATCGAGCGGCCGCAAGGGCACCTTCCGCTGGAAGTTCGATCCCAGTACCGACAAGGCCTGGGCCGGCGACGTCGCCTGCTGCGGCGTCAACAATCGCGGCGTGGCGCTGTGGCAGGACAAGGTGATCTCGGTCGCGCTCGACGGCCGCATGTTCGCGCTGAACAAGGCGACCGGCGAGAAAGTCTGGGAACGCAAGATCGCCGATCCGGGCATCGGGGAAACGCTGACCATGGCGCCCCTGATCGTGCGCGACGCGGCGATCGTCGGCCCCGCCGGCGGCGAGTTCGGCATCCGCGGCTACATCGACGCCACCGATCTCAACACCGGCAAGCAGCTCTGGCGCACCTATACGATTCCGGGCACCGGCGAGCCCGGCAACGAGACCTGGAGGGACGGCAAGAGCCACTGGCAGCACGGCGGCGGATCGCTGTGGGAGACGGCGACCTACGACGCCGATACCGATACGATCTACCAAGGCACCGGCAATGCCGGCCCCGACTACGATCCGCAATATCGCCCCGGCGACAACAAATGGGCGGCAAGCGTGCTCGCGCTCAATCCGAGCGACGGCAGCATCAAATGGGGCTTCCAGTACACGCCCAACGACCCCTACGATTTCGACGAGATCTCCGAGCATCCCATTATCAATGCCAAGGTCGGCGGCGAGGACCGCAAGCTCGTGGTCCACGCCGCCCGCAACGGCTTCTATTACATGCTCGACCGCACCAACGGCGCGTTCGTGGCGGGCAAGCAATATGTCGACGAGCTCAATTGGACGCCCGGGCTTGATCCCAAGACCGGCCGGCCGCTCAACTATGATCCCGGCAAGGACGTGCAGGACTACGCGCCCGGAACCCACAGCTCGCGCGCCATGCCGCAGGGCGGCAAGCTCTGTCCGGCGCAATACGGCGGCAAGAACTGGGAGCCGTCCGCCTACAATCCCGAGCTCAATCTGCTCTACCTGCCCAGCTATGAGGGCTGCAACACGCTGTTCACCGAGGAACAGAAGGACAGGACGGATCAGGGCGGGCCGGTGCAGCCGCGGCAGCGGTTTGCCGGCGGGGGCAACAAGAACCCGACGCGCCTCTATGGCAGCCTCAAGGCCATCGATCCCGCCACCGGCGAGATCAGGGCGCGTCTGCGGCTCGAATATCCCAATCTCAGCGGCGCGCTGGCGACCGCCGGCAACCTGGTCTTCATCGGCGAGCCGGACGGCGCGTTCACGGCCCACGACGCCAAGACCTTGCAGGAGCTCTGGAGCTTCAACGCTGGGACCGGCATCAATGCGCCGCCGGTGAGCTATTCGGTCAACGGCAAGCAGTACATCGCGGTTCTGGTCGGCTCGAAGCAGCCCAATGCGGTGATACCGAACGCGCCGGAGCTCAAGAACACCTCGACGGCATCGATGCTCTACGTCTTCGGCTTGTGATAGAATAGCACGATGGTCGACACCCCAACCACACGGTCACTCGCGCGGCGGATCGATGCGCCGACGCCGCCGGCAATGGATCAAAAACCCAAGGAGGACACGGATGCATACTCGCCTCACCGCCACCATGATTCTGGCCGCGCTCACCGGCTTGGCGGTCATCGCCGCGGTCCCGGTCATCAGCCGCGCGCAACAAGACGCGCAGCAAGAGGAGCCCAACCGCGCCGACTTGCCGCCGCAGCCGTTCAGTCCGCAAATGAGCGCGCTCATGAACATGCTTATCCAGCCGCGCCATGCCAAGCTGGGCCTGGCCGGTAAGGCGGAAAACTGGATTCTGGCCGGCTACGAATTCAACGAGCTCAAGGCCGGCTTCCTGGTCATCGGAAAAGAGGTGCCGCGCTACAAGGGACTGCCGGTCGCCGATCTTTTCGACGCCGCCATGAAGCAGATTTTCCCGGTCATGGATTTCGCCATCAAGGCTGGCGACGCCCGCCAATTCAATGAATCCTACGCGAAGATAACGGCCGGCTGCAACGCCTGCCATACCACCGCCGACCATAACTACATCGTCATCAAGGCGCCCGAGACATCCAGCTTCCCGAACCAGGAGTTTCAACCGAAGTAGCCGGCGCTTCATCGAACGGTCATGGCCGCGCTGCGACCGGATACGGATTCTCCGGCTGCAGGCGCGGACATATCCGCCTGCTCGATGGGGACGGCCTGAGGCAAGCGCCTGCGAGGCTATGGGACGGTCAAAGCGCCGTCCGATCGCCTGCCCGCTCCGCCCCCCTGGCATGTGATTGCTTCGGGTCACGAAATTTGCTTCTATGTCGGGAGCCTTACGGACCGGGGCGGATTGCCGAAAACGGCGCTCGAGCAGCCGGTCGCCCGTAGCCGTCCGTGCAGGAGGCGGCCGGGACGGCGCCGACGCCGGGTTCGAACAAGAAGCAACAACGACCGGGAGGCGGGCCAACGCCAGCGGCAAGTGCAATGCATCACCCTGCGGCTGGCCAGACGAAAGGACTGCATGCCAAATACTGCGGGGGGCGCGAAGGACCATGTTTCATGGATCAGCCGTTTCAATCGCAACGAAATCGGTTGCTTGAATTGCTTCCCGCGAACGACTTCGACCGGTTACGCGCTTATCTCGAGCCGGTGCCGCTCGACTATAAGTTCGAGCTGTATAGGGCGGGAAAGCCGATTGCGTTCGTGTACTTTCCGGTCACGGGCGTCGCATCCATCGTAACCACGATGATGGATGGTTCTGCGGCCGAGGTCGGCACGGTCGGCAATGAAGGAATGGTCGGTCTGCCGATCATTCTGGGAGACACGGTCGCACCGAACGATGCGTATGTCCAAGTGCCGGGAACGGCCTTGCGCATGCCGGCGAGCGCCCTTCGTGAAGCGCTCAACGGCAGCAGCACCATGGCAACCGTCATACTGCACTACGTCCACGCGTTGTTCAACCAGATTGCCCAGACGGCGGCCTGCAACTGCTTCCACACGGTCGAGCAGAGGTGTTGCCGATGGCTCCTGATGACCCATGACCGCGTCCAGTCCAACCAGTTTTCGCTCACGCAGGAGTTTCTTGGAATGATGCTGGGCGTTCGGCGTACCAGCATTACGCTCGCGGCCAACCAATTGAAGCGGCAAGACCTCATCAAGTACAGTCGCGGACACGTCACGGTCACCGATCGTGCGGCTCTCGAACAGCAGTCATGCGAATGTTACGCAGTGAGCAAGCGCGAATTCGATCGATTGCTCGGTCCTCCGCACGGTCCGGCTGCGGGCCGCGACAACAAGCTCCGTTTATCGAGGTAGCCCGCACCCGGCCCGATCCCCCAGTCCGATCACCCGGCCAGATGGCCGATCCAGAGGTCTGTTATGGTCGTTGACGCCGCGGCGACCAGCAGACCCTGCTGTCGCAGAGGCAACGCTGCATGACCGAAAGAAACGCCCCGTCCGGAGCAGCGACGACCTCGCAGGCATGCCCGGCCTGTCGAGAAACGACGCCGCACGCGCTGCTCTACCGAACGAATGGTTGCGACATTTGGCAATGTCGGAGCTGTGGCCTGGGACGAACAGAAGATGCGGGGTTCGATCCGCACGCCTATTACACGGGCGATTATTTTTCCGGCCACCGCAGTGACGGATATTCGGATTATCGCGCCGCCGAGCCGGTCCTGCGCCGAGAATTTGCGCGCAGCGTCGAGTTCATTCACACCTGCTGTCGGGCTGGAAGGCTGCTCGATCTCGGATGCGCCTACGGATTTTTTCTGAAGGAAGCGGAACGCTATTTCGACGTCGCGGGGATTGAACTGGCCGACGAGGCGGCCGAGTATTGTCGCCGCTCCGGCTTGAACGTCCTGTCGGGGATTGCCGACGAGACCAGCATGGCACAGATCGGGAATGTCGACGTCATTACCTTGTTCGACGTGATCGAGCATCTGCCGCAGCCGCACGAAACCCTGGCCCTCTGCCGTCGCTACCTCAGGCCCGGCGGGATCATCGTGATTACGACCGGAGATTTCGCGTCGCCGCTGGCGCGACTCGCCGGCGCCAAGTGGCGACTGATGACGCCCCCCCAACACCTCTGGTTCTTCACCGCGGAAAGCATTCGCCGAATGTCGCGCGCGCTCGGCCTGTCGCCGGAGCGCTGCGACCACCCCGCCAAGGTGGTTCCGCTTTCACTGATTTTCTTCCAGGTGAGGCGGATGCTGGGCTTTCGCGGCGCGCCGATAACCGCCGCCAGCCGGATCGGCATCCCGGTCAATCTGTTCGATGCGATGCGCATCGTGCTGCGCAAGCCGCCGTCATGAGCAACGACCGGCTGACGCTGTGGCAAATCGTCCTGCTGGTGGCCTATGCGGCCGGGATGTCGGGCGGACAGCTGCTGTTCAAGATGGCGGCGCTCCAGTACGGCACCGGCGGGGGCGGCCTCGGGGACCGTCTTCTGGGACTGGCTTCGAACGTCTATTTCATCTCCGCCTTCGTCCTTTACGCCGGGTTTGCATTTCTTTGGGTATGGATCCTGAGTTTCACACCACTGTCACGCGCATACCCTTTTGTAGCACTGGCCTTCGCGTTGACCCCGTTATTGGCAGGCCTCGTGTTCGGAGACACGATCTCGCCGCGTCTGATCGCGGGAATGCTCTTCATATTGTGCGGTCTCTTTCTCGTTACGAGCTGAGGGAACCCTATGCGTCGCACGGAGTTGGGAGTGGGTTGAACGGCGGTCTCAGGCCGACCCCGCAGTTGCGTGAGACGTCGATGCGCAAGCCGTTGATACACAAGCCGCTGACGACAGGCTGCTGGAGACAAGCCGCCGAGAAAAAGCGAATACCGGGATGGAATCTGCCCAGCATCCAAGTCTGTGGGTGATTTGCGCCGCCTACAACGAGGCGACCACGATCGGGCGCGTCGTCACGGAGCTCGGCCGCGCCGGCCACCACGTGGTCGTGGTCGATGACGGCTCCGGCGACGGCACCCGCCATATCGCGGCGGCGGCCGGCGCCCACGTGGTCGCTCATCCAATCAATCTTGGTCAGGGCGCCGCCCTGCAGACCGGGATCGATTATGCCCTGGCGCGGGGCGCCGACATCCTGGTCACTTTCGATGCCGACGGCCAGCACCGGGTCTCCGACATTGCGCGTCTGCTGGATGCGCTTCGGCAAGAGCGGGCCGACTTCGCGCTCGGCAGCCGCTTTCTCGGACAGACCCGCAACCTTCCCCCGCTCCGCCGCTGGCTGCTGCGGGCGGCGACCGTGTTCACCCGTTTGACCACGGGACTGCGCCTGACGGATTCCCACAACGGGTTGCGCGCCTTGACCCGAAAGGGCGCCGGCGCGATCCGCCTGCGGCAGAACCGCATGGCCCATGCATCGGAAATTCTCCACGAGATCGCTCAGAGCGGCCTGCGCTATGTCGAGGTTCCGGTCACCATCGAATATACCGCCTATTCGCTCGCCAAGGGGCAGCGCATCGGCGATTCCGTCACGATCCTGCTCGATCTCATTGCGCAAGAACTGTACCGATGATCGCTCAGATTCTTTTTTCGCTGCTGCTTTGCACCGTGTTTCTGTACGCGTGGATCGAATATCGCCGATCGCCGGTGGTGGCGGTATTGTCGTCGCTCGTCGCGCTCGCCGGACTCTATTTTGTCTGGGTGCCGTCGCACAGCACCCGGCTTGCGGAATTCGTCGGAATCGGGCGCGGGGTGGATCTGGTTCTTTACACCTGGGTCGGCATCAGCCTCATCGTGATTCTGAATCTGCACTTGAAGCTGCGCACGCAGCTCGAGATGATCACGGTTCTGGCGCGAACGATCGCGCTCGCCGCGCCCGTTGCCGCGCCCGCCGGGGGACCGGATCATCCCGTGGCCCCGCCGGTCTCCCTACCGCTTGATGTCAGTGCGGCACGGCGGTCTGCAAAGAACCGGGCGCTCGCAGATGCCTCCGGACGTAGACCCAGGCGAAGGGGCGATCAAAGCGCCGAACCTCGTCGATGAGAACGGCGTCGGCGATGTCCTGCGCACAAGGCCAGCGCTCCGTTGCAATGATGAAATCCGCGCGCTTGGGATCGGGTTCGAGCCGCCAGGGCCGCCTGAACATGGGCGCCACCTGCGATTCGCGGTAGCTCATGCAAATGGTAATGCTGGGTGGGTTCCGCGCAAAACGCCCGGGGTCATCATAGTCGAGCCGGCTTTCCAGCTGCCGCAGCGCGACGGTCGCGGCCACCGACCAATAGTCAAGATCGAAGCGCCCCTGGGCGCCCGCAACTCCGCCGGCCAGCGCGTTGGCGGCGACGTATTCCAGCGGGTGCAGCACGGCGAGCGTCCAGAACGCGACCCCGATATAGGCACCGCCGACGGCCACCGAAAGCAGCGGGACGCGACCGGGACGAAGCCGCACAAAGCCGGCACCGGCGATCACCGCAAGCATCGGGATAACGAACAGGACGTGTCGAATGCCGTCATAAAGCGTCGAATGCCGAACGATGATGAAGCCGAGCGGCAAGACCACCGCCATCCAGACCAGCAGCTGGCGCCGCGATCGCGCCAGGAGCAGGGCCGCGCTCCGCAATCTTCCCGCCCGGCGCTTGCCGAATGCTCCAATCGCCGCGCACAACAAGCCGACTGCGGCCGCAGCCGCGGACAAGATGCCCGCCATCAGCAACAACAAGAAGCCCTCCGGCAAGCGGGCCAAGAGTTGCCCAGGCACGTACCACCACGGCAAGGCGGTGGTCAAAACCGTCATGCCCCAGACCGGCATTTCGAACGCGTTGGGATGATTGGCGAAGAGCTCGAACGCGAGCTTGAAATGCAGGAACGGATTGCCGATCTGCAGCCAGGGCCACAGCACGAAGGCCGCAATCCAGCCGATCGCCAGCGCGCAGACCGCCCGCGCGCCGATCCGCAGCAGGTCGCCGCCGCGCGAGCCGCCCGGATCCACGACCGCCTCGAGGGCGCACAGCCCCAGCGCCGCCAGAAGGTAGACTTGCGTGATGAGGCCGGACGAGCGGGTCGCGACCGCGAGGCCGGTCAGCAAGCCAGCGCCGATGGTGGCGGGCCACGACGGCACCACCCGACCCGCCATCTGCACGATCGCCAGCGTCGCCAACGTCATGGCGAACAGAAACGGCACGTCGATGGGCGTGAAGAAGAGGCTGCCGTAGAGATAGCCGGTGGTCAGGCAAAGACCGGCGGCGACCAGACCGGCCCAACGGCCGACCGCGAGCCGCCCGATCGGCACCAGCGCCGCGAGCCCGGCGAGGCCGGCCAGGAAGGTCATCGCATGGCGAACGGTCCATGGATCGGCAATCCGCAATGATTGGACCAGTGCGGTCAGGATGTGGAACCAGGGGCCGTAATACCAAAGCGTATCCTCGACGCTTTCAAAGCTCGCGCGATCGGTGAAGCCGCTCGCATACCAGGCCAATGCCTTGCGCCCGTAGTCGTCGGCGTTGAACTCATCGACCGTTATTCCATAGTCGCCGACCGTGGCGAGACCGATGACCAGCACCGCGCTCAGGAGCACGACACTTGCCAGGACTTCGGCGTCAACCGTCTGCCACTGGGGATACCGGAGACCTCTTGCTGCAGCGCGATTGATTTGATCTGAAGACACAGGGGCTCCTGCGGAGGACGGCCGGTGGCGCAGCGCGATCGACGCCCCCGGACGCCTGGCTGCCGAGTGCGATGTTCGCAATAGTCGCAAGAACCCGGCCTGCGACCGGCTCGCGGGACCCTTGGAGACGGTGGCCCCTGGCGAGCAGGTCACATCTGGGTGATCGCCGTAACGCCGCGGCTTCCCACGACGTATAACGACGTGAGCATCGTTGGATCGTCCTCTGGAGGCAACAGTCATGCTGACGCGGCGACACGTTTTCTGGGCCGGCGCGAGTGCGCTTGCCCTATTCATCGCCAACCGCCTCTTCGGTCCGCCATCGGTCTCGCAGGCGGCGGAAACCTTCGAGGTTTCGCATTCCGACGCGGAATGGCGCAGCTTGCTGACGTCAGCCCAATATGCAGTGCTGAGACAAGAAGCCACCGAGCGCCCGTTCAGCAGTCCGCTCGATCACGAGCAACGTCCCGGAACCTTCGCCTGCGCGGGCTGTGACCTGCCCCTGTTTTCCTCGACGACCAAGTTCGACAGCCGGACCGGCTGGCCAAGCTTCTGGCAGCCCCTCGATGATGCCATCGGCACCTCGGAGGACACGTTTCTCGCCATGAAGCGGACCGAGGTCCACTGTCGCCGCTGCGGCGGACATCTGGGCCACGTGTTCAACGACGGGCCGCCGCCGACCGGCCTTCGCTATTGCATGAACGGCGTCGCCATGACGTTCAAGTCCGCGACCGCCTGATTTCGCGCCGACGGGGATCACGAGCCGCCGCAAGCCGCGTGCGACTTTCGCCAACTACTCTTCGATATCGAACCTCACGCCCTGCGCGAGCGGAAGCTGCGTCCCGAAATTGATCGTATTGGTGGCGCGACGCATATAGGCCTTCCACGCATCGGAGCCGGCCTCGCGACCGCCGCCGGTCTCTTTCTCGCCGCCGAAGGCGCCGCCGATCTCCGCTCCCGAGGGTCCAATATTCACGTTGGCGATGCCGCAGTCCGAGCCCATGGCCGAAACAAATCTCTCGGCCTCGCGCATATCGAGCGTAAAGATGGAGGAGGTAAGGCCGGCGCCGACGGCGTTGTGCAACCGGATTGCCTCGTCGAAGTCCGAGTAACGCATCACGTAGAGAATCGGCGCAAAGGTTTCGCGCAGGACGGGGCCGGTCTGCTCCGGCATCTCACAGAGGACGGGCCGCACGTAATAAGCGTTTGCGCCCCCGATCCCCTCGATGCGTTCGCCGCGGTATACGTTGCCGCCGGCCGCGCGCGCCTCCGCCAGCGCCTGCTGCATGCTGTCGAAGGCACGCCGATCGATGAGCGGACCGACCAGCGTTCCGGCCGCGCGCGGATCGCCGATTTTGACGGACGCATAGACCCGGGACAGCCGCCGCACCAGGCCGTCATGGATGGTGTCGTGCACGAACAGCCGCCGCAAAGTCGTGCAGCGCTGGCCCGCCGTCCCCATGGCCGCGAAGGCGATGGCGCGGACCGCGAGATCGAGATCGGCCGAGGGCGCGACAATGGCGGCGTTGTTGCCGCCAAGCTCGAGAATCGGGCGGGCGAAACGGCCGGCGAGGCGCGGGGCGACGCTGCGGCCCATGGCGGTCGAACCCGTGGCCGACAGGACGGCGACGCGGCGGTCGTCGACCAGCGCCTCGCCCACGTCGCGGCCCCCGATCAGGACTCCCGAAAGCCCCGCGGGCGCGTCGCCGAAGCGCCGCAGCGCGCGCTCGACCACGGCCTGCGTGGCCAGCGCCGTCAGCGGCGTCTTCTCGGAGGGTTTCCAGACCACCGGGTCGCCGCAGACCAACGCGAGCGCGGCATTCCAGGACCATACCGCCACCGGAAAATTGAAGGCCGAGATGACGCCGCAGACGCCGAGCGGATGCCAACATTCCATCATCCGGTGGTCGGGCCGCTCGGTCGCGATGGTGCGGCCGTAGAGCTGGCGCGACAGCCCGACCGCGAAGTCGCAGATGTCGATCATCTCCTGAACTTCGCCGAGGCTCTCCGACACGATCTTGCCGGTCTCGAGCGTCACCAGCCGGCCGAGATCGTCCTTGGCGGCGCGCAGTTCCCCCGCCAGCATGCGCACCAGCTCGCCGCGCCGCGGCGCCGGGACCGCGCGCCAGGCCTCGAAGGCATCCACCGCGCGCCCTATGACGGCGCTCGCCTGCTCCGGGCTCGTGATCCCGACCTGGGCCATGAGCTCGCCACTGATCGGCGAGACGGCGGCAAGTCCGTCGGGCGTGAATGCGCGCTCCGGCACTCCCAGCCGTGACAGGATGGCGAGCGCTTCGTCGCGGACCGCTGCAAGCTTGACCCGCGCCATGCTCATGATCGCCCCGCGCCCCCGGAACGCTCGTGCGGAACGCTCGTTTCCGGCTTGGCGAAGACCTGTCCGAAGCGGTTCGCCAGGAACATCTTCAGCAGAATATCCTCCTGACGCACGAACCCGCTCTGCGGCAATTGTCCGTTCGCGAGCAGATCGAGCACGGTGCTGATCGCCGCGGCCGTCGTGATCTGAATGGCGCTCAAGGTCCGGCCATCCACATCACGGCTGTAGATCTTGTTCGCATAGGTCTCCTGGACGAGCTGACCCTTGTTGCGGCCACTGACCGTGACAAAGATGATCACCACATCCTGCAGCGTCGTCGGTACTGCATGCTCCAGGATATTCTTCAGCACATCCCGGCGGTCGCGCAGGCGCAGATCGTTGAGCAGCGCGCGCATGATCGCAGCGTGGCCAGGATAGCGGATCGTGCGATAATTGAGCGTACGGACCTTCCCTTCGAGGGTGTCGCACAGCGTTCCGAGCCCGCCCGAGGTGTTGAACGCCTCGTAGGTGACGCCGTCGAGCGAGAATTCCTCGCGCTCCTCCAGCGGCGGCACCTCGCGGCGCGCGCCATTCACGATCGCTTCACAAGGCTCGCAGTATTCGTTGATCACCCCATCCGTGCTCCAGGTCAGGTTGTAGTTGAGCGCATTGGAGGGGTATTGCGGCAGCGCCCCGACCCGCAGCTTCACGCTGTCGAGCATCTCGAAGCGCTTCGCCATGTCGAAGGCCACGATGGAGACAAAACCCGGCGCAAGTCCGCACTGCGGAATGAAGGCCGCGCCGGCATCGGCCGCGAGCTCCTTGACCCGGCGTATGCTCGCCACGTCCTCGGTCAAGTCGAGGTAATGGGTGCGGGCCGCGCGGGCCGCTTCCGCCACGCGCGTCGTCAGATGGAACGGGGCGGCATTGAGCACCGCAAACCGTCCGTTCAGCAGATCGACCAGCTTCGAGCTGTCCTGGGCATCCGCAGCCGCAATGCGAACGCGTTTATCACGATCGAGGCGCGCAAGGACCTCCGGGGAGCGATCGGCCAGGGTCACCTGGTAGTCGTCGGTCGCGGCCAGCAGCCCGGCGACAGTGGCGCCTATTTTGCCGGCGCCGATCACCACCACATCCTTCATGCGCCCTCCGGCAGCTTGACCGCCGTCACTGCGCCTGGAGAAGGGCGGCTTGCGCGAGCACCGAGGCTGGAAGCAGTTCTCCGACCGAGACCCGATATGTGATCGATCCCACGATCGTGCCGGCGATCAGGATAAGCAGCGCTCCGCGCAGATTGCGGCGATGCCGTCTGCGCCGGAGCGGAAGCTGAAGACGCTCGCACGCGCGCGGAGGCGCCACCTGGAACGCCGCCGTCTCGCGCCTGCACGACGAACTTTCAGCGCTCACGGGGGTAATCCCGGATACCGGAGGCAACTGGGCGGCGCGCGGAAGCGCAATCCTGCTTTTCGAGGCGCGACGCCCGGCATCGGCTCGAATGGCCAGGGCCTCGCGTCGCAGCCACGCAACGCTGGCCTCGAGTCGCTGAAGGTCGCGATCGCCGGCCGGCTCGGCAACAAGATCGTCTCCTGCGCTTGCCTGCCCGCGCTTGCCCGCCAAAGAGGGTCGCAAATGATCGGCATTCGGGCCCGGCGGATTTCGTAACGGGAAAACCATTGCAGAGGTACTCCCTGATGGCTCCCCCCTTGATCGATACTCCCCGCCCCGGACAGCTGCTGGATAGAACGATAACAAGATATCGGCCTTGCTGGAAGCCTACAGATAGTTGCCTAGACTTAATTGCCAAAGCCCGCTGGCGGCCGGCCGGCCGTCCTCCGCGGTCGCCCTTTGGCTCTTGCCGCAAGGCCATGAAATTATAGAGTCGCGATGACATGAACCGGTTGTTAACGGATTGGCTTGACAGGCGGTTTGCCCGGCTGGGCCGTCGGCTCAAACGGGTCGTCGGGTCGGATACGGTCGTGCGGGCTGTTTCCAGGGCCGGCTGTTACGGCGTGGTGCTCGCGGCGGCGGCGGTCCTTGCCGGTTTGATCCCGGCGTCCGCGGCACGCGCGGCCGACAGAATCCGCGTCGGCAATCCGTCGGCGCAGTCCTTCTCCTTCGTTGCCTTGCGGCTTGGCATCGCGCACGGCTTGTTTGCGAAATATGGCATCGACGCCGAAGAGGTGACGCTCAACGGCAGCGCCAGGCTGCATCAGGCCATGACCGCCGGCGGCCTCGATATCGGGCTCGGAGCCGGGACTGATTTGATCTTCCTGGTGAAGGGCGCCCCGGAAATCGCCGTGGCGAGCATGGCCGGGCCGCCGCTGCTGCTCGGCGTCATCGTCCCCTTTGATTCGCCGGCGCGGAGCGCCGATGACCTCAAGGGCAAGCGGATCGGCGTCTCGACGGTGAATTCGCTGACGCAATGGCTGATGCGTGAGCTGGCCCGCCAAAAAGGCTGGGACGCCGACGCCCTGACCTATGTGACGGTGGGCGCCGAATTGCCGAACCAGGTGGCCGCCCTG
Source organism: Xanthobacteraceae bacterium (assembly GCA_036502925.1). GTDB lineage: Bacteria > Pseudomonadota > Alphaproteobacteria > Rhizobiales > Xanthobacteraceae > VAZQ01. The sequence goes on from DASXXS010000156.1 coordinate 21,521, forward strand.
GTGACAGGCCAGATCGATGCGGTGGTCAGCTCATCGGCGCTCGGCTTGCAGCTCGCCGAGACCAGGCGGGGACGGCTGCTCTTTCCCGCCTCCGACATCGTCAAGGACTTCATGATCCATACCATCTACGCCTCGGAGCAAATGGTGCAGAAGAACCCCGATGCGGTCCGGCGTTTTCTCAACGGCTGGTTCGACACCATCGCATTCATGCGCGAGAATAAGGACGAGACCGTGCGCGCATCGCGCGCGCGAACCAATTTCTCGATCGAGGTCGAGGAGAAGCAATATGATCTGGTGATGCCCATGTTCTCGGCCACCGGCCGGTTCGAGCCACCCGCGCTCGCGACCATCCGGCGTTCCTTCGTCGATCTTGGACTGATCGACAAGCAGCCCGACCTGACGAAATACTGCACCGAGCAATTTCTTCCCGCCCGATAATCACCAAGCCTCGCCGGCAGCGCACTGCAGAACGCGAAAGGATCCGAAGTGGCGACGAAGCTCCCCTTGACGCTGACTTGCGGCGATTACGAGATCACGCGGCCCTTGGCCGAGGGACTGGTCGAGCCCGACGGCATCGCGCTGACCGTGCTGACCAACACGGCGTCGCGCGATCGCCATTGGCGGCTGGCGCGCAATGCCGAGTGCGACCTGGGCGAGTTCAACGCTTGCGCCTATTTCATGGCGCGCGACCGCGGTCATCCCGCCATCGCGCTGCCGATCTATCCCCATCGCCGTTTCCGCCACGGCTTCATCTTCGTCAACACGACCAAGGGAATAACCAAGGCCGCGGATCTGCGCGGCCGCCGGATCGGCTGCTACGGCGGCTTTCAGCCGGCGGCCTGTATCTGGCTGCGCGGACTGCTCGAGGAATTCTTCGGGTTGCCGCATCGCGAGGCGATCTGGGTGGTGCCTCGGCTCGACGAGATCCCGTTCACGCCGCCGCCGGGGCTCAAGATCGAAATCATCCCGGCCGGAAAATCGCTCGACGAGATGTTGGCCGAAGGCGAGCTCGACGCGATGATCGCGCCGAGCTTTCCGGCGCCGTTCGTGCGCGGCGACAAACGCGTGGCGCGGCTCTTCCCCGATTTCAAGTCCTTGGAGATCGATTATTACCGGCAGACCGGGATTTTCCCGATCATGCATGTGATCATGATCCGGCAGACAATCGTCGAACAGCATCCCTGGGTTCCGGCCAATCTCGCCTACGCCTTCAACCAATCCAAGCAGATCGCCTATCAGCGGCTGCGCAATCCGCGCGTCCTGCCGCAAGCCTGGTCGACCAGCGCCGCCGAGGAGCAGGCCGGCATCCTCGGTTCCGATCCTTGGGCCTATGGGCTCGGGGCCGCCAACCGCAAAAATCTGCAGACCGCGATGCGCTATACCCACGAGCAAGGCCTGACGGCTCGCCTGGCGTCAATCGAGGAGGTCTTCGTGTCCGTCGACGACGGCGTCTTCTCGGGTGTCGGCGGCTACTGAGCCGGGTCGCGGAAGCGCCCTAGGCGCCATGAAGCAGCCGCATCGGATCGACCGGTGTGGACCCTTGGCGGATTTCGAAGTGGAGGCGGGGAGTGTCGACATTGCCGCTCTGGCCGGCCGTGCCGATGACCTCGCCGGCCTTGATCTGATCGCCTTGCTTGACGCGGACTTCTCGCGCGTGCGCGTAGGCGGTGACATAGTTGTTGCTGTGGCGCACGAGGACGAGATTGCCGAAGCTCTTGATCTGGTTGCCGGAATAAATCACGACTCCATCGTCCGCCGCCTTGATCGGTGTGTTCTCCGGCACCGCGATATCGATGCCGTCGTTGCGCTGGCCATCGGCTTTGGGACCGAACCCGGCGATAACCTGTCCGCGGACCGGCCAGTGAAAGCTTGGCGCGGCCTCCGCCGCCTTGAGCGGTTCGGCATCCGCCGGTTTTTCGGCCGGCGTTGCCGCGGGCGGCTTTTGCGCCAGCGGCTTGGCCGTGTGCCGTTCGACCGCAAGCCTCGCCTTCGGCGGGGCGATCGCCGGGGTCGGGGACGGGCGGGCGGCGGGGCGTGAAATCCTGGTCGGGCTGTCTTGCGGCACTCCTGCGTGCTGTTCCGCTCCGGTCGCAACATCCACGGCGCCGCTCGCGGGAATGGATTGCGGCGGAATGAGCACCGCCACGCTCGGACGCGGCGGCGTGGGCGCGGCGGGTATGGGCGAAGTGCTGTAGCGCGGGACCACCAGATGCTGGCCCGGCCGCAGAGCTCGGGGGACGCTGAGATTGTTGGCTTGGATGATGGCGGAGGCAGGCACGTGGTGACGCCGAGCGATGGAACCCACGGTGTCGCCGCGGGCGACCGTAACCGCAACGCCGCCGTCCCAGCTCCAGTTTCCGCCCGCCGCTCGTCCGAGCGTGGGTTGAGCCGCGATGGCGCCAGACGTTTCCAAGCGCGGATCACCGTTGAAACGCGCAGATTCCTGGCTGCAACCCGCCGCCGCGAAGCCGCTCAGCGCCAGCACGATCAGGCGCGGCTGCGACCGCAAGCGTAGCCACCCGATGGCCCGGCCCATAGCCCCCTCTCACGCACGCAACAACGGACAGGCGATGAGGTAACGACCTTCGGGTAAACGGACCTTTAAGCGCCCGCGACGGCTCACCCCTACCGGGATGCCGCCACCGGCAACGGCCGCGGCATTGCGCTGATCGCGGGCGCTTTCTTTCAGCGCTTGTCGAAAACCATCACCTTGGAGACGAAGGCTTTGACGTCGCGGATATGCGTCAGGCCGCAGGCCTTCGCCATCGCGCCAAAGTCCTCCTCGATGTAGCTCGCATAATAAGGTTCGTGGTAGTTCTGCGGGAAAAGATCGAGCATGCCGTCATAATCCGGCTCGTCCCCGATCTGCAGCGAGTCCAGGACAACGAGGCGACCACCGCCCTTGAGGACGCGCGCAAGCTCGCGGAAGACGAGGCGGCGCACCTTCGGCGGCAGCTCGTGCAGCACGAAGCTGGCCGTCACCGCATCCTGGCTTGCATCCGCCAGGGGAACGGCCTCCGCGTTCGCGACCACGAGATTGATCCAGCACCAGCGTCGCAAATGACGCTTCGCCTCCGCGATGTAGGCCTCGGACATGTCGACGCCCAGCGACGGCAGGCGCGGCCAGGCCTGCTTGAAAAAATCGAGCGCGCGTCCGGTGCCGCAGCCGACGTCGAGCAGCCTGAGCCGGCGCTGATCGCGCCCCGCGAAAACCTCATGCAGCGGCGGCAATACTTGCCGGCGGGTGGCGTTCGCGGTTCCGTGCAGGAGCACCTCGACCTGCGTGTCGTAGCGCTGCGCCGAATCCCGCGTCATCCAGCCGCCCGACTGGAAATGGAAGTTTTGCAGATAGTAGCTGGGCCGCTTGCCACGGGTCTCCTCGCTGAGAACCTGCCGATGCTCGCCGCTTTCACGACGGCGGTGAATTTCCGGGAGATCCTCGAAGAAGAGGCGTGACCGGTTCAGCAGCATCGCCAAGGAGCCGTCGTGATCGGCCGGCAACGGGTAGATCCCGGCTTCGACATTGGCGAGGTCCTGCCGGAACAGGGTGGCCATATCGGCGTAGAGCCGGTTGCGGGGCGGCACCGGCGCAGCCGTGTGGGGTCGCGGCCGCGTGCTCTCCCCGCCGCGTCGGCGCGCCGCCTCGGCAAGTCGCCGCATCAGGGCGTTGTGGCCGACATACCAGGCAACCCGCGGCAGCTGGCTTGCGCCATAAGCCACGCGAGTAGCGAGGCGAGAAAGGGGATCGGTCATATTGGTTGCTCGGCAACTGCAGCACGCCCTCCCAATATGAGCGGAAGCGAGCGCCTCTTAAAGGCCTTGCGGGCCTCTTTTGAAACAGAAGTGTGCCGCCCAATCGCCGTTATCTCCGGGCAGAGAGGCGGCCCACATTCAAAAAGGGGATCAACCTAATGAAGGCTCAAGTCCTGATTGCAAGCGCTCTCGTTGCCACGCTCGCGGTTCCGCTCGCCGCGCACGCACAGGGAGTGCCTGGCGGTATCGCGCATGGCGTGTATGAAGGTAATCGACGCGCCGGCCCGGTCGGCGCTGTGGTAGGGGGTGCGGTCGGTGGAGTCATTGGCGGAATAGAGGGAATTCTCGGTGTGGAGCATTATCAGGCATCCTATGTAGAGCCCCCAGCCTATCCGGAGCGCCCGCTGCGACCGAAGCGCCATCAGCGGGCTCGTTGAGCCTTATCTCGTCGGGTCCTCACAAATTTCTGCGCCATTCGGCAGCACCCACGGCCGTCACGCACGACAGATGGCGCGTGGGTGTGCCCTCGACCGAGCCGCAGCTTTCATCTGCTCAGGAGTTCCTCAAAGCGCCCCTTCACGAAGGGGGCTCCGACGTTGCAATTGTCCGGCTCATTTTGCTGAAAATGGATTGTGGCGGAGGGAAAACAAAACTGTCTGGAGGGACGACGCTCTTGGTCTCTTGGCGCCAGGGCCAGTACCGGCCCGGACCCAGCCACTACGCGTTGCCACTCGTGTTGACGCGCAGAGGTCCGAACGGCAGGCCGCCGCGGTTCGGGAGCCAAACTTAGCCGTCGCTGCGCCGGGGATGGGCCGCCGCGTGCCGCATGAGCTTGCTGCGGGCGCGGCAGGGACGCCCGCTCCGATCCGGTAAACCTCGCCTCGCTTCCGGGAGACCAGTCTCCGAATTTTTGCGGCGGCCCCAGCGGATCAGGCGACATGATGCCACCGACGGATTGCGGCTCCATTGGCAGCAACCCCTGAGCCGTCGTCGGCGGGCTCGACAGCGCGAGCACGGTCGCGGCAATGCCGGCGCAAACGAACCTCACTCCGCTCATTTTGCTGCCCCGAGGGTTTATCAGCCGAAGGGATGAACGCTGGAATAGCAGAATCAGACCCGGCGCGACACCCGCGAAAGGTCACAACAGCGTGTGCCGTGCGCCACCGGCATTGTCCTTGGCGCGATGGCGCCGCTTACAGTCGCAGGCGCAAACCCCATCACCACAGAGGCCCCGGAATGGCTGCCTCCGCGCGCTGCTCCAATTCCCGCTCATTGCGCCGGAAAAAGGCGATGCTGACGGCGACCGCGGCGATCGCCGCGACCACCAATAGCAACCTCGCCGGCCCGGCCACGCGATTCATTTGTTCACCAAACAAGTAGAAACCCGCTCCGAACACGAATGCCCAACATATCCCGCCGAGGGCATTCATGATCAGGAAACGAGGCCATGGCATGCGGTTCACGCCGGCGAGGAGAGCGGCGAAGGTTCGGAGAAATGCCACGAATCTCCCGAAGAAGACGATCTTGCCACCGTGCCGCAGATACAGATACTGGCCTATCTTCAGCCGCGACTCATTGAGCCCGATATGTCTGCCGTATCGCACGACCAGGCGAACTCCGATCGAACGACCGATCAGGTAGCCAATGTTATCGCCGATGATGGCGGCCGCCGCCGCGACCAGCACCACTGAAGTGATACCGATCTGGTGCGTCGACCCGGCATAGAGGGCGGCCGTCACCAGGGTTGTCTCTCCAGGCACGGGAACGCCGATGCTTTCCAGCATGACCCCGGTGAAGAGGACCCAGAGCCCATAGGCCTGGATCAAATCATGGATCCAGCTCGCTGATACGACATCCATAATCGACCCCTGTTCTCATCCACAATCGATCCCTATTCTGCCGACACCTCTAATATAGGCAGGAGATGTGGCGCGCATCCGTCGTATATTGACAACGGCGATCGGAAATAAGCGACCACCCGATAATCTGAACGGCCGAAACGAGAGAGACAAGCGATGCCTTTGATCATGCTGCTGGTGGCCATTCACCTTCTCGCTGCCGTGTTCTGGGTCGGCGGCATGGCCTTTGCGTATACGGTGCTTCGTCCCGCGGCGGGGGCGCTCGAACCTTCGGTGCGGCTGCCGCTCTGGCGGGGCGTATTCGCCCGCTTCCTTCCGTGGGTCGGCGTGAGCATCGTGGCGCTGCTCGTCACCGGCTTCGCCATGATGTTCCTCAGCTTCGGCAAGGCTTCGAACCCGCCGCCCTACGTCCAGATCATGGCAACGACCGGCATCATCATGATGCTGCTGTTCCTGCACCTGATCTTCGCCCCCTGGCGGCGCTTTCGCGCCGCGCTCGAGCGCGGTACGCTCCCCGAGGCGGCAAAGAGCCTCAATCAGATCCGCATCATCGTGGGGATCAACCTGCTGCTTGGTATCTTGACCATCGTGGTCGGCGGCGCCGGACGTTACTGGTGAGGTTGATTCCGGCGACGCCCTGCAATCAGCTCCGTGTTGCGGAACCAGCGCACGAACCCCATGCGCCGGCCGGACCGCCACATTGGGTGGGCCGGATCGGCGCGGCGGCGGCCGGCGGTTGCCTTCACCACACCGCCGCATTACGCTTGCAGCGCATAGAATACAAACCGCACGCTGGAGCCGACGGTGGATCACCTCCTCGAGCCCGTTGTCACGACCGAGCACCCGACGGTGCCGTCGGCTCGCCCGCTTGCCGATCTCACCGGCAGGCGCATCGCCTTCGTCGATAACAGCAAGGTCAATGCCAACCTCTTTCTGTCGCGCGTTTCGCAGGTGCTGGTCGATCGCTTCGGCATCGTGGCCGGACCCACGATCCGCAAGGCGGCTCCGAAAGACTGCTTGGCGGAGAAGGACCTCGACCAGATCGCCGCCTGCGCAGCGGTCGTGCAATGTTTCGGCGATTGCGGGACCTCGACCTCCATGAGCGTCGCCGACGCGGTCGAGATCGAGCGGCGTGGGATACCGGCCGTAACGGTGTTCAGCACGGCGTTTGCCGACGCGGCGCGAGTCCAGGCGGCCGGGCGCGGCATGCCGGACCTGCGGCTGGTCAGAATCCCGCATCCGATGCACACAGCTTCGCGGGAGCTGGTGACGCAACGGGCCGACACCGTGGTCGATGCGCTGGTCGAGCGGCTGACGAGGCCTGCCGCCGAAGGCGTCGCAACGGCCGTCCGCCCCGCCGGCGCGAGCGCGAGCGGGCACGAGAACGATCAGGAGATGTTCTTTGCGCGTGGCTGGACCGATGGCCTGCCGGTCGGCATCCCGACGCTGCAAAAGGTGCAGCTCATGATCAAGGCGTCGGGTCGAGACGCGGGCGAGCCGGTCGGCCCGCTGCCGCCGCGCTGGCGCATGGCGACGATCGAGAAGCTCGCCGTCAACGCAGTGCTCGCGGGCTGTCGTCCGGAATATTTCCCGGTCGTGGTGGCGGCCGTGGAGGCGCTGCTCGATAACGACTGCCAGCTCTACGGCATCCAGACCGCGACCAATACCACCGCGCCGCTGATCATCCTCAATGGACCGATCGTGGATGAGCTCGATCTCAACGCGCGTGGCAATGTGTTCGGTCAGGGCCGCCGGGCCAATGCAACGATCGGGCGGGCGGTGCAGCTGGTCTTTCGCAATATCGGCGGCGACATTGCCGGCGAAACCGACATGTCGACGCACGGCCAGGCGGGCAAATTCACCTCCTGCATCGCCGAAGCCGAGCAGGACAGCCCCTGGGCTCCGTTTCATGTGGACGCCGGCTTTGCCAAAGCCGACAGCACGGTCACGGTGATCGGCGCTTCGGCGCCGCACAACATCTTCACCTATGGATGCGAGACCGGACCGGAGATTCTCGATCAATTCATCGGCGCGATGACCGGGCTTGGGCACAACAACATCATTTTCCCGAGCGGGCCGCTGCTCATCGTAAGCCCCGAGCACGCCGCGACGCTGGCGCACGACGGGATCGGCAAGACGGAAATCCGCCAGGCCGTGTTCGAGCAGGCGCGCATTCCGCTCGGCCGCTTCGCGCGCCGCACGGTCGAAGGGTTGCGGCACCGTCGCGCACGCTGGTTTGCCGAGGTTGGCGATCCCGACCATATCGGAGTGGCCGATCGGGCGGCGGACGTGAATGTCGTCGTGGCCGGAGGCGCGGGAATTCACTCGCTGTTCGTGCCGACCGCGTTCAGCTTTCGTCCGGTTACGCGCCGCATCCGTCCTCCGACATAAGATGCCGAGCCCAATCGCGCACAATGCCCGCACGACGCGAGCGGGCCGATCGATCTCTCCCGGCAGCCTCGGCGCCTTGGCGGCATTCGCCGCTCTGGCAGCGGGGATCGGCTTTATCGCGCCGGGGCGCGCCGACGAACAGGCCGTGATCGCAGGAGCAAAGAAGGAAGCCAGGCTCGTTATCTATACCGGAGTGGAGCGCGCCGCGGCTCAGATCGTCGTCAATGCGTTCGCGAAGAAATACCCCTTCATCACGGCTGAAACCGTGCGTGCGTCCTCCTCCAAGCTCGCAACGCGGCTCGACGCCGAGATCGAGGCCAACCGGGTGCAGGGCGACGTCATCGAGTTCTCGCTGCTCTATCTCACCACATCGCTGCAGCGGCGCGGAGAAATCCTGCAATACGAATCGCCGGAATACGCCAAATATCCCGGCGAGTATTCCGCACCCGGATACTGGGCGGCAAGCGGGCTGAGCAACATCATCATTCTCCTGAACACCCGCAAGGTGGACGACGCCAATATCCCGCAGAGCTGGTGGGATCTCGCCAAGCCCTATTGGAAGGACAAGCTTACGATCGACAATCTCGAAGTCTCCGGCACCGGCTACAACTGGCTGACCGCCATCGTCGCCGACGAGAGCATCGGCTGGAAGTTCATCGCGGCGCTCGGCAGGAACAAGCCTGGGCTCGAGCGCGGTCACGCCGGCATGGCGCAGAAGGTCGCCGCCGGCGAATACGCCGGCGCGGCGGAAATGTCGGACTTTCACCTCAAGAACATCCGGGACGCCGCCGCCTCCGTCCCGCTGCGCGGCGTCTGGCCGAAAGAGGGCGTGCCGAACGAGCCCTGGACGGCCGCCATTCTCAAGCGCGCCCCGCACCCGAACGCGGCCCGCCTGTTCCTCGACTTCCTGCTGTCCCGGGAGGGGCAGGCGCTCTATGTCCAGACCATGGGTTGGACTTCGGCGCGCCCTGATGTCGCTCCCCCGGGGTTCAAGGAAATGCCGCGCGAGGTCAAGATTCTCAAGTCGGGCCTGTCGCCCGATGAGGCGCTGAAAGTGCGCGACGACTATGTCGCGAAGTGGAAGCAATTGTGGGACCTCGGCAAGTCGCTCCCGAACTGAGCGGCGCAGCGGACGGCCGTGCGCTGCGCGGCTCATGGCGCATCCTCCAAGGGAAGCTCACGATCGAATCGGCGACATGCGCCGTTGCGACACTGCTGCTCGCCTGGCTGGTGCTTTATCCGCTCTCGGTGCTCCTTGTCGGCAGCCTGCGCACCGACCTGCCGATGCGGCCGGGCCGGTTCACGCTGGCGAATTTCGTCGCGCTGTTCTCCGAACCGGCCAATCTGCAGGCCATCGTCAACACGGTGATCAGCTCGGGCCTGGCGACGCTGGCGGCGGCGATCATCGGGATAGCGCTGGCGTGGATCACCAGCCGCACCGATACGCCGGGCACCCGGTTCTTCGATAATGCGTTCGTGATGCCGTATTACCTGTCGCCGTTCATCGGGGCGATTGCCTGGACGCTGCTGGCCAACCCGCGCATCGGCTTCATCAACAACGTCTTCACCGAGGTTCTTCGCTTCGACACCGCGCCGCTCAACATTTACACCCTCCCCGGCCTGGTCTTCGTGCTGGCGCTCTACTATTCGCCGATCGTGTTCCTGTTTGTCGCCGGCGCGCTGCGTTCAATGGACCCGGCGCTCGAGGAGGCTTCCCGTATTCACGGCGCGGGCGCGTTCGGCACCGCCATGCGCGTGACGCTGCCGCTGATGGCGCCCGCGGTCGGATCGTCCGCGCTGCTCGTGTTTCTCAATGCTGCCGGACAATTCGGCATTCCGGCCGTCATCGGCATACCGATGCACTTCGATGTGATCACGACGCGAATTTGGATCGGCCTCGGCTATTTTCCTCCCAAATATACCGAGGCGGCGGCGTTTGCGGTCGTCCTTCTGGGCTTTTCCGCGATCATGGTCTTCTTGCAGCAGCGTTATCTTGCGCGCCGGAGCTTCGTGACGGTTTCGGGTCGCGGATACCGGCCGGGCATCATCAAGCTCGGCCGCATGCGCCATGTCTGTCTTGCGGTCTGCGTTCTCTACCTCCTGCTCAGCATCGTGCTGCCGTATGGCGCGCTCCTCTTCACCTCGATCCAGCCGTACCTGTCGTTTGCCTTCGAGCCGGCGCAGTGGACGCTGCGGCAGTATGGCGACATTCTCTTCAACAATCCGCTGACGGCGCGCGCCATCGAGAACAGCCTCCTTCTGGCCGCCGGCGGCGCCACGCTGACGGTCTTCTTCTCCCTCGTCATCAGCACCATCGTGGCCAGGACGCGGCTGCGGGCGCGCCACCTGCTGGAGTTTCTCGCCACCCTGCCGGTCGGCATTCCGGCCGTGGTATTCGCGGTCGCATTGCTGTGGTCGTACATCTTTCTTCCCATCCCCATTTACGGGACGATCTGGATGCTGCTGATCGCCTATATTTCGCACTACATCCCGTTCGGGGTGCGGGCGGCCTCGGCCGGCCTCGCGCAGATCAGCCCGGAGCTGGAGGAAAGCGCGCGCATTCACGGCGGCTCCTGGCTCGACACCTTGTGGCGGATCGTCATCCCGCTGCTCAAGCCGGCGCTCACGGTCGGATGGATCCTTCTGTTCGTCGAGTTCATCCGATCCTTGAGCCTCTCGATCCTGCTCTACTCGAACGACAGCGTCGTCATGCCGGTCGTCATCTACGAACTGTATGAGACCGGCGCCTACCCGGCACTGAGCGCCTTCTCGGTCTTGCAGACCATCATGGTGTTTGCGGCCATCTACGGCGCCAAGAAAATCGCGCGGCTCGACAGCTTCATGCAGCTCAGGTGAAGGGCGATCGCTCCCGCAACGTGAGCCTCGCGCTGTAGCCCGTAGCCCGGATGGAGCGCTTGCGCAATCCGGGAACGCCGCTCCCGCATTACGCTGGCGCTCCATGCGGGCTACACGAGCATGCAGCTCAGGTGAAGCGCCCTCAACGAAAGTATCGCTTGTAAAGCTCGACCGCTTGCGGCGTGAGCTTTTCGAGGCGCTCGGGAGTGAGCAGCAGCTCCGCAATTCCGGCGTTGCGCGGCACGATCGAGCTCAGGTTCGGCGAAAGCTCGACGTTCGGGTTGGAGGGAAAATATTCCGCCGCCTGCATCATGCGTTGCGCCTCGGTCGATAAAATGAAGTCGACGAACAGCATCGCCGCGTGCGGATGCCTGGTTCCGTTGAGCACCTGGATCGAGTCGCTGAGGCTGGGAACCGGATCGAGCAGCACGGTGGCGGATGGCGCGCCGCGGCCCGCGCTGATGACCGGATGGTGCGCCGAGATGCCGACGCCGATCCAGTATTCGCCCAGAATGACCTGGTCGACGACCTGGCGGTTGCTCACCGCAAGCGGCGCAATGTCCTGCTGTGCGAGCTTGGCGAGGTAGCTTTGCGTCTTCTGCTCGCCCCAGCTCGCCAGCAAGGTGCTGATGGTGACCAGCGCGCCGCTCGCGTCCGAATTGGCGTGCCAGGCCATCTTGCCCTTCCAGCTCGGATCGAGCAGGTCGTCATAATTCTTCGGCGCCCGTTCCCTGGAGACATAATTCGTGTTGTACCCAAGCCCGATGTAGCGAAACCTTGTGGCCGCCCAGGTGCGGTCGGGCGCGATGTCCTCGCTCGGCAGCGCGTCGAACAGAGGCGAGGTGAACGGCAGCACGGTCTTGGTTCCGGCGACGGCGCCGATGCCGCTGCCCTCGACGATGTCGGCCTCCAACGCGTTCGCCTGCATCTCGGACAGGACCTTGACCAGAATCTGGTTGCCGTCGCCGCGCCAGTATCTGGTCTTGATGAAGGGGTATTTTCTCTCGAAGGCTTCGGTCAGCGGGCGCAGCAGCTGATTGACGATCATGCCGGAATAGATCAGGACGCTGCCTTCCCGGCGCGCGCCGTCTTCGAGCACCTTCTGCCGGTCGGGACCTTTATAGTTGAGGATCTGCTCCGCGGTGAGCGCCCGCGCGGGCGTGGAGCCGACAGCAGCCGCCACCACGACGGCGACCGCGACAGTGCGCAAGCTGGAAAACGCGGGCAGGCGCGCAAGCATCGTCTTGATCCAACCGACCGCCTCGGGGTCCCGCACAATATATCCAAATATCCAAGACGCGAATGCCCTCACCCCGCAAGGCCGACGCGGGCAGCCTGCGCGATCTGGCTCTGCGCGTCCGCGCGCAGGCTGGCGCCGGAGCCGATCCCTGGCGGCAGGCGGACCATGCCGTTCTGGTTCTCGACCCCTTCGGTAATGTCGTTCTGCAGCCGAACGAACTCGCCGAACTCGCAGGCGAAGCTCAGGCTGGGCAGGCTGGCGGCGACATGCATGGCCTGCGCCGTCAGCAGCCTTGGCCCGACATGCGCGCCCAGCCGGCATGGGATGTCGGCGGCCTCGCAGATCCGCGCAGCCGCAATCGTGTTGCGCAGGCCGCCGAGCTTCGGGACCTTGAGGCTCACCAGATCGACGATGCGGCCGGAGACGAGCCTGAAGACATCGCGGACCGAGCCTGCGCTCTCGTCGGCCTCGACCGCGATGGGGGAGTGATCGGTCACGAATTTCAGCCCGGCATGGTCGTCGGCATTGCAGGGTTGCTCGAAAATTTCCACGCCGAGATCGGCAACCTTGCTGGCAAGCCGGATCGCGCCCTTGGGCGTGTAGGCCTGGTTGGCGTCGATCGTGAGACGAATTTCGGGGCCGACCTCGTCGCGGATCGCGCGAACGCGGGCGGCATCAAGATCGACGCGCCCGTCGACCTTGATCTTGATATCGCGATACCCGGCATCGACCAGCTCGCGGGCCTTGGCGGCCATCTCCTCCGGCTGCTTGAGCGAAAGGACGCGCAGCACCGGAAATTCGGTGCGAAGCTTGCCGCCGAAAAACGTGCAGAGCGGAACGCCGAGCGCGCGGGCGGCAATCTCATGGAGCGCACAGTCGATCGCCGCCTTGGCCTGGTTCATGCCGCGCAAGCGGTGGTCGAGATCGGCCATGATGGCTTCGATATCGAAGGGATCGCGCCCGAGGAGCCGCCCGGTGAAATCATCCAGCACGCCCTTGAGGCCAGCGCTGCTTGCGCCCATGTGCCTGGTGGCCGAGGCATAACCGTAGCCCACGGTGCCGTCATCGGCGGCGATCGCAATCAGCCAACCCTGCGAAACGCGGTTGGCATGGATCGCGAACCGCCATTGCGGGTCCGCCTGCGGCATATCGGCTGCCAGTATTTCGATCCTGTCGATCTTCATGGCTTCGTCCCGCGAGCTATCCGGCTATTGAGCAGGGCGTCGGCCCCCGTCGGCAGAGCTCTTGAGCGATCCAGCGTCGCCCCCTGTGTTTATCGGGGAAGACTTCGATGGCCGTATTTGGCGACGCTTCCGGGCCGATCGCGCCGGACAATATGATGAAATGCGTCTACTCGACGAACCGCTATAGCGCAAGGAGCTCCTCGGTGCCGCTCAAGGTCGTCGCTGGAAGCCTCAAGGCTCAATCAGCGGGCCTGTCGTTTCAATGCAGCTGCGACGGAGAGACCATCGAGTGTGAAGTGGCGGGCGAGGTGTTGCGCGACCTGCTGGCCTTTCACCACTTCGAAGATAGAGGCGACGACGCCATTCGGGCCTTGCTGCCGGAGATCGAGCGCCTCGCGAATATCAAAAGCGATGCCGGACGATTCGAGGAAGACGGCACGCTGGTCATTCGCGCGGCGGATCTTCTGCGCTATGGATTTCAGGGCAAATCCGCAGCAGCCAAGGCTTCAGCAGCCAATTCTCTGGCGCCCAAGTCCCCCGCCTCCCGGTCCGCGGCCTGAGATACAGGGCGTCGCTTCGTCCCGCTATTGACGCAATGGCGCCGGCGGCCCTGGTACGCCGATCGATGGCTGTCGCTTATTGCTCTTGATCGTGCAAAGCTATGCTCATGCCCCGTTACTTCTTCAACACCCGCATCGGCAACGACTTGATCGCCGACCCCAAGGGCGCGGAATTGCGCGACCCCGATCATGCTTGGGAGGTTGCCAGAACCATGATCCTGGAAATTCTGCGGGACCAACGCGGCCAGCCCAACCTGCTGACCGCAATTCTGGAGGTCACGAACCAACAGGGGGAATTGGTCCTGGAGTTTCCGTTTTCTGAAGCGCTGATCCCTGCGCCGGACGAACCGCCGACCAGGCACTAAAGGGCCGGTCCGACGGCACTGTCCCACGAATGGCATTTGGATTGCGTGAGCCGGCCAAACGCTACTTCTTGACGTGATGTTTCGCGGCGTGATGCGGCCGCTGGCCAGTGAACCTGAGGCCCGCTGCGGCGGGCCTCCTCGTGCTTGACAGCTGAACCGTCAATCTCGTTTGCCGAGAGCGAAGCCAGCAAAATGAACGCGTTACCGAGGAAATCATCTGCCCAAAGGCGAACCTGAATTGGCACACCTAGGAAGTAGACCTAACTCGCGGCACGCCGAGAACACGATTGGATTATGCGGGGTCGAAAGCAATCGTGTTTGCAATGCGGTCAACCCTCGTCCAAACGATTGGAATGCACGTTCGGAGCTACGTCGCTCTTCATCGCAGAATTTGAACGGATCGGGCCAGGGTTTCGGCAGACCAGCATTAGGTCCAGTAAACGATGCGACATGCTGAATTTCAAGTGCCGCGGTGAAGTCTTCCCGGG
>DASXXS010000157.1:0-5202 GCA_036502925.1 Xanthobacteraceae bacterium
AGCGGTGGCGCGGCGCAGCTACGGCAAGCTGGTCGCCTTTCTGGCGGCGCGCACGCGCGATGTGGCGGGCGCGGAGGACGCCTTGTCCGACGCCTTCGCGGCCGCGCTGGCGGATTGGCCCTCGAGCGGAATTCCTTCGAGCCCGGAGGCGTGGCTGCTGGCGGTGGCGCGGCGCAAGATGATCGATGCGTCCCGGCGCCGGCGCAGCCACGAGGACGCCGCCGGGCACCTGCGCTTGATGCAGGAAGAGCTCGAGGCCGCGGCAGCGAGCGAGACGCAGATTCCCGATGATCGCCTGCTCTTGATGTTCGCCTGCGCCCATCCGGCGATCGACCCGGGCATTCGCGCGCCGATGATCCTGCAGACCGTTCTGGGTTTCGACGCCGCCACGATCGCCTCAGCCTTTCTGGTCTCGCCCGCCACCATGGGCCAGCGGCTGGTGCGCGCCAAGAAGAAGATCAGCCAGGCCGGCATCCCGTTCCGGCTGCCCGAGCGCGCCGATCTGCGCGAGCGTCTGGCGGCCGTGCTGGGCGCCATCTACGCCGTATTCTCGGAAGGCTGGTTCGATCCCGCCGGCACCGAGACTCGCCGCCGCAACCTCAGCGAGGAAGGCATCTGGCTCGGCCGGCTGGTGGTTGCGCTGTTGCCGCAGGAGCCCGAGGGGCTCGGCCTGTTGGCCCTGATGCTGCATGCCGAGGCGCGGCGCGGCGCGCGGCGCAACCCGCAGGGCGAATACGTGCCGCTGGCGGACCAGGATCCGCAATCGTGGAGCACGCCGTTGATCGAGGAGGCGGAAGCGCTCTTGCTGCGGGCAAGCCGCATGGGCGCGGTCGGCCGTTATCAGCTGGAAGCGGCGGTGCAATCGGCCCATGTGGTGCGCCGGCTCACCGGCAAATCGGATTGGGCCGCGATCGAGCGCCTTTACGATGCGCTGGCGGCGATCATCGATTCCCCGGTGGTGGCGATCAACCGGGCGATCGCGATTGCCGAGACGCGCGGCCCGGCCGCGGGGCTGCTGGCGCTCGACGCGCTGGCGGGCGATGCGCGGCTCGCCGAATATCAACCCTATTGGGCAGCCCGCGCCGGATTGCTGGCGCGCACCGGCGCGCAGGCAGCCGCCGAGGCGGCCTATGAACGGGCGATCGGGCTCGAAGCCGATCCGGCCGTTCGCCGCTTCCTGCAGCAACGCCGCGCAGAGCTTAACGACGCGGCTTCGTAGCCCGGATGAAGGCGACACCAGGGCGTTACGCCCTTATGGCTCCGTGCGGGCTACACGCTTCGTAGCCCGGATGAAGGCGCGCAGCGCCGCAATCCGGGACCGGCCGCCCCCGCATTGCGCCATAGCCCGTCGAAGACGGGCGTAAACGCCCTTATGGCTCCATGCGGGCTACAGCCGGCGGCGATTTCGCTATAGTGCCCGACGGAGGATCGGCATGGGAATCATCGAGAAGACCGAGACCAAGGTGCCGGCGCGCGCGGCGGATTGCGAACGTTTCCGCCTGCGCGGATTCATCGAGAGCCTGCCGGCCGACGAGCTCGAGACGCGCCGCGAGTCCATGGATCTCGCCGATGTCGCCGCCGCGCTCGAGGACAATCCGAAAGCCGTCATGTTCGGCGCGGTCGGCCCGGAGCGGCACCCGCTGGTGGGCAACGTCACCGGCAGCCGCGGGCGCATCGCGCGCGCCTTCGGGATCGCGGCGAACGAATTGTCGAGCGAAATCCGCCGCCGTCTCGGCGGCAAGCCGGAAGTGTTCGAGATCGCGCGCGGAGAGGCGCCGGCCCAGGAGATCGTGCTGACCGGCGAGGAGGCCGACCTGACCGCGCTGCCGGTCCATCTGCAGCACGGCGAGGACGGCGCGCCCTATATCTCCTCGGCGGTGGATTTCGTGCTCGATCCGGCGACCGGCTGGACCAATGTGGGCATCCGCCGCCTGATGTTGCGCGGCCGCCGCGAGGCGGGCATCGATCTCAATTCGCCGAGCGACCTGCGCGCCATCTATGAAGCGAGCGCCGCCGCCGGGGAGCCGCTGCCGATCAGCTTCGTGGTCGGGGCGCATCCGATCGATCACGTGGCCGCCGTGATGCGGCTGCCGGTGGACGAGCTTTCGCTCATCGCCTCGCTGCGGGCCGCGCCGCTGCCGGTGGTGAAATGCGTCACCAACGACATCCGGGTGCCGGCGGATGCCGAGTGGGTGCTGGAAGGCTATCTCGACGCCCGCGGCCATGTCGAATCGGAAGGGCCCTACGGCGAATTCCTCGGCTACTACGGCAGCGTGAAGCGCAATCCGGTGTTCCACCTGACCGCGGTCACGCGGCGCCGCGACGCGCTGTTCCAGACCTCGACCATCGGGGGCCGCTCGCTCGGCCGCACCGACACGGCGCCGCTCAACGGCGTGCGCACCGAGGTCATGATCTGGCGCGCGCTCGAAGCGGCGGTGCGCGAACCGGTGGCCGTCTATGCGACGACGTCGAGCGGCGGCATGTTCAATCTGCGGGTGGCCTTGCGCCAGCGGGTCGCCGGCGAGGCCCGCAACGCCATCGCGGCCTGCTTCGGCGCGCTGCCCAACGTCAAGAACGTGTTCGTGGTCGATCCCGATATCGACGTGTTCTCCGACCAGCAAATGGACTGGGCGCTGGCGACCCGCTTCCAGCCGGACCGCGATCTCGTCGTGATGAGCGGCCTGCGCACGCTGCCGCTCGATCCTTCGCTCACGAACGGAAAGATCGGCGCCAAGGCCGGATTCGATTTGACCTGGCCGTTCGGCAGCGACGGGCGCCTCGAAACTCGTGTCCCGGCGCCGCCGCGCTTTGCGGGTGAACGCTTCGCATCGATCGAGGCCGCGCTGGCGCAGGGGCCCAAATCCTTCGAACAGCTGATGAGCGCAGTGGGCAGCCGCGACGGGCGCGAGATCGTGCGTGCGCTCGAGGCATTGCGCGCCAAGGCCGTGCTCGAGCGCGATGGCGAAGGCCGCTATTGCATCAAATCCGGATAGAAAGGCACGGCCGCGGAGGCTTCCAAGTCATGGCCATGCTCAAGCGCAATCTGTTGGTGTTGCTTGCCCTCTTGGCCGGCGCGGCGGCGGCGCATGCGCAGGACGTCACCGTCAAGGTCGGCATGGTGAAATCGATCTCGTCGGTCGCGACCCTGACCGCGATCGAGAAGGGTTATTTCAAGGAGTTCGGCATCAAGGTGGAGACCGAGGACCTCGATACCTCGGCCAATGTGATCGCGCTCCTGGCGCAGAACCGGCTGCAGGTGGTCGAAGGCGGAATCTCAGCCGGCTACTTCAATGCACTGGAGAAGGACCTTCCGATCACCATGGTGATGGATCGGGTCTCGAGCCCACTCGGCCATCATTTGATGCTGCGCCCCGACCTCAAGGAGCAGATCACGCGGTTCAAGGACCTCAAGGGCAGGATCATCGCCAGCAACGGCCAAGGCTCGGTCTCGACCTACGAGGTCGGCAAGATGCTGGAAACCGACGGGCTCACCATCGCGGACGTCGACGTCAAGGTCCTGCCGTTCAATCAGATGGCCATTGCCTTCACCAACAAGGCGATCGACGCGGCGATCGTCATTCCGCCGTTCACGTCGCAATTCCTCGACCATGGCTTCGCGGTGAGCTTCAAGCAGCCTGACGACCTGGTCAAGCCATGGCCGCTGACCATCGCGGTCGCCATGATCAACACCGACTGGGCGAAGCCCAACCGCGAGCTCTTGCGCAACTATTTCACCGCCTATCTGCACGGCGTTCGCGACTATTGCCAGGCCTATCACGGCGGAGCGAACCGGGCCGAGCTGATCCAGCGCCTGATCCGCACCGGCACCGAGACCCGCGCGGAGCTGCTCTACGAGTATCCCTGGCCGGCGCGCGATCCCAACGGCCGCATCAATGTCGAGAGCATGCTCGACATGCAGGCCTGGTACCGACAGAACAAGTTCAGCAGTGCGCAGCTGCCGGCCGAGCGGCTGGCCGACACGTCCTTTGCCGGTTATGCGGTGCAAAGGCTCGGGCCGTTCGTGGTCGAGAACCAGGACAGCAAGCTCGTGGGCTGCCGCTGAGGCGGGGTCGAGGCGGGATTTGATGATGGAGCCGGCACCGCGCTTCACTCCCAGAGTACTTGTCCCGCCCTTGAGCCGGGACCGTTCCAGACTCTGGCGGGGATCGTTTCAAACTCCGAGCTTGGAACGGTCCCGGGTCAAGCCCGGGACAAGGTTCGTAACGGTCCCGGCTCAAGGCCGGGACAAGTGTCCTGCGATCGCGAGCCTAACCTTCAACCGGCTTGTCGTCCGCCGGCGGCTGGGCGGCCGGCGGCGCTTCGGTGGCGGCGCGCTCGGCCTTGCGTTGCGCGGTTTTCTCGTCCTTTTTTCGCTGCTTTTCCTCGCTGCGGGCGCGCGCCGCCCGGTCTCGTTCACTGCGGTCTCTACCGTAGTTGGGCCGAAATACCATGAAATCCTCGCATGAACCGGGTTGCTATCGTGCGGTTTGAGCCTATATAGGCGTTTGTTCGAGATTTCGCCTGTCTTTGCTGTTTGCCCCAAGTCGGGCTCTTCTTCAGACAACGTTGAATTCGGACGCAAGGCTGCGCGATGTCGTGCAGCCGTCAGACGCCGAGCGGCGTTCTCAAGAGGAGGCCAGACATGGCTACAGGTACGGTAAAGTTTTTCAACTCACAAAAGGGCTTCGGCTTCATTCAGCCGCAAGACGGCGGCAAGGACGTATTCGTCCACATTTCCGCGGTCGAGCGTGCCGGCATGAGCAACCTCAACGAGGGGCAGAAGCTCACCTATGACGTCGTCAGCGAGCGCGGCAAGCTGGCGGCCGCGAATCTGCAGGCCGTCTAACCGCGGCTTCAAGACACCGGATCAGGCCCGGCCGCAACGTGCCGGGCCTTTTTGCACTTTCACAGCGAAGCGAACACCACGGGGCTGGCCCACAGGGGTTGGCCAATAAGTGTCCACCATCGAGCGACAAGGAGATTGGGAATGGCACGGAAACCGGCGACGCGTGTGGAATTTGCCTTGTTCGATGTGTTCTATGAGGACGGTTCGCAGCGTTCCAACCGCAGAGTGCCGAGCGATATCCTGGGCGGCCTCGATGGCGATGGCCCGGCGCGCGGCGTGATCGAAGAGCAGGACCGGCTGATCGCCGAGAAATCCGGCAACCCCGCCCTGGCGGTCACGAGCCTGCGCCGATCCGG
>DASXXS010000158.1:0-9035 GCA_036502925.1 Xanthobacteraceae bacterium
GGCGCCAAAAGCTCCTATCCGGCCATGGGCCGCACCAACCCGATCCACACCATGCTGCGCACCGGCACCGACGCCTATGCGGGCGTGCTCGACAAGCGCGGCATCCGCGCCGCCGACGACATGGTCACGATGCCGCTCCAATGCGGCACCCAATGGGACGGTCTCGGCCATGTGTTCTATGAGAACTCCATGTGGAACGGCTACGATTGCCGCGAGGTCACCTCGAGCGGCGCGCAGAAATGCGGCATCGAGAAGACCAAGAGCAAGATGGTGGGCCGCGGCGTCTT
Source organism: Xanthobacteraceae bacterium (assembly GCA_036502925.1). Taxonomy (GTDB): domain Bacteria; phylum Pseudomonadota; class Alphaproteobacteria; order Rhizobiales; family Xanthobacteraceae; genus VAZQ01. The sequence goes on from DASXXS010000158.1 coordinate 288, forward strand.
CCTCGACGTGGCGCGCGCGCTCGGCAAGGAGTGCCTGGAGGACGGCTACGGCATCACCTGCCAGGACCTCGACCTGACCGCCAAGCAGCAGGGCGTGAGCGTCCGGCGCGGCGATTATGTGGTGGTGCGGACCGGACAGATGGAGCGCTGCCTCAAGGCCGGCAGCTGGGATGGCTATCCGGGCGGCGACGCGCCGGGCTTTGCGTTCGAGACGCTGGAATGGGTGGCGCGCACGCAGCTGGCCGCGCTCGCCAGCGACACCTGGGGCTGCGAGGTGCGGCCGAACGAGACCGAGCCCGGCATCAACCAGCCCTGGCACTGGATCACCATCCCGATGATGGGCATGACGATGGGGGAAATCTTCTACGTGAAGGACCTCGCCGACGACTGCGCGGCCGACAAGGTCTACGAATTCATGTTCGTGGCGCCGGCGCTCCCGATCACCGGCGCGGTAGGGTCGCCCACCAATCCGCTGGCGATCAAGTGAGGCTGGCGGCGCGCGGATCGAGCGGGGTACCGCGATAGAGATCGAGCAAGCGGCAGCGCAGCCCGAACTCCGGCATTTCGATCGGATCGTCGGCCTTGGTCAGGATTTCGGGCTGCCAGCCGCGACGCTTGGCGTAAATCTCCACCAGATATTCGCGGCACTCGATCACGACAACATAGAGATTGCTCGGGGCCTCGCGGTAGCGGCGCAGCTTCAGCTCGATCTCCCGACGCGCGTTCGTCGGCGACAGGACTTCACCGACCAGTTGAAAGCGTTCGGAATAGATATCGTAACCCGCGATCCCGGGCACGACCACGACGTCCGGTTCGGGTTGAAAGTTCCGCACGCCCGGTGAGCGGACGCCAGCGTCAAAATACGCAAACAGATCGAGGCGCTCTGCGCCGAAGGCACTATTGAGCAGCTCGCACAGATTGCGCACGATCCGCTGGTGCGCAAAGCTCGGCGGCGCCATCATCACGGCAACACCCTCAATCAGCTCCCAGTGCTCTCCATGCGGCCGCGTCTCCAGGAAGGCCATGAACTCGTCGATGTCCATGTTGCCCGACAGGGGCGGCGCAGGTGTGTTCAGGTTCATCTCGCATATCTCCTGAGCCCAACAATTACTTAGCATCAGCAAGCCCGATATGCGATAGGCGGGCGGGCAATTCTAGGGAACCGTTTCAACATGCTCGGACACAATCGGAAAATGGCCGGCGCCGAATGCCTGGCCGAGATGCTCAAGGCCTATGGGGTCACCCATCTGTTCATGGTGCCGGCCGTGTTGCGGCGGACCTTCGCGGAGCTGGAGCGGCGCAGCACGATCGCGCGCGTTCATACGCACGGCGAGAAGTCGGCCGCCTACATGGCGGACGGCTATGCGCGCGCCTCGGGCAGGCCCGGTATCTGCATGGCGCAGGTGATTGGGGCGCTCAACCTGGCGGCAGGGCTGCGCGATGCCTGGCTCGCCCATTCACCGGTGATCGCGTTCACGGGCGGCCGCGAGCCCAGGACCAAGTTCCGCAAGGTCTACCAGGAGATCGACGACATGCCGGCGTTCGAGCCGGTGACCAAATTCAACGCCACCATCGACGACGTGGCGCGCTTTCCCGACATGATCCGGCAGGCCTTCCGGGTCGCGGTCTCCGGCTGTCCGGGACCGGTGCATCTGCAATTTCGCGGCAACGAAGGCCAGGTCGACGCCGAGGAAGCGGAACTCGAGCCGCTGGTCGAGCCGATGTTCGCGCGCGTGCCGCCGTTCCGGCCCGAGCCCGAGCGCGCCAGCATCCTGGCGGCGTTGGGATTGCTGCAGCAGGCCGAGCGTCCAGTGCTGATCGCGGGCGGCGGCGTGCGCGCCTCGGGCGCCGCGGCCGAGCTGGTCGGCCTGGCGCAGGCGCTGCAAATTCCCGTCGCCACCTCGCTCAACGGCAAGGACACGATCCCGGGCAACCATCCGCTCAGTGTCGGAGTGGTCGGCAGCTATTCGCGCGAAAGCGCCAACCGGGTGGTCAACCGCGCCGACCTGGTCTGCTTTGTCGGCACCGAGACCGGCGGCATGACCACGCATTTCTGGGCCGTGCCGCCGATCGGCACGGCCGCGATCCAGATCGACATCGAGGCCGAGGCGCTCGGCCGCAACTATCCGCTGCAGGCCGCGCTCAACGGCGACGCCAAGGTCACGCTCGCCCGCATGCTGGAGCATGCGGACCGCGGCAGCGCCGCGCGGCGCGCCGCCTGGGTCGCGGAAGTGCAGGCGATCTGCAGGGAGTGGAGCGTAAAATATGCGCCCGCGCTCGATTCCGATGCGGTCCCGATCCGGCCCGACCGCATCTGCCGCGAGCTGTCGCGCTATCTGCCCGACGACGCCATCGTCGTGGTCGATACCGGCCATGCCGGCATGTGGATGGGCGGGATGTTCGATCTCAAGAGCCCGCAGCAGAGCTACCTGCGCAGCGCCGGACATCTGGGCTGGGCATTCCCGGCCGGGCTCGGCGCCAAATGCGGCGCGCCGGAGCGGCCGGTCGTCACCTTCACGGGCGATGCCGGTTTCTGGTACCACATCGCCGAAGTAGAGACCGCCGTGCGCTGGAAGATGAATGCCGTCACGGTGGTCAACAACAACAGCGGCGGCAATCAATCCAAGCGCGGCTTCGATCGCGCCTATGGGGGCACCCAGACCGAGCAGGCGCGCGAGCTGTGGACCTACAACAAGGTCGATTTCGCGCGCATCGCGCAGGACATGGGAGCGCTCGGCATCCGGGTCGAGAAGCCCGGCGAGATCGCGGGCGCGCTGGAACAGGCGCTCGCAGCCGGCCGGCCGGCTGTCATCGACGTGGTCACCGACATCGATGCGCTGGCGCCGCTGGCGGTGAGCTGATGGCAATGCGCTCGAGCCCGCATGAAGCGCGGCGAAATGCGGGAACGGCGGTCCCGGATTGCATCCGGGCTACGGTTCTTCCTCGTCGAATGCCACGATGCCGTCGGCCGCAACGATAAACATGCGCGAGCAGATTAGGCTGCCGCGCGGTTCGTCGGCGATGCCGATGCGCAGCGAATAGACCTCGCCTGCCTCGAAGGTCGCGCCGACATCGGTGTAGGGCGGCTCGTCAAGCCCGAGGCCCATGCGTTGCGCGAACGCCCGCGCGGTGACCGGATGGGCCTGACAGGGCGCAATCGCGGCCGCGATCAGCTGCACGATCTCCTGGGTCGCAACGCCGGGCTTGATCGCCGAGGCCGCGGCTTCCAGCGCATCCCAGGCTTTCTCATGAAGCCGACTCGGCTCCGGCCGTATGGTGAAGAGCGGAAAGCATTCGGCCCAGTAGTTGAACCGCCGGACCGCCAGATAGGCCAGCAGCGGATCGACCGCTTGCTTGAACGATGCAAAGAACGGCCGCAAGGTCCGGCCCCCGTCCAGGCTGAACAGCGTCCGCACGTCCTGCGCCCCGGCCATATCGGCGGCACGCTCGCCGGCCAGGACCGCCTGGGTGACGCCGGCGGCCGATATCAAGGCTTCGCGCATCGCCTTGCGGGTGGCGCCCGTCGCCTTGACGGCGGCATCGATGGCGTCGAGCTCGTAGCGGGACTTGCGCCGCATCTGCGACCAGACATGCGCGGTCGCGTCCGTGGCCGCGTCGCTGGCACCGATCGCCTCGGTGACGGTGCGGCGAAACCCGACCGTCATGGAATCGGCGCCGACCAGCAGCGAGCGCGCGGCCCTGCCGGCCGCCAGGGCGTCGGCGAGGTCCTTCATCGGCAGGACCTCATCGATCCAGGTCAGCGGCCGGGCGGCACCGATCATATTCACGCCGCCGCCCACGAACAGGCGGTGCGCGCCGGTACGCGACAGCAGCGCCACCGCGGGCTCGAGCTTGGGGATGAGGTTGCTGAAGTAGGCGAGCTCCGCATGATGGCGGCTGCTGCCGAACACGATGGCGCGCGATGCTTCGGGGTCGCGCTCCCACAGAGCATCGATGCGGCGCCCGAACTCCTCACGCGGCATGCGTGCGGGTTCCCAGTCGGAGGGCCCGATCAGCAAGGTGGGGTGCTGGGTCAGCATGCGGTTACTCTTGTGTGCGGCCCGCGATGCCGAGCGCGGATTGCTCCCGGGTCAACACCTGCGCGCCGCCCTCGGTGATCACCACCGGCTCGCCGCACAGGAGATAACCGGTCTCCGGCAGATACTGGTTGGGATGGATCATGAATAGCATGTCGGGCTCGAGCACGGTCGGGTTGTCGAGGCTGACATCGCCGGGCCGCACTGACGCGAAGCCGAGCCCATGACCGCGGCGGCGGATGTGCGGCGGATGGCAGTACTCGCCGTAACCCTGCTGTTCCAGCACCACATTTATCGCGCGACAGACTTCCGCCATGGCGACGCCGGGCCTGGCGGCCGCGATGCCCTGGTTCATCGCCTGCACCACCAGCGCGTATTTACGGCTGAGCTCCTCGGAAGGATCGCCCACCACCACGGTGCGGCAGATCTGCGTGAGCTGGCCCCGGTAGCTCGGCGTGATCTCGGCCAGGATAATGTCGCCCTGCGCGAGCTTGCGGCCGGTCGAAGGCTGCACCGCGCGATTATGCGGGCCGGCGCACAGAAGCAGAAAGTTGTCCTCGGCGCCCGCCGCCTTCATGTAGCTCTTGAGCGCCAACGCGAGCGCGTCCTCGCTCAGCCCGGGCTGCGCGATCTGCAGCAGCAGCTTGTAGCCGAGCTCGGCGATGCGCGCCGCCTCGCGGGCGAACTCGATCTCCTGCGCGGTCTTGATGCGGGCGGCCTCGAAGACGATTCTGTCCGCGGCGCGTGCGCCCGGCAGCCCCGCGCCGAGCGGGCGCGCGAGCCCGGACGGCAGGAACGGCAGCCCGGCGATGCCGATGTCATTGTTGGTACCCTGCGCTGAAACTTTGCCGATGAGAGCGAGCAACGATTCGAGCAGATCATCGGCTCCGACCACGCGGGCATGCGGGCAAAGCTCGGCCGCGCGCTCGACATCCCAGGTGGGCGTCACGATCAGGTCGCAGGTGCCGTCGCGGTGCAGGACCGCGGCGGCGGCACCGATTGCCTTAAAGCCCGCCAGCACCATCACCGGATTGGGCTTCTCGATGAAATGGGCGCCGTCGTGCACGCCGACCAGAAGCGCCAGCTTCTCGTCCTGCATGCGCGCGCAGATGGTGGCGAGGCGTTCCTGGAAGTTCATGCGGCGGCTCCGATCGCGCGCTCGTCCCGACCTTGAGCCGGGACCGTTCCAAATGCCGGCGCCCGGAACGGTCCCGGGTCCATAAGCGCGTTTACGCGCGTCTGAGACGCGCTATGCCCGGGACAAGCAAAGGCCCGCCGAACCACCGCTTATACCTCCTCCGAGCCGACCGAGTCGCCCAAGTCGGTATCCTCGAACAGCTCGTCGAGCGGCCGCAGCTTGCTGGTCATGCCCTGCTGATGGGTGTAGCGCTGGATGGTCTCCAGCGTCTTGCGGTTGACCGGGGTCAACCCATAGGCCCAGGGATCGGGGCCGAGGATCTCCTGCTGTTCCTCGACCGCGGTCCGCACCCAGGCGAGCGGGACCATGCGCGGATTGGCGACCCGGCGATAGGCCGCAAGCTTGGCCTGCTCGAAAGCCTTGACCAGGTTGGTGGTCACCCACGGATATTTGTCGACGATCTCCTGCTTGATGGTGGTGACGTGCATGATCGGGAAAAAGCCGGTCGAGCCGAAATAATCCATCTCGATCCGCTTGTAGTCCGGGAACAGGCGCGCGATCCGCTTGTCGCCGAGCGCGAAGGGCCGTGGGATGGTGGGCGAGATCATGGCGGGCAGATCGCCATCGGCCAGCATGTCGCTCAGCGATTTGGCAGAGGTCTTCATCTCGATGCGCAGGCCGGGCGGCGCCTCGAACGGCACGTCCTCGCTGCGGTCCACGATCCAGGTGATCTCCCGGTGCGGCACGCCGTAGTGCTCTTCGAGAATGCCGCGCATCCAGATATTGCCGGCCGGCTGGAAATTGGTGCCGCCGACCCGCTTGCCGATCAGGTCCCTGGGCGAGCGGATGCCTGCATTGGTGTTGATGAACACGAAGCCGTGCCGGAAGCGGCGGTGCAAAAAGACCGGAATGGCGGTGACCGGATCGCCGCGGTCACGCGCCATGAAATAGGCGCCGACGTTCTCCTCGCAGACGTCGAATTCCATCTTGCGGGCCAGCCGCCAATGGCGCTCGCGCGGGCCCATGTCGGTGAGGAAGACCAGATCGAGGCCGCCGGCCTCGACGGTTCCCTCCTTGAGGGCCTGCACGATGTCGTAGTCACCACATGCCACCGCCAACCGCAGCTTGGACATTCAGATTTTCCTCTTGGATTCTCGTTGGTAAAGCGCCCTAGCCGAACTTCCGGCTTGTTTGACGGATTTTGCAGCCGGACGGAAGGCCGGCGACGGCTAACGCCTTGGAATTGCTGGATTGGCGCGGAACGCGGTGTCGTCTCGGTCAAAATAGTGACTAAAAATAGATGGATTTCACCTTGTATTTGTGATGAGTTTGTGATGTATAGTGTGATATGTACATCCGCAAATCGATTCGCTCCTACAAGGGCAGGACCTACACCAATTACGTGCTGGTGGAATCGCTGCACACGCCGAAAGGACCGCGCCAGAAGACGATCTGCTCGCTCGGCGATCTCGGCGCGCGCTCGCGCGAGGAGTGGCTCAAGCTCGCCGGCAAGATCGAGGACGCGCTGGTCGGCCAGGGCGACCTGCTCGCGACCGATGATGCCGAGATCGCCGATATTGTTCGCCGGGTGAAGACACGGCGCACCCGGCACGACGCCAACCGGTCAGAGCCTGCGCCATCATCATCACCACGAAGGCGCGGCGGCAGCGGCGCCTTGATCACGCTCGATCCGTCGCGGGTCGCAACCGAGCGCCATCGCGAGGCCGGTCCGGTCCATGTCGGCCACCAGTTCTGGCAGCGCCTTGAGCTCGACCGCATCCTGAGCGACTGCGGCTTGTCGGCAACCACGCGACGGCTCGCCTGTGCGATGGTGCTCAATCGCCTGATCGCGCCCGCCTCCGAACACGCCATGCCGGCCTGGCTGCGGCGCACCGCGCTCGGCGATCTTCTCGGCACCGACTTCGACGCGCTTGCGGAAGACCCGCTCTACGAGGTGCTCGACAAACTGCATCCGCATCGTGCCACCATCGAGGCGGCGCTCATCGAACGCGAGCGCAGCCTGTTCAATCTCGACGCCACCATCTATCTCTACGATCTCACCTCGACCTATTTCGAGGGCCAGTGTGCCCGCAATGCCAAGGCCAAGCGCGGCTACGCGCGCGATCATCGGCCGGATTGCAAGCAGGTGGTGATCGCCCTCGTGGTCAATCGCGACGGCTTTCCGATCACCCACGAGGTGTTCGCCGGCAACACCCAGGATCGCACCACGCTCGCCACCATGCTCGATCTCCTGGTCGAGCGCGCCGGCCTCAAGGAAGGCGCAACCGTGGTGGTCGACCGCGGCATGGCGTTTGACGACAACATCGCCGAGATCAAACAACGCAAGCTCCACTACGTCGTTGCCAGCCGGCAACCCGAGCGCGACCGCTGGCTCGGCGACTTCGAGGACACCGACGGATTTGCCCCGGTGCTGCGCGCGCCTTCCCCGCTCAATCCGGGTCAGAAGAAGACCATGATCGAGGTCACCACCCGGCGCGATGGCGAACAGACTTACGTGCTGTGTCGCAGCGAGCAGCGCATCCCCAAGGATCGCGCCATCCGCACCAAGCAGGAAGGCCGCCTGCGTGCCGATATCGACAGCCTGGCGCGCCGCATCGCGCAGAGAAGGCTCGTCAAGGCCAACAAGATCGACCAGGCGATCGGACGATTGAAGGAGCGCTACCCGCGGGTCGCGCGCTACTTCGATCTCTCCTATGACCCGAACACCGCCACCTTCGCGGCACCGTTCAATGCCGACAAATACGCCAAGGCCGAACGGCTCGACGGCTGCTATCTGCTCAAGACCGATCGCACCGACCTCTCGGGCGACGAGCTCTGGCGCATCTACACCCTGCTCACCCGCGCCGAGAACGCCTTCCGCGACATGAAATCCCCGCTCGCCGCGCGACCGATCTTCCATCATACCGAGCGCCGCACCGAAGCCCACATCTTCCTTTGCGTGCTCGCCTACCATTTGCTGATCGCGATCGAGAAGACGCTCCTCGACCAGGCCATCCACACCTCGTGGCCGACCGTGCGCGACACCCTCAAGAGCCACCAGGTCTGCACCGTCGTGCTGCCAACCAACGAAGGCTCAACGCTACGCATCCGCAAAGCCGCAACCCCCGAACCAGGGGTCCAGGACCTCTACCGTTCCCTCGGCATCGCCCCGCAAATCATCACGCCCCAACACACCTGGACCCCAGCCCAATAGTGACTAACAAAAGGCCTATCCCTTTGATACAAAAGGAATCTGCCTCGCCAAATCTGGAAGTTGGGCTAATCGGACTAATCAAGGCGAGGAAATGTGGCGCTCTTTGAAGATCACCTGGCTGATCGCGTGCCGGGTAATTGAAATCGCGATCGTTCTGTATGTGCTAAATGCTATCTCAGACCGAAACACGGCCCTAATCGTCGGAGTTCTCGGTCTCCTATACGCCACCATTCGGTCAATCGGATTGGGCCTGGCTATGGCAGCAGTGCAAATAGGGGCCGCTGTCGATCTTCAATTCTATCAATTGACGAGGCTATTGGACCCTGGCGGTGAGCCTGTAAAACCCGATCACGAACAAA
>DASXXS010000159.1:0-12406 GCA_036502925.1 Xanthobacteraceae bacterium
AAATCGAGCTCGAGGCCGCGCTGCACGAACAGCTCCTCGCGCAGCATTTCGTCCAGCACCTTGAGCCGTTCCGCCATCGTGGCTTCCCCGAACGGCTTGCCGAGCTCGGCTTCGGTCTGCGCGATGAAGTCGGTGCGCAGGATCGGGCGCTGGTTGACCAGGGCCACGTTTTCGGGCGGCACCACATGGGTGACGGTGCCTTTGGCGGTGAACAATCCGAAGCCCGCGATCCCGAGCCCGATGGTGGCGCCGAGGCCGAAACCGATCATCGAACGCAAGGGGTTTACGCGCTTGAAATCCCAAAATCCGCCCCCGGAACCCGGCATGCTCTCCACCGCAGCGGCCTCCTCGTGAACCGGAGCAGCCTCCCGGCCAACGGCTTCCGGACGAACGGCTTCATGAACGTTCATCGTCTTCACCCTCCTGTTCCGGCATCGGGTCTGGGTGATCGAGCAGCCGTGTTGGGCGCCTCATTGTGCGAGGCCGCATAGACCAGCACGGCGAGCGCGCGGATCGTGACCGGGCTCAGTTCCTGAACCCAGGCCGGGCAGATGCCGGCGCGTCCGCGCGCGATGCTGTCGTAGATGTCCTCGCGCGATCCGGTTCCGTAGAGCCAGATTTCGTCGATCAGGTTGGGGGCCCCGATGGCGGCATCCCCCTGGGCATCGGGAGAATGGCAATCGAAGCATTGGCCCTTGACGGAAAAGATCTTCGAGCCGCGGTCGGCGGCGGCGCGGTCGCCCGGCTTGCCTGCGGTCACCAGCAGGAATTCGATCACGTCGCGGATATCGCCCGGTTCGAGCGGCTCTATCCGGTAGCGCTTGTAGGGATTCAGCTGGGCAAAGCCCGGCATGTCGGCGAGGTTCCAACCCTTCGGATCGCCGGCCCGGATGCCGTGCAGGATGGTGTGCTCGATCTGGGCGACGCGGCCCTCGCCGTAGAGCCAGGCCGGATGGGTGAGATCGGGCACGCCGTTGCGGCGGTCGCCCTGCAGATGGTCGCCGTGGCAGGAGGCGCAATGCCGGTCATAGGCCGGCTGCGCATAGGCGATCGCGAAGCGCTCGAGCTCGGAATTCTGGACGATGGCATCGGGATCCGCGCGCATCAGGCGCGCCCGCATGCCGGCTTGGCCGACCAGGTAGGTGCCGGCGATGACGAGAATTGCAAATCCTGTTCCGCTCCAGACTTTCCAGCCCGGCCGGAACCGGCGCCGCCGGCCAGGCGGCTGCGGAGCGGATTGGAGCGGATTCGATCCCGGAACTGACGGAGCCACAAGTTTCCCCTGAATAGGCCGCAAGCCTTCCACCTCAGAAGCCTTCTGCCGTCGGCGCTTTACGTTGGCGTTTTACGTCAAAAGCTTTGAACTTTGGAGGCCTCGCAGCAGGCAGTGCCGCCCCACACAGTGCCGCAGCAGGCAACGCAATCCCCTCCGCCGCCCGATCGTAGCGATCAAGCTTCGGCCCCTCTGCCCTCCCATCGGCGACGGGAGGGCGAGAACGGATGGCGGAAGAGCGAGAGCCTAGTGCGTAACGATCGGCTGTCCGCTGGAGAAGTTGGTCTTCTTCTCCGACCAGGCGCCGCCGGGCGCGCCGCTGCGCAGCGGGTCGATGGTCATCTTGAGCTGGTCACCCGCCTTGAGGGTCTTGCTCGCCCAGCCCTCGCGGACCAGGGCGCTCGGGCTCGCGCCTTCGAGGTTCCAGGTCGTGGAGCTGCCGTCCGTGCCCTTCACCTCCAGCAGGATGAAGGTGTGCGGGCTGGTGAACTTGAACTCCGTCACCGTGCCTTGCAGCTCCATCGGATGATCGGTATCGAACATCGCGAAAGAATGGTGCGCCAGCGCGGCGCCGCTGGCCGCGACAAACGCGGCGCCCACCGTCAATGCAACCAGATGACGTTTCATGCCTATCCTCCATTTCGATGCGGGATTTTTTCCTTACCCACCGGTCCCGAAATCCCGGTTGAGATAATGCATGCTTTCACCGTAGCGAGGGAGTGCTAGTTTTCGACGCCATGTTAGCTTTTTTGGTACGGCGGCGGGGAAAGGTCGGCTACTTCCTGGGCAGAAACTCCTCGGTATAGAGCTTGCTCATGTCCGGCTGCGTCGGCAGATATTTGAGGTCCACATAGGAGCGGCTGAGCACCGCCAGCGCCTTGGGATTGAACCGTCCATCATCGGAGAACATCGGGATGAGGATGTCGTAGCTGCGCTCGGCGATGCTGCGGTTGAGGTCGAGGACCGACATGGCGGTCTCGACCGTCTTGTCCTTGTTCGCCCGCATGAAACCGATGGTCTCGAACCAGCCCGCCAGAAATGCGCGGACCGCGCCCGGCCGCGCGGCGATCAGCTTGTTGGTCGCGAAGATCACGTGGATGTGGAAGTCCTGCACGAGATCCCCGAAGGACAGCAGGATCTTGCCCTCGCCGGCCTCCTGGGCACGCAGCAAGGTCGAAATGTCGGCCACGAAACCGTCAACCTGCATCATCATGAGCGCCGCCAGCAGCCCCGGTATGGCGCCGAGCGGGGTCGCGGAAATCCCGTCGCGCCCCCATCCCTTTTGCAGCGACAGCTGGCCGACCAGCCACGCGGTCAAGGAATTCGAGCTCGTCACCCCCACCCGTCGTCCCTTGAGGTCGTCGACCGTCTTGATCGTGCCGTCCGGCCGCACCATCAGGGCGATGAGGAGGGGCGGACCCGCCATGGCGGCGACCGCTTTCACCGGCACGCCCTTGACGATACCGGCCATTTCCGGGCCGGAGCCAAGCCCGATATCGATCGAATCGGCGGTGAGCGCCTGCTGCAGCATGCCGCCGCCGCCGTAGGCCGACGATTCGATATCGATTCCGTATTTCTTGAACAAGCCGTAGCGCATGCCGACATTGAGCGGCACGAACGAAAACGCCTCCGGCACGGCCTTGCCGACGCGCAGCAGCTCGCCATGGGCCGCCGGAGCCGACAACGCGACGGCGAGCAGAGCCAGGATCGCGAGCCCGCTTTGGCGAGTGCAGAGATTTGCGATTCTGGTCAGCATCGACGCCCTTGGGAACGAGGCCGGCAATTCGAGCGCCTCGCTGTCGCCGGCGCCGGGATCCGACGCAGCGGGAATTTGCGGCAAACCGTCCGCCCGCCAATCTCGATCATGTCTGGTTGCGAGCGTCAAGGACGGCGCTGCGACCAGGAGCAGCATTTGCCGTCGTTGCGCGCTAGGCTTTGGCGCGCGGCTTGAGCGCCCCGCCTGGCTTGAGCTTGGCCAAGGGGCTGGCGACCACGCGCGCGCTCTCGATGAACAACTTCGCGGTCGGGCTGAGCGTCCGGTTCTTCAGCGTTGTGACGGCGACCGGCTGCAGCGAGGGCGGCAGCGCGCAAGGCAGCACCTCGAGCACGCTGGGCGTGGTGCCGAATCGCAGCACCGAGGCCGGGATGATGGCCAGAAAGCGCCCGGTGGCCAGGAGGCTGGTGCGCACGTTGAGGGAATAGCTCACCACCCTGGCGCGCGGGACCGCCAATCCGCGGGCGCGGAAGATCTCGAAGACCGGCGAGCCGGGATCGCTGTCGATCGGCGCCAACAGCCAGTGCTCGTCGATGAGCTCGGCAAGCGCGAGCTTGCGGCGCCCGCTCCACTTGCTTTTCTGTCCGGCCACGACAAAGACCTGATCGTCGAACAGAACCTCGACATCCATATCCGGCTCGGACGCCGGCGTCCACATGCGGGCGACGACCAGATCGCATTTGCGCTCGCGCAGGACGTGGAATTGCTGAGCCGGCGTGGTGCACAGCTCCAATTGAAAGACCAGTTGCGGATATTGCCGGGAGAGGCGGTCGATGACCGCCGCTACGAATCCCGCCGCCATCGGCTCGGTGCAACCGATGCGCACCTCGCCGGAATTCGGATCGCCGAGGCTCTCGATGTCGCTGACGCTCTGCTTGAGCTCGTCGAACACCGCCACGCTGCGCTTGAGCAGCGCGCGGCCGTACAGCGTCGGCTCGACGCCCTGCGGGCTGCGGTCGAGCAGGCGCACGCCGAGCGCCTGCTCAAGGCCGGCGATCGTTCGCGATACGACCGGACGCGAGATCGCCAGGGTGTCGGCGGCCCGCGCCATGTTGCCCTGCTCGACCACCGCCATGAAGATGTGGAGGTCGTGCGGGTTGAGGCGGCGACCGATGCGGTCGGTCCAGTGCATGCGGCCTCGCGTACCAAAATTGCTAACACGGTGTCGAAAGATAGCACTACCGTGCTAAGTCGAAACAGGAAATAATCTCGGGTGCCGAACCACCGTCCGAGCAGGAGGAACGCGTGAGCCCGCGACTGGCTGCAGTGCTGGCGGGCGGCGCCGTGCTGGCGGCCGGCCATGCCGCGCTGGCGCATCATTCCTTTGCGGTCTTCGATATCGAGCACCCGCTCGAGCTCCAGGGCACCGTGCAGCAATTCAAGTTCAGCAGCCCGCATACTTTCATCGTCCTTGAAGTGAAGGGCGATGACGGCACCACCACGACCTGGAACCTCGAAGGCGCCAGCCCGAGCCTGCTGGCCCGCAATGGCTGGTCGAGCGAAAGCCTCAAATCCGGCGACCAGATCAAGGTGTCGATCGATCCATTGCGCAGCGGAGCGCCCGGCGGCGCCTGGATCGGCCAGCGGGTCATCTTCAGCAGCGGACGGCCGGTCGTGTGCTGCGTTTCCGACGGATTCTAGAATCAGGTTGCGCGCAGCTGCGCCACCACGCGTTCCGCGAAGGCCTTGGTCCCCAGCGGACCGCCGAGATCGCGGGTGCGGCCGGCCGGATCGGCGAGGACGCGCTCGAGCGCATCCTCAATGGCGTTGGCAGCCCGGGTAAGGCGATCGTCGTTGCGGCGCTCGCCGATCCATGCGAGCAGCATCGCGGCCGAACCGATGAGCGAGGCCGGGTTGGCGCGGTCCTGCCCGGCGATGTCGGGCGCCGAGCCGTGCTGCGCCTGGGCGACCGCATGCGCGGCACCGGCGTTCAGCGAGGCGCCGAGCCCAAGGCTGCCGGCGATCTCGCACGCCTCGTCGGACAGGATGTCGCCGAACATGTTGGTGGTGACGACCACGTCGAACACGCCGGCGTCGCGCACCAAGAGCGCCGCCATGGCGTCGATGATACGCTCTTCATAGGCCACGGCCGGAAAGCGGGCGGCGACGGCACGCACGCATTCGAGGAACAGCCCATCCGACACCCGCAGCACATTGGCCTTGTGCACCGCGGTCACTTTCCGGCGGCGCCGCATGGCGAGGCCGAAGGCGGCTTCGGCGATGCGCGTGGAGCCCGCCCGCGTGACCTTGCGGACCGCGAGCGCCAGATCCGCGGTCGGCATGAATTCGCCCGGCCCCAGAAACATCGAGCGATCGGCATAGAAGCCTTCGGTGTTCTCGCGCACGATCACCAGATCGACGGGTGATCCGCAGCGCGGCGGAAAGCCGCCGCGGGTGCGCGCCGGCCGGATATTGGCGAACAGATCGAGCCGCTTGCGCAGCTCTCCGGACGGATTGAGACCGCCCTCGGCGACGGCCGGATAGTCGTTGTGGGACACCGGCCCCAGGATGACGCCATCGGCGGACTGCGCGGCCGCGAAGGCGGCCGTCGGGAAGGTGGTGCCCTGCTGGCGCAAGGCCGCGAGCCCGATCGAAGCGCTCGTGAACACGAGATTGAGGGCGAACGCGCGGTCGGCCGCGCGCAGCACCTCGACGGTCGCCGCGCTGATCTCGGGCCCGATGCCGTCCCCCTCCATCACCACCAATCGAGTCACTGATTCACTCCTCCGATGTCGTCCCTGCGAAAGCGTCATCGCCACGAAGTCGTCCCTGCGAAAGCCGGGGCCCATACTCCGTGACCCCTCGATGGGCTGCGGCTGCATAGCCCGTCGAAGACGGGCGTAAACGCCCTGATGTCGGGTCCCGGCTCCATAAGCGCGTTCACGCGCGTCTTCGACGCGCTATGGGCCGGGACGACACAGGTGTATGCATGCCCTGCCCATTTTCGAAGGGAAAACCGGATTCACCCCCGCGGGCGGGCTTTTCCTGAAAATGCTCCGGCGCGCTCAATGCCAGTAGGGCGGGTAGCCCGAAGTCTTGCTCTCGGCTTCGAGCAGCCGCAGCAGCGCGGGCCATTCCAGCACCCCGTAGGGACGGCGGGTGGCCGGCTGATAGAGATGCGCGGTGTGCTTGAGGACATTCTCCCCCGGCATGCAAAGCTCCGTGCGCGCCGCCATCGCGTCGACCTGCGAACGGCACGATAGCTCGAGCTGGTACATGGTGTTGAACGCCTGCTGGATGGTCGGCCCGCAGGTCAACAGACCGTGGTTGCGCATGATCATGGCGTCGTGGGGTCCCAGATCCTCGACCAGCCGCGCGCGCTCGTCGAGATCGACCGCCGGTCCCTCGTAATCGTGATAGCCGATATGGCCGCTGAACCGAATCGCGGTCTGCGACAGCGGCAACAGGCCGCACTTCATCGCGGAAACCGCCATGCCGGCGCGCGTGTGGGTGTGCAGCACGCAGGCCACCTCCGGCCGCGCCCGGTGGATCGCGCCATGGATCACGTAGCCGGACTTGTTGATGCCGTAGTCGGTCTCGGGCTGGCGCAGGATATTTCCGTCGAGATCGATCTTCACCAGGCTCGATGCGGTGATCTCCTTGTAGAGCAGACCATAGAGGTTGATGAGCAGGTGGTCCGGCGTTCCCGGGATGCGCGCCGTGATGTGGTTGTAGATCAGGTCCTGCATGTCGTACTTGTCGACAAGCCGGTAGCACGCCGCGAGGTCGACGCGCGTCTGCCATTCGGCCGCGCTCACCTGATCGCGGATCGACGTGAAATCGGTCTGGTAGTTCATGACTTCGCTTGTGCTACGCTTTGCCCAGCTCTGCCTTTTGTGAGCATATCCTCGACCAAGCGGCAACGCCAAGCCAATGACGGGCCGGCTTCCAATCCCCGATCGCGGAGAATCCGGAGCTTCTGGCGGCGCCGGCCCGGCACTGTGGGGGTGCCCGGGCACGGCATTCCGATGGTGCAAAAGGACGGCCGGACCGGGTATCTTGGGCTGCGCGAAGCGGCCATCAAGGCTTGGTTCGGCGACGACCTGGAGACCACGACGACGATCGAGCTGACCGTCGCGTGAACCCCGATTTCGGAGGAATGGCCCCATGCCTGTGTCCATGTCCATGTCCAAGGCCCGTTCGCTGCTGATCGCGATCGCGGGCCTGCTGCTGGCGCTCGGCGCGCCGGTCGCCGCCCAGGACTATCCGAGCAAGCCGGTGCGGCTCATCATTCCGTTCCCGCCGGGCGGCAGCAATGACGTGGTCGGGCGCATGATCGCGCTGCAGCTGAGCGACCGGCTCGGCAAGCAGGTGGTGGTCGACAACCGCGGCGGCGCCGGCGGCATCATCGGCACCGAGGCGGCGGCGAATTCGCCCCATGACGGCTATACGCTGCTGATCATTTCGATCGCGCATGCGGTCAGCCCCTGGCTCTACAAGCTGCAATACGATCCGATCAAGTCCTTCGCTCCGGTCGCGATCCTCGCCAGCGGCCCCAACGTGCTGGTGGTCAATCCGGAGCTGCCGGTCCATTCGGTGCTCGAGCTGATCGCGCTTGCCAAGCAGAAGCCAGGCGAGCTCAACTATGCGTCCGCCGGCATCGGCAGCTTCCAGCATCTGGGCGGCGAGCTGTTCAAGCTCACCGCCGGCGTCGACATGGTGCATGTGCCCTACAAGGGCGGCGGGCCGGCGATGACCGACGTGCTCGGCGGCTACACCAAGATCATGTTCAGCTCGCTGGTGCAGACCTCGGGCTTCGTACGCTCCGGCCAGCTGCGCGCGCTCGGAACCGGCGGCTCCCATCGCAGCGCCGTCCTGCCCGACGTGCCGACCATCGCGGAGGCCGGAGTGCCCGGCTACGAGGCCAACAATTGGTGGGGCATCGTGGCGCCCGCCGGCACGCCGCCCGCCATCATCGAAAAGCTGCACACCGAGATTTCGGCGGTGCAGAACTCCGAGCAGACCAGGAAGCAGTTCGCCACCGAGGGCGCCGAGATCGTGCAGATGAGCTCGGCCGAGTTCGGGTCCTTCATGGCCGGCGAAATGACCAAGTGGGAACGCGTGGTCAAGGAGGGCGGCATCAAGGCGGAGTAGTTATCTGCTGGGATTGAGGATCTCGCTGAGGCGGCGCACCACTTCGGGGGACGCGGAGGCGGCGAGCTTGACGTAATCCTCGACCTTCTGCGCCGGCGTCGGGTCGACCTCGATGCCGATGGTCTCCGCATCGGCTTTGAAGCCGGCGTCATCCTTGAGCATCATGAAGGCCGCCCGCAAGGCTTCGAGCCGGTCCGCCGGCACGCCCGGCCCGGCCAGGATCGGCCGCGCGACCTCCTTCAAGCCAAAATAGAGCTGCGCGACCTTGCGGTCCGTGTCGCCCTTGATGAACTCGGTGGCCAGCGGAATGTCCGGCAGGTCAGGCGCCTTGCGCAGCGCGTTCTGCAGCAGGAGCGTGATCTTTTTTCCGGTCAGGTAGTCGGCGTGGCGCGCCTTGATCTCGGACCATGACCAGTCTGCGGTGCCCTGGATCTCGCCGCGCTCCATCGCCAGCAGGACGTCGCCCTGCCCCGGATAGCCGCTGACGATCTTGAACTTCGTACCGGCGGTGGCGTTGAGCAGCCGGGCCGATGCTTCGAGATCCGAGGTCGCGCCGGTGCCGCCCACGATCAATGGCTGCGTCAAGAGGTCCTGCACGGTCTTGACCGGCGCCGTGTTCCACGCCACCACCAGGGAACTCTCGGGCGAGACGCTGCCGATCCAATTGAGCTTAGCGACGTCGAATTGCACGTTGGGCTGCTTGGTCAACTGGGCGAGCAATACGCCGCGCTGCACCAGGCCGACGACGGTGCCGTCCTGCGGCGCCACCCGGTAGATGCGGTTGGTCATGGTGAGGCTGCCGCCGCCCGGCGTATTCTGGACGACGACGCCGGGATTTCCCGGAATGTGATCGACGAGGTGGCGGGCGACCAGGCGCGCGATGGTGTCATAGCCGCCGCCCGGGCTCGAGCCGACCATGAAGGTGATCTGCTTGCCGCGATAGAAGTCGGCGACCCCCTCGGCGACTGCCGGCGGCGAGGTCATCGCGCTGCCGATGGAAAACAGGGCAACGAGCCCCGGCAGAAGACGGCGCGGAAGTGGGCATCTCGTATGGCGCGGCATGGCTCTCCTCAGACGGCTGATCGTGACCGCCGGAGGCGGACAAAGACATAATTTCTCGCAAAAAGACAACGGCAGGAATGTCGCTGCCGGGGCTCAAGCCTGGCGCCCCGGCGGTTCCGCGTCTGCCATCCCGGCCGGCATTTCCGTGACGCCGCCGTGACGCCGCCGGCGATACGGCCCGGCCGGCGCCTTCACTTGAGCTGGTCGGCGACCTTGTTGATGCCGGCCTGGCCGCAATCGTCGTCCTTGCCGGGCGAGCCGGATACCCCGACCGCCCCGACCACGTCATCGCCGACCTTGATCGGCAGCCCGCCCGGAAGCGCCAGCACGCGGGTATATTCCTCCGAGGCATGCGCGGCTGGGTCTCTCTGCATCCGCTTGAGGAAATCAGCCGAGGGCGCCCGGAAGGTGCGGGCCGTGTAGGCCTTGCGGTCGGCGCCTTCGGGCGTGTGCAGACCGGCGCCGTCGCCGCGCAGCATCACCATTTGCAGGCCGTCGCGGTCGAGGACCGCGACCGAGATCTTGTAGCCCATCGCCTTGCAGCTCTCCATCGCGCCATTGGCGATCGCCTGGGCCATGGCCAAAGTGAGATTCTTTTCGTTGGCGAGTTGCGCCTGCGCCGATGCCGACAGCAGCGATGTCGACACTAGCGCCGCCGCAGTCACGCCGAGAAATTTCAATTTCGATGCCATGAGACATTCTCCCTGTTTGTGCTTTCGCAGCCGACACCATCCGCGATGGTTGCAACAGCATCGCGACAAACCGTCCGGATCGCGATGACCCGTTTCATCGACGCGCCCGGCTTCCGATCGCTTGGAGCATCGTCCATTTAGGACGAAGCGGCGCGGAACCGTCAAGGGGCGGACCGCATGCTTTGAATCGGTAGGTGCGACGGTCCTTGCCGAAAGCCATGTAAGCTTTGCGCAACCGCGATCCGGTTCTGTTCACCCGATCGATCGCGGCTGCGCCGCGGAAGCCTCTGCGGGAGTACCCTGTCCGCTGCGATCAGGCGAGGTCGAAGCGATCGAGGTTCATCACCTTGTTCCACGCAGCCACGAAGTCTTTCACGAACTTCTCCTTCGAGTCCGCGCAGGCATAGACTTCCGCGAGGGCGCGGAGCTGGGAGTGCGAACCGAAGATCAGGTCGACGCGCGTGCCGGTCCACTTGGCCTCGTTCGTCTTCCGGTCACGTCCCTCGTACACGCCTTCGGACCCGGCAGACGGCTGCCATTGCGTGCCCATGTCGAGCAAGTTGACGAAGAAGTCGTTCGTCAGCGTCTCAGGCCGCCTGGTGAAGACGCCGTGCGGGGATCGCCCGGCATTTGCGCCGAGGACGCGCAGGCCGCCGACCAGAACCGTCATCTCGGGCGCCGTCAGCGTCAGCAATTGCGCCCGGTCCACCAGCGCCTCCTCAGGCGACATGAGTTGCTTGCCGCGGAGATAGTTGCGGAAACCGTCGGCGACCGGCTCGAGCGGGGTGAAGGAGGGTGCGTCAGTCTGCGCCTGCGACGCGTCCATGCGCCCGGGCTTGAAGGGAACCTTCACGTCGTGCCCGGCCGCCTTCGCGGCCTTCTCGACCGCGGCGCCGCCGCCGAGGACGATCAGGTCGGCAAGCGAGACCTTCTTGCCGCCGGACTGCGAGGCGTTGAACTCCTTTTGGATCGCTTCGAGCTTCTGCAAAACCGCCGCCAGCTGAGCCGGCTGGTTGACGTCCCAATCCTTCTGCGGCGCGAGGCGGATGCGCGCGCCGTTCGCTCCGCCGCGTTTGTCGGAGCCGCGGAACGTCGACGCCGAGGCCCAGGCGGTCGAGACCAGCTGCGACACGGACAGGCCGGACGCGAGTATCTTGCCCTTCAGGGTCGCAATGTCGGCCTCTGCGATCAGCGGGTGATTGACCGCCGGGATCGGGTCCTGCCACGGCAGCGTCTCCTTCGGGACGAGCGGGCCAAGGTAACGCGCGATCGGGCCCATGTCGCGGTGCGTGAGCTTGAACCACGCGCGGGCAAACGCGTCCGCGAACTGGTCCGGATGCTCGTAGAAGCGCCGCGAGATCTTCTCGTAGGCCGGATCGAGCCGCAGCGAGAGGTCGGTGGTCAGCATGGTCGGTACACGCTTCTTCGACTTGTCGTAGGCGTCCGGGATGGTGGCAGCGCCGCCCTTCGCCTTCCACTGCTGCGCACCGGCCGGGCTCTTCGTCAGCTCCCATTCGTTGTTGAACAGGTTGTCGAAGAAGTGGTTGCTCCACTTCGTCGGCGTCTGCGACCAAGTGACTTCCGGGCCGCCGGTGATGGCGTCGGCGCCCACGCCCGTGCCAAACTTGCTCTTCCATCCGAGGCCCTGCTCTTCGATGGCCGCGCCTTCCGGCTCCGGGCCGAGCAGCGACGGATCGCCGGCGCCGTGGGTCTTGCCGAAGGTGTGGCCGCCGGCAATCAGCGCGACGGTCTCCTCGTCGTTCATTGCCATGCGGAAGAACGTTTCGCGGATGTCTTTTGCCGCAGCCACCGGATCCGGCCTGCCGTTCGGCCCTTCCGGATTCACGTAGATCAGGCCCATCTGTACCGCGCCGAGCGGATTCTGCAGTTCGCGTTCGCCGCTGTAGCGTTCGTCGCCCAGCCATGTCCCTTCGGGACCCCAGTAGAGCTCTTCGGGCTCCCAGACGTCGGCGCGGCCGCCGCCGAAACCGAACGTCTTGAAGCCCATCGAGTCGAGAGCCACGTTGCCGGCGAGGATTATCAGGTCGGCCCAAGAGATTTTGCGGCCGTACTTCTGCTTGATCGGCCAGAGCAGCCGCCGCGCCTTGTCGAGGCTCGCGTTGTCCGGCCAGCTGTTGAGGGGCGCGAAGCGCTGCTGGCCGGCGCCGGCGCCGCCGCGGCCGTCGGCGATGCGGTAGGTGCCCGCGCTGTGCCACGCCAGACGGATCATCAGCCCGCCGTAGTGGCCGAAGTCGGCCGGCCACCACGCCTGCGAGTCCGTCATCAAGGCATGCAGGTCCTTGATCACGGCATCCAGGTCGAGGCTCTTGAATTCCCTGGCGTAGTTGAACTCCTTGCCCATTGGATCGCCCAGTGGGGAGTTGTGGTGGAGAACGCTAAGGTTCAGCTGGTTTGGCCACCAGTCTCGGTTCGTGTGTACGCGGGTCCCGCCCGTTACCGGGCACTTGGTCTTGTCATCCATCTTGCATCCTGTCCCTGGTTGGCATGATT
>DASXXS010000160.1:0-3021 GCA_036502925.1 Xanthobacteraceae bacterium
CAGTCCTGGCCGAGCGCGCGCGCCACGTCGAGGAAGACGCCGCGGCCGACCATCTTGCTCTTGGTCTTCTCGATGCCGCATTTCTGCGCGCCGCTCGAGGTGACCTCGCGGCAATCGTAACCGTTCCACATGGAGTTCTCATAGAACACATGGCCGAGACCGTCCCACTGGGTGCCGCACTGAAGCGGCATCGTGACCATGTCGTCGGCGGCGCGGATGCCGCGCTTGTCGAGCACGCCCGCATAGGCGTCGGTGCCGGTGCGCAGCATGGTGTGGATCGGGTTGGTGCGGCCCATGGCCGGATAGGAGCTTTTGGCGCCCTGCGGCCCGGTATGATCGAAGTTGAGCGCGAGCGAGATGACCTTGCCTTTTCGCACCAGGCGGGCGGCCGCGATGATGTCCTCGGGGGCGGTGTAGTTCAGCGTTCCGATCTCGTCCTGCGGGCCCCACTTGCCCCAGTTCTTGTATTTCTCTGCCGCCTCGCGAAGGTCCTCTCGGGTGAGCTTCTTCTTCGACGCTGCGTTCGACGCTGTATTCGACATCGTGGTTCCTTCCGCTGGGCGCGCGCGGGCCGCGCCCCCACCCACCCCTCTCCCGCTTGCGGAGGCGGGAAGCGGAGCGGGCCCATTTACTGCGCCCGGCGCGGGCGCGATGATGGCCACACAACACGAAGGAGGGCGCCGTGACAACGCTGGTCCGTGGCTTCGTCGCGCTGCTCGCGCTCGTCTGCGCCGCGCCGGTTTGCGCCGGCAGCGCGCTGGCGCAGACCTATCCGAGCCGCCCGGTCCGAATGATCGTGCCGTTCGCGGCCGGCGGTCCGACCGACGTGATCGCGCGCATCGTGGCGCAGAGGCTGTCGGAGACCTGGGGACAGCAGATCTATGCCGAGAACGTGCCGGGCGGCGGCGGCAATACCGGCGCCGCCATGGCGGCGCGGGCGCCGGCGGACGGCTACACCATCCTGGTCGTGAGCACGGGCTTCATCGTCAATCCGAGCATGTATGCGAAAGTCCCCTATGATCCGATCAAGGATTTCGCGCCCGTCACCCTGGTGGCATCCTCGCCCAACGTGCTCTCGGTCTATCCGCCGCTGCCGGCGAGGAGCGTGCGTGAGCTGATCGAGCTGGTGAAGGCCAATCCCGGCACCTACAGCTTCGCGCAGCCCGGCACCGGCTCGACCCCGCACCTGGCGGGCGAATTGTTCAAGCTCAAGTTCGGGCTCGATCTCGTGACGGTGCCATTCAACGGCGCGGCGCTGGCGATAAATTCGACCATGGGGGGGCACACGCCGGTCGCCTTCACGGCCCTGCCGCCCGCCATGGCCAACATCAAGGACGGCAAGCTGCGCGGGCTTGCGGTGCTCAGCCGCGAGCGCGCCGCGGTGCTGCCGCAGCTCCCCACCATGGCGGAGGCCGGCGTGGCCGATCAGGAATCCGATACATTGACCGGCGTGGTGGTGCTGGCCGGCACCCCCGGGGAGATCGTCGATCGCTGGCAGAGCGAGATCGCGCGCGTGGTCGCGCTGCCGGAGGTGAAGCAGCGTCTGCAGGACCTCGGCTTCGAGCCGGTCGCCGACACGCCGGCGCATTTCGGCGAACGGATCAAGACGGAGATCGCAAAATGGGCCAAGGTGGTCCATGACGCCAATATCAAGGCCGATTGATCCGTATTGTCGGCTTATGAACGCGAAGTCTATAACGCTTGCGAAAAGATGAGGATCGCCCAATGAATGTCCATTCCAATCTCATGCGCGGCCATATGCTGATCGGCGGCGAGCTGGTGCCGAGCGAAGCGGGCGAATGGCTGGAATCGGTCAATCCCGCCAATGAAGAGACGCTCGGCCATGTGCCGGCCGCGACCGCCGCCGACGTCAACCGGGCGGTCACGGCCGCGGAAGCCGCGCAGCCGGCCTGGGCGGCGCTCGACCCCAAGGCCCGCGCCAAGCTCCTGCGCCAGCTGGCGCAGAAGCTGCGCGAGCACGCCGACAACATCTTGCGCATCGAGGTCATCGATACCGGCAATACCATCAGCAAGATGCGGGCGGACGTGGCCAGCGCCGGCGATACGCTCGACTACTACGCGGGCTTCCACAGCGAGATCAAAGGCGAGACCATTCCGGCCAGCGCCAAGAACCTGCATCTGACGTTGCGCGAGCCCTACGGCGTGGTGGGGCGCATCATTCCGTTCAATCATCCGATCAAGTTCGCCGCCAATGCGCTGGCGGCGCCGCTGATGGCCGGCAATACGGTGGTGCTCAAGCCGCCGGAGACGAGCCCGCTCTCGGCCACCATGCTGGGCGAAATCTGCCGCGAGGTGCTGCCGGCCGGCGTCGTCAATATCGTCACCGGCCTCGGCCTGCCGGCCGGCGACGCGCTGGCGCGGCATCCGAACGTCAAGCGCATCGCCTTCACGGGCTCGGTGCCGACCGGCCGCGCCATCCAGCGCGCCGCCGCCGAAGGCGGCATCAAGCATGTGACGCTGGAGCTCGGCGGCAAGAACCCGCTGATCGCCTTTCCCGACATGGACCCGGACAAGGTTGCCCAGATCGCGGTCGCCGGCATGAATTTCGCCTGGCAGGGCCAATCCTGCGGCTCCACCAGCCGCCTGCTGCTGCACGAGTCGCTCTACAAGGGCGTGCTCGAACGCGTGGTCGAGCGCGTGGCCGGCTTGCGGCTGGGCGATCCGCTCGACGACAAAGCCCAGATGGGGCCGATCAATTCCAAGCGCCACTACGAGCGCGTCTGCGCCATGGTCGAGTCCGGGCGCCAGGAGGGCGCGCGGCTGATGACCGGCGGCAAGCGGCCGCCCGGCGAGGAATTCAAACGCGGCTACTGGCTGGAGCCGACGGTGTTCGCCGACGTGAAGCCGAGCATGCGGATTGCGCGCGAGGAAATCTTCGGGCCGGTCCTCTCCGTGTTCAGCTGGCGCGACGAGAAGGAAGCGCTGTCGCTCGCCAACTCGACCGAATACGGATTGACCGCCTCGATCTTCACCAACGATCTCGACGCCGCCTTCCGGGCC
>DASXXS010000161.1:0-32449 GCA_036502925.1 Xanthobacteraceae bacterium
CGGACAGCACGATCAGGCCGAAGTAGACGCCGTAAAACCCCCTGGCGTCGTGAATCTTCCGATGCAGGGAATGCCGCAACGACAGCACGTCCCCGATGGCATAGGCGGTCGAAGGGGACACCGCCGACGCGCCGATGATGCAGGCATCGACGAGTGCGAGCGTGAACAGGATCGCGGGCAGCCGTCCGGCATACTTTTCCAGTCCGGCCGCGACCGCGGCCGTGTCGGCAAAGTTTCCCGCCTCGGGCCGGCCAGAGAAGATTTCCGCGGCGAATCCCATCATCGCGACCGCGCCGATCATGACAAAGGCGATCCCGATCCACAGGTCCAGGCGCTCGTATTTGATGAAACGCGGGGTGATGCGCTTGTCGACCACATAGCTCTGCTGAAAGAAGAGCTGCCAGGGCGCCACCGTGGTTCCCACGATGGCGATGATGATCAGCATGACCTCGTTCAGCGGGGCTCCCTCGGGCAACTGCGGCACCACGAAGTCATGCACGAGCTGTCCGACCGGCGGGTGGGCCAGCAGGATGACCGGAACCGGCAGTAGGCTGCCGAAGACCAGCAGGACGGCGAACCGCTCGAAGCGGCGGAAGTCGCCTGTGCTCACCGCCAGCATGACGAGAGCGGCCGCGCCCAGCACGCCCAGGTCCCGGGGCAGGCCCAGATAGTCGAACGCCAGGCTGATGCCGATGAACTCGATCACGATGGTGAGGGCATTGAGCAGAAACAGGTCGACGACGCTGAACGCGCCCCAGAACTTGCCGAAGCGCTCCAGGATCAGGCGGGCGTGGCCGACGCCGGAGACCGCGCCCAGCCGCAAGACCATTTCCTGGTTGACGTAGAGCACCGGGATCAGGAGCATCAGGGTCCACAGCAGCGTCGTGCCGTAATTCTGGCCGGCCTGGGTGTAGGCGCTAAAGGCGCCGGCATCGTTGTCGCCCACCATCACGATCAGCCCAGCCCGAGGATCGCGAGCAGCGTCATGGCACGCGCGCGCCAACCGACGCGGGGACCGTGGTCGCCTTGGCGGATCGTCCCGAAGGCGCCGTTGATGTCGCCGATATGGGCTTCGTCCAGGACCGCGGTCCGATAGACCGGGGGCCGCAATTCGGCAATGGTGTTGATCTGGTCGTTCATGGCTCACCTCTGTTGCCCGTCCATCACGGCACCGAGGCGAGCCGAGAGCGCTTAAGGCTCTCTGTCACCTCCGCCGGGATCGATCACGGCCAATTGACGTGTGGGCTTGTTCCCCATCGGGGTTCCCGCTGCCGCGCCTGAGCACCCGCCAGCGGGACAACTAGGCTGCTCGTCCATCTGGGAATCCTCGTCTCACGGGATCGCGAACCGGATCGCCGGCTTGCCGCACAAGGCAAAGCCGGGCAGTCCATGCAGGTGTCTCGTCATGCAACTTGGTCCAGGCGCTTCGGCCGACGTCTCCTCCAGGGGCTCAATCCGCCAATGGCATTCGAGCCTGCCGCCCGCTGCGCCAGCGCGCCAATGGCATGTGAGCCCATGCGGCCGCGCCCGCATTAAAGCAGCGGCCACACGGCGGTCAGGACGATTGTCGTTGCAATATGTGGGTGCCGCCTCGGGCACCATGTGTCGGCGTGCAGCGCCGAGCTCTGCGAGGCCTTTGAACATCGCTCCACCTCCGCTTGTGCGCAATCGCGGCGGCCGGTGAGCGTGAAGGTAAGCGATCCGCTAGGTGCGATCGCTTACCCTAACGCAGCCGCTTGTGCCGCGGTCAATCCAGACGTTTGGCGATGGTCCGGGCCCGGTCGAAACCACCAGGTCGTCGCCATCGAAGGGGGTACTGCCCATCTGCTCGTCGGTTCAGGTTTATCGGTCGGGTTGCGTGGTCGCCAAGCGTTGACCAAGGCGACTTTCGTCAGTTAGTGCGCGTGTCCCGGGCTGTCAAGGTTTTTTGTCTATCCTCCAGGGAGGATGATTGCTATCCTCCCCCCTGGATATGAGACAGCCATGACCCACCAGCACCACCCCGAGATCATCAAGCGTCTCAAGCGCGCCGACGGCCACCTGCAAATGATCATCACGATGATCGAAGAGGGCCGCTCCTGCGTCCAGCTGGCGCAGCAGCTGCAGGCCGTCGAGAGCGCGATCATGAATGCGAAGAAGGCACTGATCCACGATCACATCGATCATTGCCTCGATCAGTCGATCAGAGCGCCCGGCCGGAAGGGCAATGCGGCCTTGCGGGAGTTCAGGGCCGTCACAAAATATCTGTGACGGCCGCGTGGCACCGGCCGGAGAGGCGCCTGCTGACCCGAGGTTGCCATGATGGGCGGTAATGGTGGAGGGTCTTGGTTCCTGCCCAGACCCGGTCAGCGCGTGCGACCGGTAAATGTCTCATTGAAGAGCTTTGTCCACTTCTCGCTCTCATCGAGATATTTTTCCAAATCGACGAGGATCAGGTCCTTCGGCGGTTCTCTCACCTTCGGATTGGTTGGAACTCCCTCGCGATCCGCCAGGATTCGCTGTCCATCGGTCAGCAAGAAATCCACGAACAGCATGGCTGCAAACGGATGCGGGGCTTTCTGGAATACACCCGCCCCGGTCGGCAGCGCGATCACCGGAGGCAGATAGAATATCTCGATCGGCGCGCCCTCCTTCTTCAGCTGATCAACCTTGTAGCTGTAGGTGGTGAGCGCAAGCGGCACCTCGCCGGTGGCAACCAGGTTGGCCAGGAGCGTATGGCCCTTGCGCACGGATATACCATTGGTCGTCACGAGGTCCTTGAAGAGCTTCAACCCCTTCTGCTCTCCCATGAAGCCCAGCACGGACAGGAACCAGCGGGCATCTTCCGACTCGATTCCGAGCTTTCCCTTCCACTTGCGATCAAGCAAATCCGCATAGCTCTTGGGCACGTCGGCGCCCCTGACGGCGTCGGTATTGTAAGCGCCGGCGAAAACGCTCAGGCGCGTGACGATCCACCGGTGATGCGCCAGGGTGGCCTGCGGAATGAGCTCGGCTGAGACCGGCGTCCTGATCTCCTGCAACAGCCGTTCCCTGACCAACGGCTCCATGTCCGAGCCGGCGGTTTCGCCCACATCGACCTCATAGCGGCCGTTGCGGTACTCGGTGATGGCGCGGTAGCGGATGTCCTCGGAGCTGCCGCGCCAAAGCTGAACCTTGATCCCGTATTTCTTCTCGAACGGCTCGATGATGGCGTTCATGTCGGACAGCGTCAACGATGAGTAAACGGTAACCGTGCCTTCTTTCCTGGCGCCATCGATGAGTCGTTGCGTGCGGTCGGAGCCCGTGTAAGTGGCAATTCCCGCTGCCGTCGGAGCCTGAGCATGGGCCGCCGTGGCAACCAGCACCGTGGCCAGAAGCGCCGTCACCCAGCGTCCCCACGGCTCCAGGCCATTCACAATCACGCGGCCGGATTTCGGTTGTTCGACCATGCAAACCCCTCTGCGGGATACCTGGCGGGCGCTTGTCGGAGCGTTCCCCACAGGCCTCCTCTCAATATAGCCCACCACCACAGTGATTGCGAAGCGCGGTCAACCGGGGACTCAGTCAACCGGAAGCTCGGCCAATGGGGCGCCTGCGACAGGCGTTTTGGCGGAGAGCCTGGCCGGGACTCCCGATATCGTGCCGGGATTTCCAGACGGATTTCGTCGTGTTCGATCGATTAACGCGCAATCAAACTCTTGCGGCAAATGCAACTAAACAGCGCGAAGAATGCTCTGAGCATTTTTCAATCCATCTTGAAGTGAATTTGCCAGGGTGCGGCCCGAAATGGGGTGCACATGCAACGTTTTCTCGACCGGCTGCCGTTGATCATCTCGGGTATCGCTGCATTCGCGGTCGGCGCAGCGGTTTCGCTGGCCGCGGCGCCCGATGCCGCCGCCCTGAAATCGCAGGACGCATCGTTTGCGCCGATCGGGGAAACCAAGCCGACGCCATATGGCTGGCTCCACTTCTGCGCCGCTCAATCGGCCGAATGTGAACCGGCGCCAAGTTTGCCCGAATTGGTTCGGCTGACTTCTCAAGCATGGGCCGAGCTCAATAAGATCAACACGGTCGTAAATGGGCAAATCGAGCCAATCGGCGACGAAGACCACTACAGGATCTACGAACAGGATATCTTGAATTGGTGGACCTATCCGGACGACGGCAAGGGCAATTGCAACGACTACGTTCTGATGAAGCGCAAGCTTTTGATCGAAGCGGGGTGGCCAAAGGCGGCGCTATTGATGACAGTCGTTGTGGATCACGCTGGCGATGGTCACTTGATCCTCATGGTCCGGACCCATCGCGGCGACTTGATCCTCGACAACATGCGGCAGGAAATCCTGCCGTGGGATCGAACCGGCTATCGGTTCATCAAGCGGCAGTCGGCATTCGATCCCAATGCTTGGGTCTCGATCCAGGCAGACAGCGATCTGCGCCTAGCCGCGGCCGGCGATCCACGCTGATCATCGACACCCGTTCAGGTTCCAGTATTTGTCGATGAGCTCGCTCCCGTCGCGATCGAGCAGGGCGAAGGCTCCAGGGACCACGACGAAAAAGCGCTCGAACCCTCCCGCATCCACGCTCTGCCGCCCCGAGACCTCCCCGCAGACCACGTAGCCGGGCATGCGCTCGCTGAGCTTGACCACGATCCGGCGAAAGCTCGGAAAGACATCCTTGTCCAGCCGCCGGATGACAGCGGCCTTCGCCGCGTCGGGAACATCGCGCTCGGCAATGGGCGGCTCGCCTGGCGCCGCCACCAGCAGAACGATCGCAGGCCCCGTGAGCGAAGCGGCGAGAATACTCATTGAACATTCCGGTTGCAGCGATGGGCTTGATCTTCGGCAGATTCAGAGTCGTCGGCCGCCGTCCCCACTTGCATGCATCATCGCAGTGCGGGGTGAAGTTGCCGCTAACAGATGTGACTAAAGGTCGGTAAACGCGCGACCCGCACCCACGGAAACCGGTCACTTCACCGGGCGACGAACGCTGCGCGTCAATTGGATCAGCGACTTCTCGCCGTGATAGACGTCGGTGACGCTGCCGTCGTCGGCGACCCGAAAACGAACCGCAGTCTTCTCCTGTCCCACGTGATCGAGTATCGTCGTGTCAGCGTAGATGATCTCGACAGTCGGGTTCAACTTCTCGACCTTGACCGCGACCGGAACCGGCACCAAGGGGGTGTTGGCAAAATATTTTACGTAATAATTGACGTTCACGGTGTATTCGCCGGGAACAATGCCGCGAATGCTCACGATCTCCTGGCGGATCGGGCTCGATATCTTCTTGCCGTTCACGATGATGCTGTCGTTCATCGCGCCACGGTCGTCCCGGTCGAGCACCAGGAAGCCGGCTTCGCGCTGGTGGTACCAGGCGATATTGCCGAGCGGGTCCTCGACATAGAGATCGATGTCATCGGGGTGATTGTCAGGCCAGTTCATCGTGATGATGAACTCGGCCTTGCTCTCGATCTTTCCCGACTTTGCCTCTGGATTCATTGCCAGGAGCGCGAGGAAAAACAGAAAAGCGACGACCTGCAGCGCCTTGAACAGCATTACGCTGAAGGGATCAAAGGGCCTGTCGCGCGGATAATTGCCGAAGCTGTCCATTCGGGCCCCGCTCCCAATACTGTTGCCGATAAGCGGGTAGATTTCTGTGATTGACGGCAAGTCCACATCAAACACATCGTCGCACGAATTTCAACGGTGACCGGAGGACGGCAGGACGCGCATGCCCCGGGGCGGTTCCCCAGAATCCGCAGCCGGCGCAGGCAGTTGATCGAGCTGGCGGCGCGCCGTACAATTCCGGCGATCTGTGCGGCCTGCCCGCCGATTTGCCGCTCCTGCAGTCATCCAAGCTCGAGCTGGTCATCAGTCTCAAGACCGCCAATACTCCCGGTCTTGCCGCCGAATCTGCTCGCCGGCGCCGACGAGGTGATCCAATCGGGCCACCGCCGCCCGGTCGCCTCAATCGCCCGGATGGCGTCGGGCCTGATGGCCGGGCCTGTTTGATCGAGTCGGGAAAACGCGAGGCGCTCATGCTGGGATGGTTTCGGGCCCTGATGCCGAGAGAGGAACGTTTCTTCGAGCTCTTTGCCCGCCACGCGCAACTGACGCTGGCTGCCGCCGAAGCGCTCCGGGCCTTGCTCAATGGAGGCGATGACGTTCCGCGCCATTGCAAGGAAATCGTGGCGCGCGAAAACGAAGCCGACGAGGTAACCCGCGAAGTGCTTACTGCGCTGCGGCGCACTTTCATCACGCCGCTCGATCGCGGCGACATCAAGAACCTGATCACGTCGATGGACGACGCCATCGACCAGATGAACAGGACCGCGAAGGTCACCCGGCTGTTCGAGATTCACAGCTTCGAGCGGCCCATGCAGGAAATGGGCGAAATCATCGTTCGTGCGGCCAGCATCAGCATGGAGGCGATTCCCCTGTTGCGCTCCATCGGCAAGGAATCGAGCCGCCTGATCGCCCTCACGGAGAACATCATTCGTCTCGAGGAAAACGCGGATGAGCTGCACGACCAAGGCCGCAAGCAGCTGTTCTTGAAGCAGACCGACCCCATCGCCTTCATGATCCGCACGGAAGTCTACGATCATCTCGAGATGGTCGTGGATCGATTCGAGGATGTCGCGAACGAGATCAGCGCAATCGTCATCGAGAACGTCTGAGGTTGGAGCGAGGCTGACGAATGGATGCGGCGCTCGGCTTGCCGATACTCATCGCGCTGATTGCGGTTGCGTTGTTGTTCGATTTCCTGAACGGACTGCATGATGCCGCCAATTCGATCGCAACGGTCGTATCGACCCGCGTGCTGCAACCGCACTATGCCGTGGCCTGGGCGGCGTTCTTCAATTTCATCGCCTTTCTGTTCTTCGGACTCCACGTCGCGCAAACCGTCGGAACGGGAATCGTTGCGGCCGAAGTCATCGACGCCGCGGTCATATTCGGCGCCCTCATGGCCGCCATTTGCTGGAATCTGCTGACTTGGTGGCTGGGACTCCCCTCCAGCAGCTCGCATGCGCTGATCGGCGGGCTTGCGGGCGCCGGGATGATGAAGGCCGGCACGGCCGCCATCGTCTGGTCCGGGCTCGGCATTACCGGCGCCGCCATCGTCCTTTCACCTTTGCTCGGCTTTGGCCTCGCCTTGCTGCTCGTGCTGGCGGTGTCGTGGATATTCGTGCGCTCGACCCCTTTGGCGGTCGACAACACGTTTCGGGTATTGCAGTTCGTCTCCGCCTCGCTTTACTCGCTCGGACACGGCGGCAACGACGCGCAGAAAACGATGGGAATCATCGCCGTGCTGCTGTACTCGCAGGGTGCGCTGGGCGGCGAGTTTCATGTTCCGTTATGGGTGATCTTGAGCTGTCAGGCCGCCATGGCCCTCGGCACCCTGGCCGGCGGATGGCGAATCGTTCGCACCCTGGGGTCAAGGATCACGCGCCTGCATCCCGTTCAGGGGTTCTGTGCGGAGGCCGGCGGGGCGGCGACTTTGTTCATGGCGACCTACTTCGGGGTCCCGGTTTCCACGACCCACACGATCACCGGGGCGATCGTCGGCGTGGGCGCGGCCCGCAAGGCCGCGGCGGTGCGGTGGAACGTGGCCAGCAACGTGGTGATCGCCTGGATCTTGACGATGCCGGCAGCCGCGGTGATCGGTGCGGCATTTTACCAGCTCTGCAAGGTGTGGCCTTGAGCTGGAGGGCGATTGCCCGAAAGCGCCGGGCCGCCCGGCTCGTCATACGCAATCTCGCCTCAAAAGCGTGCGACTCATATATGATTGCCGGAATGGCGGCTATGATTCGCGGAATAGCGGCCGATCCGCCGGTGCAAGAACCGGCAAGGGCGGTCGAGACATAAAGACGAGATGACCAGCCCAACGAAGAAAGCTGCTCCCAAGCGCGTTCAATACGCGGCTTTGCCGTATCGGCGCGGCCATTCCCGTACCCAGATCATGCTGGTGACCTCGCGCGAGACCGGACGCTGGGTCATTCCAAAGGGCTGGCCGAAGAAGCGAAAGACGCCGGCCGCCACCGCCGCGCGCGAAGCCCTCGAGGAGGCGGGAGTGGTGGGGAAAGTCGGCAGAGATTCGATCGGCTCGTACTCCTACAGGAAGCGTCTGAAGAGCGGGGCCGTGGTCGCCTGCGAGGTGCGTGTCTTCCCACTGAAGGTCAAGCGCCAGCAGAAAAGCTGGCCGGAACGAGGGGAGCGCGAAGTCCAGTGGTTCTCGCGGGCCAAGGCTGCGAAAGCGGTGCGCGAATCGGCATTGAGCAACATCATTCGCAACCTGCCGAAGGGCAAATGAGACCGTTTTGACGGTCACGGCGTGGCACGGGCTTGGCCATCCGGCGCGCTATCCCGGATCAGCCGGTCGAGATGCATCCGGATATGGGCGGCCTCCGCGGCCGTATTGGCAAGCGCGATGGCCCGGCCGAAGGCGAGACGGGCCTCCTCGGCGCGGCCGAGCTGCATCAGCAGCGCGCCCTTCACCCCGAAGAAGTGGAAGTAGCCCGACAGCCGCGGGGCGAGCGGCTCGATCATCTCCAATGCGGCCGCCGGGCCGCGCAGCTTGGCGACCGCGACCGCCCGATTGAGCGTGACCACGGGAGAAGGTTGCATCCGCTCCAGCGCGGCGTAGAGACGATCGATTTGCGCCCAATCGGTGTCTTGCGGCCGGGCCGCGCGGGCATGGAGCGCCGCGATGGCGGCCTGGACCTGATAGGGAGCGGGGCGATCGTGGCGCATCGCCTTATCGATGAGCGCCAGCGCCTCCCCGATCAGGTCGCGGTTCCAAAGGTCGCGATCCTGGTCGTCCAGCAGCACGATCTGACCATCCGCGTCGAACCGCGCGGACGCACGCGCATGCTGCAGCAGAAGGAGCGCCGTCAGCCCCATGATCTCGGGCTCGCTCGGGAACAGCCGCAGCAGGAGCCGGGCGAGCCGGATCGCCTCCTCGCAAAGGGGCGCGCGCACGGGCGCCTCTCCGCTGCTCGCCGAATATCCCTCGTTGAAGACGAGGTAGATCATCGCCGCGACCGCGGCGAGGCGGTCGGCCCGCTCCACCGCGCCCGGCGTCTCGAACGGGACACCGGCCTCGGCGATGGCTCGCTTGGCTCTGGTGATGCGCTGCTCCATGGCGCTTTCGCTCACCAGGAAGGCGCGCGCGATCTGCGCAACCGACAGGCCGGAGACGATGCGCAGCGCAACCGCGACCTGCTGGGTCGCCGGCAGATCGGGGTGGCAGCAGATGAACAATAGACGCA
Source organism: Xanthobacteraceae bacterium (assembly GCA_036502925.1). Classification (GTDB taxonomy): domain Bacteria; phylum Pseudomonadota; class Alphaproteobacteria; order Rhizobiales; family Xanthobacteraceae; genus VAZQ01. Next base: position 9,248 of record DASXXS010000161.1, read on the forward strand.
AAATGTCGTCGCGATAATGCGCATCCTCGAGCCGCTCGGCGAGCGCGGCCTCGGCATCGTCCAGATCCGAGATGACCGCGTCGGGCGGCAGCGCCTCCTCGCAGCCGCGGCGGCGCGCCGCATCGATGCCGACGTTTCGTCCCACGAAGATGAGCCAGGCGGCGGGGTCGCGCGGCGGGCCGTTTTGCCGCCAATGCTTGAGGGCCCGCAGGCAGGCCTCCTGGAACGCCTCCTCGGCGGTGTCCAGGTTGCGGAAGTAGCGCAGCAGCGCTCCGATCGCCTGCGGGCGGGCCGCGGTCAGCGCCGCCTCGATCCAGTCCAGTTGCGGATCGGTCACTTCATCTCGCTCCCCGGCAGGTAGAGGCGCACCGGCCGAATCTCGTAAGCGCCCCCGGGATTGGCGCGGGCGAGATCCCCGGTAAAGTCGACCGCCTCCTCCAGCGATGAGCAATCGACGACGTAAAAGCCGAGCAGCTGCTCCTTGGTTTCGGCAAAGGGCCCGTCGATGACCAGGGGCGGGTCCTGGTTCTTCCTGACCGTCGTGGCGGCGGTGGTCGGCATGAGCCGCACCGCCGGGCCGAGCTTGCCGTTGCGGGCGAGCTTCTGATGGGCCACGTCGAGCTTGGCCATGACCGCGTCATCCTGTTCCTTGCTCCAGGAAAAGACGACGTCCTCGTCGTTGTAGCAGAAGATGGCGTAAAGCATGTGGGGCTCTCCTGTTCCCAAGGACGAATGACGATGGCGCGGGCCGACACGGCGCCAGAAAAAATTCCGGCGAGCTGCTGCCGCAGCCGCCGCCCGCTCTAAGACGATGGCGCCCGCCGGGTGTCAAACGGTTTTCGCCTGTATTATTCAAGTCTTGAATGACTGCCACCCAGGGCCATCAAGCCATGTTCCGGCTCGTCAAGGTGCGGCACGCGGAAGGGATCGCCACTGCGGCGACCTTGTTCCGCGAATATGCCGACTGGCTCGGCGTGGATTTGAGCTTTCAAGGATTTGAGGCCGAGCTCGCGAGCCTGCCGGGAAAATACGCACCGCCTACCGGCGAGCTGATGCTTGCATTTTCACTTGACGGGAATGTGCTCGGCTGCGTCGCGATGCGATCGCTCGAGGGAATGTCTGTTTGTGAAATGAAGCGTCTCTATGTGCGTCCGGCGGCCCGTGGCCACGGCATCGGGGCAGCCCTGGTGGCCGCCATCATCAGATCCGCAGAAGAGCTCGGCTATGCGGAGATGAAGCTTGATACCCTGCCCTCGATGCCGGAGGCTTCTGCGCTCTATAAGCGCTTCGGGTTCTTGGAGATTCCGGCCTACTATCACAACCCGGTGCCCGGGACGGTCTATCTCGGCAAGCCGCTTTCGCGCGTCGCAAAACCAGGCGCGTAGGGTGGGCAAAATCGCGCGCAACGGCGAACCGCACGACAGGCTTCGCGGGCGATTTTGCCCACGCGCCCAAACGGAGAGGCCGGCGCGTGGGCATTGCGCGCGCGCTGAGCAAACTCTTCATAGGCCGAACGAGCGCAATGCCCCCCCTACAGACCAGACTTTCGCGCGGGCAGCTTTTGCCGGAGCTTGAAGAACCCATCCCACGGATCGCGTTTCAGGAATCTGAGCCGGTGTCCGATATTGTCGACCGTATAGTGATCGGCTTTCAGTCCTTGGGAGATTTCCTCCCATTCGATCGGGGTCGAAATGGTGGCCTGCGGGTGCGACCGCGTCGAGTAGGGGGCGACCGCGGTGGCGCCGCGGCCGTTGCGCAGATAGTCGATGAAGATCCGCCCGGCGCGCGCGCGCTTGGCGGCGGTGGCGACATATTTGTCCGGGTGCGCCTTGGCCATGCTCGAGGCGATCGATTCCGTGAAAGCCTTGGCCGCGTCCCATTCGGCCTCGGGCGCGATCGGGATGACGACATGGAGTCCCTTCCCGCCCGAAGTCTTGAGGAAGCTCCGCAAGCCGAGGTTCTCAAGCCGGCTGCGCACTTCCTTGGCGGCCGCGATGGTGGCGCTCCAGGGCACATCCTCGCCGGGGTCGAGATCGAAAATCAGCCGGTCCGGCCGCTCAAGGTGGTCGGTGCGCGATCCCCAGGGATGGATCTCGACCACCCCGGCCTGGACCATGTTGAGGAGGCCGGGCAGATCGTCGATCACCAGCATCGGTTCCTTCTCGCCGACGTCGATGCGGCCGACGCTGTCGTCGAGGCCCTGCCAGGGATGCTTGGCAAAGAAGCATTTGGCGCCCGTGCCGGACGGGCAGCGCAGCAGGCTCAGCGGCCGGCCGCTGACGTGGGGGAGAATCCAGTCGGCGATTTCCGCGTAGAACTCGGCGAGCCCTTGCTTGGTGATGCCCGGCTCGGGCCAGAGGATTCGTTCCGGATGGGTGAGCCGGACCCTGGCGAGATCGCGCCCGCCTGGCGCCTTCGAGGTCTTGGGCGCGGTCTCGAGCACGATCTCCGCCGCCGGCTTGTCCTCGCGCAATCCCTTGAACGAGGCGGCCCGCAGCATTCGGTCATGGGTCCATTCGCGAAACTCGATCTCGGCGACCAGGCGCGGCTCAACCCAGCGGACGCCCTTCTCGGCGCCAACCGGAAGCTGATTTGCCAGCGGCGGCTTCTTGGCGATGATCCCCTCAAGCTCCTCGCGCAGCGACCGGGCCTGATCGGCGGACCAACCGGTTCCGACCCGGCCGGCGTAAACCAGGCGTCCGTCCGCGTGATAGCCCAGCGCCAGCGCCCCCACCGCGCGGCTGTCCGCGGTCGAAGGCACGTAGCCCAGAATCACGAATTCCTGCCGGTCGATGCACTTGGATTTGAGCCATTGGTCGCCCCGCCCGGGGCGGTAGGGCTGGTCCTTGCGCTTGGAAATGATGCCTTCGAGGCCGAAGCGGCATGAATGCTCCAGCATGGTCGGCCCGTCCACTTCCAGATGCTCGCTGAAGCGGATCGGTGAGCCGGCCGGCAGACCCGAAAGTATCTGTTGCAGCAAGTTCTTGCGGTCGATCAGCGCGGCCTTGGTCAGATCGAAACCCTCGCAATAAAGGAGATCGAACGCGAAGTAGCGGAACCGGTCCTGCCGGCCGGCCTTGAGATCAGCCTGCAAATTGTTGAAGCTGGTAATCCCGCTTGAATCCTCGACCACCACCTCCCCGTCCAGCAGCCCGGATGCGAGGCCGATTTTCTTGATGGCAGCGGCCACGGTGGCAAAGCGGTCGGTCCAGTCGAGCGCCTTGCGGGTCAGCAGCCGGACCGAGGCTGCGTCGATGCGCGCCTGCATCCGGTAGCCGTTGTGCTTGATCTCATGAATCCATTTCGGCCCGCTCGGCGGCCTCTCGCACGGCGACGCCAGGCTGGGCTCGAGGAACGCAGGCAGCAGCTTCTTGCGAGCGCCTGGGACTTTTCCGACGTCAGGCAGGAGACGCTGGCGCGCCTTCGTCACCTTGGTACGCGCGGCGTGGTCGGCGCGGATGTCGCCGGCGGCTGCCAGCTCCGCGTTGGTGCGGCCGCTGAGACGGGAGGTGGTCTCCTCGTCGGTGATCTCGGGATCGCCCGGATGACGGGCAAATTCGTCATCCGCCTTCATCAGCAACCACGGCTCGGTCTTTTCTCCCTTGCGCGGCCGAATGCGCACCAGGTGCCAGAGGCCCTTGAGCCGCGTGCCCTCGAGAAAAAACGCGAGATGTCCCTTCTGCAGCCCCCGCTGCGGATCGGCCTCCGGCAGCCAGCGGCCGCGATCCCAGACGATCATAGACCCGCCGCCATATTCGCCCTTGGGGATGTTGCCCTCGAAATCGAGATAGTCGACCGGATGGTCCTCGGTGCGAACCGCCAGTCGTTTCTCGCCCAGCGTCAGGCTCGGTCCTCGGGTGACCGCCCAGCTTTTGAGCACGCCATCGAGCTCGAGCCGCAGATCATAATGCAGCCGGCGCGCGGCGTGCATCTGCACGACGAATTCATGGCCATTACTGCCGGCGTCCGACACGCCCGGTTCCGGGGTCCGGCCGAAGTCGCGCTTCTGCGCGTATTTTTCGAGCGCCCTGGGGGCTGGTTTGGGTCTGCTTTTGTTGCTGCGAGGCGGCACGGCTGATCTTGGAAAGTGTGTCAGATCGCGAGCGTCGCGCGCAACCATTGATCGATCCGGTCCTGGACAGCCTTGTATACGTCCTCTTGGGCCACGCCGGCGCGCTTCAAGACCTTGAACGAATGGTCCCCGCCCTCGATCACATAAAGCTCGGCGGGAGGCTTGAGCTTCTTGAGGATCGGCCGCAACTCCTCCGGCGTGCCGAACGCATCGCGCGAACCTTGGGCAAACAACATCGGGGCCTTGATCTGCGACAGATGCTTGGCGCGAAGCTGATCCTTCTTGCCGGGAGGATGCAGCGGATAACCGAGGAAGACCAGCCCGGCGACATCGGAGGCACCGGCGGCGGCAACCTGCGAAGCGATGCGCCCGCCCATCGACTTGCCGCCGATCGCCAGCCTGCCGCGGCCGATCTTTCGGTGCGCCACCGTGTCGATCACAGCCCGATAGCAGGCCTCCAGCTTGTCGTTCGAATCGGGAAGCCGGCGGCCTTGCTCCATGTACAGGAAGTTGAACGTCACCGTCTCGATCCCGCGCGCCGCCAGCGCGGTAGCGAAACTCACCATGAAGCCGCTGGTCCGGCCGGCACCGGCGCCATGCCCGAGAATCAGGGTGACGCCGGCTTGCTGCCGCTTGGCCGCCGGGTAGACGATCGCGCTTACCTTCTGGCCCGGAGCAATTTCGACGGCGATTTGCTCAGACATTCTTGGCGCCCAATTCCGCAGCGGGCTCGACATTCGCCATCTGGATTTCGCAATACTTCAACGCCCGCTTGGCGCGCTCCGCCCAGGGCGAATCGCGGTCGAGCTCGAGGTAGCGCCGCCACAGCGGAGCGGCCTGCGCGTGCCGCTCCAGCCGCTGCAGAAACAGCGCCATGTTGAACACCGCATCGGCGTAGCCCGGATCGGCATCGAGGGCGCGCTGCTCGCAATCGATCGCCTCGGCGAGCCGGCCGCCGTCGTCGAGCAGATCGGCCAGATTGTGCCAGGCCGGGGCAAAGCGGGAGTCCGCCTTGACGGCCCACCGGTAGGCGGCTTCCGCTTCCACCATGCGCCGCTGCTCCCGCAGCAGGTTGCCGAGGTTGAGCCCCGCCGCCGGATCGCCCGGGTCGAGCTTCATAACGCGCCGGTAGTGCGCTTCGGCCGCGGCCTGATCGCCGGCTTCCTCGGCGGATTGCGCCTGCGCGAAAGCCGCGTCGGCGCTGTCCTCCGGCTTGCTCACGTCGAGCACGAACTGGCCTTTCGAATCCGTGCGGCCGCGGACCTGCTCGACCAGGACCCGGTCCGCGGATTCGGGAAACAGGCGCAGGTTCGACAGGCGCGCGTCCGGCAGCCATTTGCGGATGTCGCGCAGGCTGCGGGTGATCACCGACAGCGGCGTCCCGGAACCGAGCAATTGCGCGACCTGACGGGCGGCAGCGAGATCGCGAAAGCCGAACAGGCCCTCGCGGGCTTCGATCAGACCGAACATCGAAAGCTGCTCGACCACCTCGGGCGGCAGCTTGCTCAAGGCGGCGAGCTGGCCGGCCGTATAGGTCTTGGCCTGCTCGAGCGACGCCGACTTGCCGACCCATTCCAGGAAGCGGCGTTCGTTGACGATCGGAATACGATAGGATTTCGCCGTGGCCAGGCTGTTCGATGGCCGCCCGTCATCCTGCAGCGGCCAGCCGAGCTCGCCGACGATCAGCACGCTGGTGTCCTTGGTAACCCCCTCGCGGGGTTGCCCGCCATGCCGGGAGACGAGCGCAAACGCCTCCGCCCGCTTCATCGACGCGAGCCGCCCCGTGAAGGCGACGACTCCGCCTTGCAGCGACGAAGCGTCGGGTTCGGGCTTCTGGCTCAGCGTCCAGCCTTCCTCTTGGCTCCCGTGCCGGCGCGCACCTTGGTGCTGGCGGCCGCCGGCTTCTTCTTGGTCTCCGCCCCGATGCTGGCGCGCAGCGCATCCATCAGGTTGATTACGCGCTGCGGCGTCGGCTCCTCCTTGGGCGCCTCGACCGTGCGACCGGCCTGCTTGGCCCGCAAGAGCTCGACTACAGCGGTCTCGTAATGATCGACGAACTTCGAGGGATCGAAGTGGGACGCCTTGGTGTCCAGGATGTGGGCGGCGAGCTGCTTCATCTCGGCCGGCAGCTTCAAATCCGGGATATCCTCGAAATAGGCCGAAGGCTCGCGCACCTCGTAGCCATAGCGCAGCGTGGTGGCCAAGAGACCCTTCTCGAATGCCTCGAGCATGACCACGTATTCGCGCCGCGACACCACGACGCGGCCGAGCGCGACCAGCCCCTTCTCCCGAATGGCATCGCGAATGACGGCAAATGCCTCCTGCCCGACCTGATCGGTCGGGGCAACGTAATACGGACTGTCGGGATAGCGATCGTCGATCTCCGATCGCGGCACGAAGCTGTCGATCTCGATCGTATGGGTGCTTTCGATCCGGATCTTCTCGATCTCGTCATCCTCGACCGGAAGATATTGCCCCTTGCCGATCTCATAGCCCCGGCCGATGTCCTCCTTGTCGACCGGCTCGCCAGTCTCCGCATCGACCTGCTGCTGCTTGAGACGATTCCCGGTCTTCTTGTTGATCCGGTTGAACGAGACCCGCTCCGAGCTCGAAGTGGCCGGATAAAGGGCGATAGGGCAGGAAACCAAGGACAGTTTCAGATAGCCCTTCCAATAGGCCCGGGGCGCCATGGCTACTCCATACATCAGGCGAGGCGATAAACGACGCGATCGAGCGAAGATCGTGCTCGGAACCGCAACTCCATCAATTTTAGTCTTTTTATGCCGATAGGTCGATGGGAACGAACAAACAACCCCGGCATCAAAACCACAAAAAGGCGTGAGGTGCGCGGTTCCAAATGGTTAACGGATCCTTCCTTTCCAGGACGCGGTGCGGCACCAAGCTCTTGCGGAGCGGTGCACACCGCAGAGCCGGAATCGTTCCGAGCTTGGAGCATGGAACAGTCCCGGGTCTGCGGCACACCGCCACACGGTGCTGCGCCGCGCCCGGGAAAACGCAGAGGCGGTGTAGCGTGCGGCCGCCCTGCGCCCCGCGAAACGTGCGAAGCGAGCCGAATTGCAACCCTAGCCCCGGCTTTTGATCAAATCGCGCATGAACTCCACGGCGGCCGGGCCCTTGAGGGCTCGTCGCCAGAGCTCCTTGGCCATCTTCTCGTGCAGCGCCAGCGCTTCCGGCGCCGATGTGATCATAGCGACGCCGACCCGGATATTGGGTTCTTCGCCCAGGCGGAACGGGCTCAGCGCCAGGATATGCCGGTCCGGCTGCCGGAAGATCTGAAAGCTCGCATGCGGCAGCGTGTCGGGCACGATGCCGATCTGGACGCCGATCGGCTCGTCGGACATCAGGGCGGTGAAATGCGTGGCCTCGGCGCGCGCCAATTCCCGCCGCGCCGCGCGGGTCTTGGCCGGAAGATCAAGGCGGCCGACCAGCCCATTACTCAGAAAGCGTTCCATCTCCGAGGCCGCGATGAGATTGACCATGCCGGGCTGGCGCCTGCGATAGCTCTGCTTGCGTTGGCGCAGCACGTTCATGACCTCATCGACCTGCTCAAGCGCGCGTTTGCGGGTGGCGAGACCCTCGGGAACACTCTCGCGCAGGACCTCCTCCAGCGTCTGATCGAAACGGTCGGAGGCGAGCAGATAGGAAATCGGGCCCGCCAGCACGATGATGTGCTCGCAGCTTTCCTCGATCTGGCGCATGCGCTCGAAATAGGCGACCGCCGATGCGATATATTCGACACCGACGCCCAACAGCGTCGGGATCGAGACACCGAGCAATTCGGCGAGCTTCTCCAGGGTTTCGATCTTCGCCAGCTCGCCCTTCTCGAACCGATAGAGGGCGGTGCGCGAAATGCCCAGCCGGGCCGCGATCTCGTCGGCGGCGAATCCGGAGCCGAGGCGAAACGCCTTGAGCCGGTTTCCGATGTCGTCAAATCTCACAGCCATGCGTGTGGGCTCACGGCGAGCGCCGGCCCTGCAGCCGTTTGGCGGCATCGAGCGCGGCCGCCACGATGTTCTGATAGCCGGTGCAGCGGCACAGATTGCCCGAGATGGCGATCCGCACCTCCGCTTCGGTCGGGTCCGGATTGTCGCGCAGGAATTCGACCAGAGTGGTGAGCATGCCTGGCGTGCAGAAGCCGCATTGCAGGCCGTGATTGTCGCGAAACGCCTCCTGCAGCGGGCTCAGCTCGTGGTCATTGGGGGCGAGCCCCTCGACCGTGGTGATCTCGTGCTCGTGCGCCTGCACCGCCAGCATCAGGCAGGAGCGCGCCGTGCGACCGTCGAGCAGTATGGTGCAGGCGCCGCAAACGCCGTGCTCGCAGCCCAGATGCGTCCCGGTCAGGCCGAGCTGATGACGCAGGAAATCGGCGAGCGTCAGCCTGACCTCGACCTCCTCCTGGTAACGGGCGCCATTGACCGTCAGCGTTATCTTTCGCGTCTCGCCCATCAGTTCTGGTCCATCACGGCTTTGAGGTCGGCGTGGCCCCGGCGCGGCTGGGCAGCCGCGCCCTCGCCTGCTCCAATGCGCGGCGCGAAAGCACCGTCGCCAGATGCTGGCGGTAGGAAGCGGGCGCGTGCACGTCATCGATGGCCGCGAACTTGCGGCAGCTCTCGCACGCCTCCCGCAACAGCTCGTCTTCGGGCGGCTGGCCGATGAGGGCCTGCTCCAGCTCCACGGCGCGAATCGGCACCGTGCCCATGCCGCCGATAACCACCGCGGCGCGCCGGATTTTGCCGGCAGCGTCCTCCACCAGCAACACCGCCGCCGACACGATGGCGAAATCGCCGTGACGCCTGGCAAATTCGATGAATGCGTGGCCGTGACCTTGCGGCCAGACCGGAAAGCGTACCGCGGTCAGAAGCTCGTTCGGCTCGATCGCCGGCGTCATATAGGCGACCGGAAAGGACGCAAACGGGATTTCGCGCCGACCGTTCTGCCCCGCCACCGTCACGGTGGCATCAAGGGCGGCCGCCACCGAAACGAGCTCCGCCGAAGGATCGAGATGACAGAGCGAGCCGCCGAGCGTGCCGCGGTTGCGGGTCTGCCGATGGCCGACCAGGCGGATGGCCTGCGCCATCAGCGGGCAGCGGGCGCCCACCACGTCGGAGAACTCGAGATCGCGCTGGCGTGTCATCCCGCCGATCTCCAGCGCGCCGTCGACTTCCCGGATGAACGACAGGCCTTCCACCCGATTGAGGTCGATCACATGATCGGGCAGAACGAAGCGCATGTTCAGCATCGGCATCAGCGATTGTCCGCCGGCCAGCAGCTTGGCGTTGTCGAGGCGGCCGAGCAATTCCACCACCTCGCCGATCGCGCGGGGGTCGTGATAGCTAAAGGGCGGCGGCTTCATGAGGACCCACAGGCTTTACACATCCCGAAAACCGTGCACCAATTCAAAAATAAATCATAGTCCCAATTATGGGACCAACCGAACGCTTGGGCCCACGTGAAACGCTGATGAAGCCTGCGCCATTTCACTATCATGCACCCAAGACCGTGGACGAGGCGGTTGCATTGCTGGCCGAGGTCGCGCCCGCGGACGGGCGCGTGCTCGCGGGCGGGCAGAGCCTGGTCCCGACCATGGCGTTCCGGCTGGCGCGCCCGGCGCATCTGGTCGACATCAACGGCATCGCGGAGCTTGATCGCATCACGGTTGCGGACGGCAGGCTCGCGATCGGCGCCTGCGTGCGGCATGCGGCGTTCTATCGCCCGGTCGCCGAGGGTTCATTGGGGCTGCTGCTTGCAACCGTAGTGCGCCACATCGCCCATCACCCGATCCGCACGCGCGGCACCTTCTGCGGCAGCCTGGTCAATGCCGATCCGGCCTCCGAATGGTGCCTGGTCGCCGCGACGCTCGGCGCCGAGATGGTGGCGCAAAACCGGCGCGGCCGGCGGGTGATCGCGGCGGCGGATTTCTTTGCCGGCATCATGACCACGCAGCTCGAGGAGGACGAGCTCCTGGTCGAGGCGCGGCTGCCGCTGCTGCCGGCCGACACCCAGTTCGGCTTCTATGAATTCAGCCGGCGCGGTGGCGACTTCGCGATCGCCATGGCGCTCGCGACCTACCGGATCAAGGACGGCCGCATGGTCGAGCCGCGTCTCGGCGTCGGCGGCGCCGAGCCCAAGCCGCGCCGAATAATTGAGGCCGAGCGGATGCTGGAGCGGCAAAAACCCGGGCCGGACGCCTTTGCGCGGGCCGCGGAGGCGGCGGCCGAGGCGGTCGAACCCATGGACGATTCCAATTATAGCGCCGATTATCGGCGCGACCTGGTCCGCACCGTGACGCGTCGCGCCTTGGACCATGCCGCGCGCGAGCAAATCGCCGGAAAGGCTGAAACATGAATCGAACCGCTGAACTTTCATCCAAGAGCCTCACCAACGCGCCCAAGCAGGACCTGCGAACCTGGCTCGGCCAGATCGATGCCGCCGGGGAACTGCAGGTGATCAAGGGCGCCGATCGCGAGGAGGAGATCGGCGGGATCGTCGATTTCTATCAGCGCCAGACCGGCAACCGGGCGGTGCTGTTCGACGATGTGCCGGGCTATGCTGGCGGCTATCGGGTCCTTGCCAACATTCTCACCTCGGTGCGGCGCATCAAGCTCACGCTCGGGCTGCCGCTCGATGCTTCCGACATGGCGCTGGTCAACTACTGGCGCAAATACATGAAGGAGGGAAAGACCATCCCGCCCGTCACGGTCCCGACCGGGCTGCTGCTGCAGAACGTGACCAGCGGCGGCGACGTGAACCTGCAGAAGATTCCGGCGCCCAAATGGCACGAGCACGACGGCGGCTATTACATCGGCACCGGCTGCATGGTGATCATGCGGCATCCGGACACCGGCTGGATCAATTACGGCGCCTACCGGGTGCAGGTGCATGACCGCAACGTCGCATCCGTGATGTGCTCCAAGGGCAAGCACGGCAATCTCATCATGCGACGCTATCAGGAACTCGGCCAGCGCTGCCCGGTCGCCGTCGTGGTCGGCATGCACCCGGCGCTGTTCATGGTGGCGGGCCTCGAAATTCCCTACGGCAAGAACGAATACGACGCCGCCGGCGGACTCCTGGGCGAGCCGGTGGAGATCGTGGCCGGGCCGGTGACCGGCCTGCCGATCCCGGCCAATGCCGAGATCGCCTTCGAAGGCTTCATCTCGCCCGACGACCTGATCGACGAAGGGCCGCTCGGCGAATGGACCGGCTACTACGCCGGCGGCCTGAAGAAGGAGCCGGCCATCCGGGTGGAAAGCATGATGCATCGCGACGACCCGATCCTGCTCGGCGCGGTCCCCGGCATTCCGCCCGACGACGACAGCTTCTATCGTTGCACCTATCGCAGCGGTGCGGTGTGGAACCAGCTGGAAGCCGCCGGGGTGCCGGAGGTGAAGGGCGTCTGGGCGCACGAGGCCGGCGGCAGCCGGCTCTGGCTCACCGTCGCGATCAAGCAAATGTATGGCGGGCACTCCAAGCAGGCCGGGCTCATCGCCTCGCAATGCCACGCCGGCGCCTACGCCAACCGGTTCGTGGTGGTGGTCGACGACGACATCGATCCGGCCGATATGAACCGGGTGATCTGGGCCATGTGCACGCGCTTCGAGCCGCGCGAGGGGCTGGAAATCCTGCGCGGCTGCTGGAGCACCTCGCTCGATCCCATGAGCTACAGCCCGAGCGACCCGCGCAACGCGCGGGTGGTGATCGACGCCTGTACGCCCTGGGGCCGGCGCGACACATTCCCGCAAGTGGTGCGCTCAAGCGCGGAATTGGACCAGCGCATTCTCAAGAAATGGAAGGATGTTCTACCCAAAGGCCATTGATCCATATGAACTTTCGTCCGCCGCGCCGGCTCACTGCATGAATGAAAAGATCGATATCACGCTCACCATCAATGGCCGCGACTACGCCATCCGGGTGGAGGCGCGCAAGACGCTGGTGGACGCGATCCGCGACGATTGCGGGCAGACCGGCACCCATATCGGCTGCGAGCACGGCATTTGCGGCACCTGCACGGTGATCCTCGACGATGCGGTCGTGCGCTCCTGCCTGATGTTCGCGGTGCAGGCGCACGGCAAGAGTATCCGCACCGTCGAGGGGCTGGCGGACGGCGAGGAGCTGCATCCGCTGCAGCGCGCCTTCATCACGCATCACGGACTGCAATGCGGCTTCTGCACGCCCGGCTTCCTGATGCTGGCCGTCAATGCGCTGGAGCAGAACCCCGACATCGGCGACGGCGAGCTCATGGACATCCTCTCGTCCAACCTGTGCCGCTGCACCGGCTATCAGAATATCATCAAGGCGGTGCGGGCCGCGGCAATCGAAATGCGCGCTGCAAGGGCGGCGGAATGAGAGCGACTTTATTTCTGCGCGGCCAGTCGGAGTCGTCCCTGCGAAAGCAGGGACCCATACGCCGTGCCCTATCGATCAGCTGCGGCGTATGGGTCCCGGCTCCGTCAGCGCGTTTACGCGCGTCTTCGACGCGCTATGGGCCGGGACGACGGCTGAGTTTGCCTGGAAACTCGGGCCTGAAATGACCCACGCCACCTACTCGGTCCCGCCGCCGGCGAGCGCGCGCAGCGTGCTCGGGCATCCGGTGACGCGCATCGAGGACCTGCCGCTCGTCACCGGCCGGGGCCGCTATGCGGGGGACATCAACTTTCCGCATCAGCTGCATATGCGCGTGGTGCGCGCCGCCCACGCCCATGGCCGCATCGTCTCGATCAACACCGCGGCGGCGCGCGCGCTGCCAGGTGTGGTCGCGGTGTGGACCAATGCCGACATCGCGGACCTGTCGCCGATCGATTTCCGCGCCGACAAATCCTCGGAGGCGCTCAAGCCGTTTCGCCAGCCCGCGCTGGCGCACGGCCGCGTACGCTATATCGGGGATCCGGTGGCGGTGGTGTTTGCGGAGGACCCCTATCTGGCGGAGGACGCGGCCGAGCTGGTCGGTGTCGAGATCGAGCCGCTGCCGGTCGTCCTGTCGGCAAGCGATCCGCCCGGCGAATTCGACCCGGGCCGGAGCGGCGAAGCCGCGCTGCTGCGCCACAGCTACGGCGACATCGAGGCGGCGTTGCGCGCCGCGCACGCGATCATCGAGCTTGATCTGTCGACCGGCCGCCATTCGGGCGTGCCGCTGGAGACGCGCGGCGCCATCGGCCGCTACGACGCGGCGCGCGATATTCTGGAGCTGCATGGCGCCGCCAAGATTCCCCACCGCAACCGGGAGACGCTGTGCCGGATGCTGGACCGCAGCCCGTCCGCGCTGCATGTGCATGAAAGCCACGTGGGCGGCGGCTTCGGCATCAGGGGCGAAATCTATCCGGAGGACGTGCTCGTGCTCGTCGCCGCGCTGCGGCTGCGGCGGCCGGTGAAATGGATCGAGGACCGCCGCGAACACCTGATGTGCGCCAACCATTCGCGCCAGCAGCGCCATCTCGCCCGCATCGCAGTCGATCGGGACGGGCTCATCCTGGGCATCGAGGACGAGATTTTCCACGACCAGGGCGCCTATATCCGCACCCACGGCGTCAACGTGCCCAACCGCACCATGTGCATGCTGACCGGCGCCTACCGGGTGCCGGCCTATCGGGCGCTCGCCCATGTGCGGCTGACCAACAAGACGCCGGCCGCGACCTACCGGGCGCCCGGCCGGTTCGAAAGCACTTTCGTGCGCAGCCGCTTGATGGATGCGGTGGCGGACCGGCTTGGGCTCGACCGCGTGGAGGTGCGTCGGCGCAATCTCATCGCCGCATCCGAGATGCCCTACACCATCGCGTTCAACGAGCCGGGGGTCGAGGAGCTGGAGCTCGATTCCGGCGACTATGCCGGCCTCCTCGACAAGGCGCTGGCCGCCTTCGGCTGGTCGGCGTTGCAGCAGGACTTGCAGCGCCGGCGCGCGCGCGGCGAGGCGGTCGGGGCCGGGGTCGCCATCTTTCTGGAGGAAAGCGGGCGCGGCCCCACCGACAATGCCAAGATCGTGGTCGACGGCACCGGCGCGGTCGAGCTGATCACCGGCGGCGCCTCGCTCGGCCAGGGCTTCGAGACCGCGATGGCGCAAATCTGCGCCGAAGCGCTCGGCGTCGATTACCGCCGCGTACGCGTCATTCACGGCCAGACCGACCTCATCGATCACGGCATCGGGGCGCACGCGGCGCGCGCCACCGTGCTGACCGGCGGCGCCGTGCATGTCACCGCCGGCCTGGTGCGCCAGAAGGCGTTGGAATTCGCGGCCGAGCTCTTGCAGACGCCGGCGGCGGAGCTCGATATCGTGGACGGCTCGGTCGTGCGGCGCGACCGCAAGGGCGGCCCCTCGATCACGCTGGCGGAGCTTGCGCGACGCATCGCGCCCGGCGCGAAGCTGTTGCGCGGACGCGCGCCGCAGCTTGCCGCCCACGGCTGGTACAACACGGATCATACGGTCTTTCCCTACGGGGTGCATCTTGCCGCGGTGCGGATCGACCGCGACACCGGACAGGTGGCGGTCGAGCGCTTCATGGTGGCCTATGACGTCGGACGCGCGGTCAATCCCCTGCTGATCGAAGGCCAGTTGGTGGGCGGCTGCGTTCAGGGTCTGGGCGGCGCGCTCTGCGAGGAATTTCGCTACGACCAGAACGGCGAGCCGCTGGCGGTGACCTTCGCGGACTATCTGCTGCCGACGCTGCGCGAGACCCCCGATGTCGAGGTGCTGCTCACCGAGGACGCGCCCTCGCCGCACCATCCGCTCGGGCTGAAAGGCGCCGGCGAAGGCGGCATCAACGGCGTCGGTGGTGTCATCGCCAGCGCCATCGACGACGCGCTCGGAATTCCGGGGGCGGTGACCGAGCTGCCGCTGTCGCCACAGCGGGTGAAGGCGCTGCTGCGGCGGACCCAGTAGCCCGGATGGAGCGCTTGCGTAATCGGGGACCACCGCCCCGCATTTCATGCGGGCTACCAGCGCCGGATGATGCGCACTTGCCCCGGGCTTGACCCGGGGCCGTTCCACACTCGGTGTCTGGAACGGTCCCGGCTCAAGGCCGGGACAAGTAGAGCGTTACACACTCAGAGTCTGGAACGGTCCCGGCTCAAGGCCGGGACAAGGACGGCGCATCAAACCGACGCATGGGCGACGCCTGGGCGGACCTTGAGCTCTTCGCGGGCGGCGTCCTTGAAGGTCTGATCGGGCGGCAGCACGATCGAGACCGCGCGCACCCGCTGGTGGGCCGGCTCGACCCCGGGCGGTGTCTCGCCTTTCTCGACCAGCGTCTTGGCGGCGCGCAGCAGGCGGTGGCGCGCCATAATGATGCCGTTGTCGGTGGAGACGAGGTTCTCCTTGGTGCGGTCGACGATCGGACCCATCAGCTCCTGAACCGATGCATCCTGCATGGCAAAACCGGCGATGCCGCTATAGGTGGCGCCGGCCTTCTGGGCGGCGCGGTCGATCAGATAATCGTTGTCCTTGTTGGCCTGCGCCCGGAACGTGCCGGGCTCGTAGATCACGTGGCGTCCCGCCCCGTTGCGCATGGCGGTGACCTCTTCCTCGCTCAGCGCTCGCACGGAATGATAGTCCCAATTCCAGACCCAGCAATTCTCCTCGTCGATCGGAATCCAGAAATGTCCGCCCGCCGGATGGGCGGCGCGCGGCGCGATCATGGTGACGCACGGCATGATCCATTGCGTGATGCGCCAATAGTAGCGTCCGGCGTCGGCGGAACGTCGCGCCCCGATCAGGAGGCCGCCTGCGCTTTCCACCACCTCGAAATGCGGCCGCGCGTCGCCGAGATTGTACTGGTTGCCCTTCGAACCGCGGTGCAGGGGATCGATCTCGAGCTCGCCGCGATGCAGCCACGAGGTATGGCTGGAATCGATGCCGCCTTCGAGCGCCTGCAGCCAATTGCACTCCTGC
This sequence comes from Xanthobacteraceae bacterium, assembly GCA_036502925.1. Classification (GTDB taxonomy): domain Bacteria; phylum Pseudomonadota; class Alphaproteobacteria; order Rhizobiales; family Xanthobacteraceae; genus VAZQ01. The sequence continues at coordinate 25,216 of DASXXS010000161.1, forward strand.
AGCCGCTTCGAAATGTAGCTCTGCTGCGCCGGCACGGTGGCGAATTCCCATTCCGGCAGCGGCGGGGTGCGCTCGGGCGGTCCCATATAGGTCCAGAGCACGTCGCCGCGCCGCACCAGCGGATAGGATTTGAGCTTGATCTTCGTGCAGAAGCCGCTTTCCGCAGGCTCCGAGGGCACCTCGATGCATTGGCCGGTCCAGTCGTATTTCCAGCCGTGATACGGGCAGCGCAGGCCGTTCTCTTCGTTGCGGCCGACCCACAGCGAGGTGCCGCGATGAGCGCAGAATTCATCGACCAGCGAATAGCGGCCCTGGGTGTCGCGCCAGGCCAGCAACCGCTCGCCCAGGAGCTTCACCCGCACCGGCGGGCATTCGTTCTCGGGCAGCTCGCCCGCCACCAGCGCCGGAATCCAATAGCAGCGGAACAACCGCCCCATGGGGGTTCCGGGGCCGGTGCGGGTGAGGAGATCGTTCTGGTCCTGCCTGAGCATCGGTGTGGTCCTTGGCGAGTGGCGAATGGGGAGTAGTGAGTAGTGAGTAGTGAGTAGAAACGAAACGATCGGCAGCCCCGTCCTATTCGCTATTCGCTAACTCACTACTCACTACTCACTACTGTCAATTCGACCCGGGGATCTTCACCGCCGCGCGCGCCGTGGCGATGACCTCGGGCGGCAGCGCATAGACGTTCGCGATGATGGCTTGCATGTCGGCTCCGGAAATCGGATCGATCGGCCCCAGCACCCGCTTGGCCTCGTCCAGGAAATCCGGATCGTTCATGGTGGCCATGAAGCCTTCCCGCAGCGCGTCGGTGCGATCCTTGGGCACGCCGGGAGCGACGAAATAGGGCCGCCCCAGGGCCTTCATGCCCATCAGAATTTCAAACACATGGCGCTCCGCCGGGCTGCGGGCAACATCCAACACCAAAGGCACGTCGCGCAGCACCGGGCTCGGGCTCCTGGCGAGGCCGAGCTGCAGCAAGATACGGATTTTCTTCTCCGCGATCCAGCCGGGATGTCCCTTCTCGATATCTGAGAACGACCAATTGCCGCTGCCTTGAATCTCCTCGCGCTCCATGGCGAGCGCGATCTGCGCCTGCCCCGGATAGCCGCTGACGATGCGAAACTTGGTTCCCAGCACATGATTCATGGCGCGCGGAAACAGCTCGGGATCGGTCGCCGGACCGGTGCCGCCGACCACCATCTCGGACTTGAACAGATCGTCGAAGGTCTGCTGCGGCGCCGTGTGCCAGGCCACCACAACCCCGAGCTCGTTCGTCGAGCTGCCGAGCCATTGCATCTTTCGCACGTCGAAACGGACGCCGGCATCCCCGAACAGGGTCTGGAACGGGATCGGGCGCTGCACCGCCGCAATGACGCTGCCGTCCTTGGGCGCAATCTCGTAAACATAGTTCGCGGCCACGATGGAGCTCGCGCCCGGCTTGTTCTGGACGATGATGTTCGGACGGCCCGGTACATGGCGCGCGAGATAGTGCGCCAGCGTCCGCGCGGTCAGATCATAGCCGCCGCCCACATCGGAGCCGACCAGGATAGTGACGGTCTTGCCCTGGTAGAAATCCGCCACCGACTGGGCGTGTGCGCTTGGCGTCATCAGCGCAAGCGCGCAGCTCCATGCGCAGGCGAGCGCTAGCCTGGGTCCCCGCCTTCGCAGGGACCAACGGAAGATCAGCATTGCCTCAATCACAGCCAAGGATACAACGGCCGAGATCGGTGTCAAACCGCGGCCGGATATGACGGCGTCCGCATTGATCCGCAGCAGCCATCGCGCCTCTCTTGTGGGTAGTGGCCTCCTTTGATTGTGCGGCTCACTTAAGAAAGAAAAATAAGCCGACAAAGAGGAAAAGGCAGCCCAAGATAACGCACCGCATCCACCACACAAACAGACTCAGTCGGAAATCTCCCAGTTTTGTATGGGCACTGCTGAATATGAATCCCCAAAGAGAAAGAAGGGCCAGGAGCAATTTGCTTTGCTCCTCCAAGGAACGGGTGATCGGGAACCCGGGTTCTCCAAGATCAACATATGTTCCGTGATGAAACCGCCGAAGATAGTCCGTGAAGTACACAAACGAAACTAGATACCCCAAGAAAAATAATGTGATCGCGTTTCCGTAGGGCGCCATTAGTTCGCCTCCCAAGCCTCTAGCGCGTCCACAATATCACCCATTTCCCAAAGCCGCTCAGTTGCTTTCAACGCTATTGCAGGCGCCGTCGGCCAGAGCCGCTACCCTTTTGCGCCCTTCGTTCCCCGGTCGGCCGGCCACGTGCTATGGTGTCCACTCGAGGTTCAGCATCAGGTGCGAGGAATAGCATGTCGTACGAAGGACAACTGGCCGAGATGGTGAAGTTCCAGGGCTTCCGGGATGATCGGGGCGACGCCTATTACGCGCGCCCGACCCGGGCCGGCCGATTTCCCGGCGTGGTCGTCATCCATCATCTTCCCGGCTGGGACGAGTGGATCATCGAGGTGGCGCGCAAGTTCGCCCATCACGGCTATGCGGCGATTGCACCGCACCTTTATTTCCGCGACGGACCCGGCAGCCCGGACGACATCGGCGCCCGGGTGCGGGCCGCGGGCGGCGTCTCCGACGAGCAGGCGATGGGGGATGTCGGCGGCTCGATCAAGTTCCTGCGCGCGCAACCGCATTCGAACGGCAAGGTCGGGGTCATCGGCTTCTGCTCCGGGGGCCGGCTGGCCTATCTCGCCGCCGGTAGCGTGCGCGGCATCGACGCCACCGTGGACTGCTGGGGCGGCAGCGTGATCGTGAAGGACAAGAAGCAGCTCGATGCCAAGCACCCGGTCGCGCCGATCGATCTGACCGGCAAGATTACATCTCCGCTGCTCGGCATTTTCGGCAACGAGGACAAGAATCCGGATATCGCGCAGGTCAACGAGACCGAGCAGGCGCTCAAGCGGCACGGCAAGACCTACGAGTTCCACCGCTACGACGGCGTCGGGCACGCCTTCTTCAATACCTGGCGCGAAGGCTACCGCGCCCCGCAGGCGCTCGACGGCTGGGAGAAGGTCTTCGGCTTCTACCAAAGATATCTGGCTTCCACCTGATCGTTAGCGCGTTACGACTCAGGAGATGCACACAGGCGCCACGCACTCGGCGGTCTCCTTGTCCCCGCTTGCGGGGAGAAGGTCGGGATGAGGGGGCGGTTCCGCGAGTCTGAGCATGTGGAAGCGCCCCCTCACCGAGCCGAGTTTTGGTTTTCGCTCGACGAGTGTGGCCCTCTCCCCGCACGCGGGGCGAGGAACGCTGCGGCATAGTGCGTCAACAACGCGGAGCAATAGGGATGGCCGAGCCGAGCGTGCTCTATGAAGCCGACCAGAAGGTCGGCATCGTCACTCTCAATCGGCCCGAGAAGCTCAATGCCTTGAGCATGGAGCTGCGCCTCGAGCTGGAGCGGGTGCTGCGCGGCGCCGACGACGATCCGGCCACCAGCGTCATCGTGTTGCGCGCGCAAGGCCGCAGCTTCTGCGTCGGCTTCGACATCGGCGGCGGGCACGACCGCGCGAAGGCGCCCTGGCGCCACGATGCGCTCAAGTATCATGAGCGGCTGGCGGTCAGCCTGCGAGCCCTGATGACGCCCTGGAACCTGCGCAAGCCGGTGATCGCGTCGGTGCAGGGGCATGCGCTCGGCGGCGGCTGCGAGCTGGCGATGTTCTGCGACCTCACCATTGCGTCCGACGATGCCCAGTTCGGCGAGCCCGAAATCCTGTTCTCGCAGGCCGGGCCCGGCATCGTGATGCCGTGGATCATCGGCCACAAGCGCGCCCGCGAGCTCCTGTATTTCGGCCAGCTGATCGATGCGCAGACCGCGCTCGAGCTGCGCATGATCAACCGGGTGGTGCCGCGCGACGAGCTGCGCAGCGCGACGCTCAAATATGCCAAGCGCCTCGCCCTGATCTCGCCCGAGGCGCTGCAGGCGACCAAGCTCGCCATCAATCGCGGGATCGAGGATTCAGGCTTCCGCGGCGCGCTGCAATCAGGCCTCGATGTGCTCGCCCCGCTCTATGCGGCCACCACCGAGGTCGGCCGCCAATTCGACGAGATCAGGGCGAAGGACGGGCTCAAGGCCGCGCTCAAATGGCGGCGCGCCCAATTCCTGGAGGAGTGACCGGCATGAAGCTTCCGCGCCGTCTGTTCCTGCAACTGGCCGCTGGCGCCGCCGCGCTCGAGGCCGCCTCGCGCATCGCCGCCGCGCAGGCCTATCCGCAGCGGCCGGTGCGCCTGATCGTGCCGTTCGCGTCGGGCGGCGCCTCCGACATCCTGGCGCGCCTGATCGGGCAATGGCTGACCGAGCGGCTGGGTCAACCGTTCGTCGTCGAGCTGCGGCCGGGCGCCGGCGGCAATGTCGGCACCGAAGCCGTCGTCAACGCGCCGCCCGACGGGCACACGCTGCTGATGGTCAACGCGGCGCCGAGCGCCATCAACGCCACGCTCTACGACAAGCTCAATTTCAACTTCCTGCGCGACATGGCGCCGGTCGGCGGCGTGGTGCGCACGCCGCTGGTCCTGCAGGTGACGCCGGCGTTCGCGCCGCGGAGCGTTCCCGCGCTCATCGCCTATGCCAAGGCCAATCCCGGCAAGGTCAACATGGCCTCGGCCGGCAACGGAACCCCGCCCCATGTGGCGGGCGAGCTGTTCAAGATCATGGCCGGTGTTGACATCGTGCACGTGCCCTATCGGGGCGGCGGGCCGGCGCTCGTCGATCTCCTGGGCGGCCAGGTACAGATGATGTTCGGCGTGCTGGCCTCCTCCATCGAGTACATCAGGGCCGGCAAGCTGCGCCCGCTGGCAGTGAGCACCGCGACGCGGGCGGAGGCGCTGCCGGAGCTGCCCACGGTCGGCGATTTCCTGCCCGGCTACGAGGCGAGCGACTGGTACGGCATCTGCGCCCCTAGGGGCACGGCGCCTGAGATCATCGGCAAGCTCAACATCGAGATCAACGCCGGCCTCGCCGATCCCAAGCTGAAGGCGCGGCTGGCCGACCTGGGCGGCATCCCGCTGCCCGGCTCGCCCGCCGAGTTCGGAAAGCTCATCGCGGATGAGACCGAGAAGTGGGGCAAGGTGGTCCGGGCCGCGCACATGAAGCCCGAGTAAGGCCGATCGATATAGCGCGCATCTGTCGGCAAAGTGCCGGAGGGTATGAGCGGCGCGGTTACTTGGAGCGCCCGCGCTTGCTTACGCGACCTTGTTTTTTATGACCTTTAGCAACCTGCTGCGCGACTCTACGGGACTTGCCATCCTTCATCGCGTGGACCGGTGTCACGGTCTGCACTTCCGCCGCTGCCCGAGCCGCGACAGCGGTGGGCTTCCCGTCGCGGGAACCGGTCGGAAACGCGTCACGGGCCTCGTGCCGATCCGAGCCATTCACGCCCGCCATTGCCATCAATTGATCAACCATCATGTTCTGCGTCTCCCAGCCGAGCCGGGCCGCCTTGAACGAGAACGCAAGCCAAGGATTCAACATTTGCATCTCCGATGTTGCGCTGCACGCGCAATATGCCAACAACTCGCGAGGCCAGCGGTTCCCCGCCATTGGCGGCATATTTCGAGGGAAACATGGGCGGTAGCAGGCAGTTGGTGCGAAAGACGAGAGAACAAGCCACCCAGCGCGGCGTCTCCTAACGCCGGGTGGTCAAAATCGAACAGACTCCCGCAAGAACAAATGGCAAGAGCAACGCGATGAAAAATCCTTGGTTTCGTATCGGTTTTGACGCTTGGCTGCTGGGAGTCGAAGCTTCCTCGGTCATCGGTCTGCGTGCCTTCAAGATCGCCGGCGGTGGCGCGGCGGCGGCGGCGGAAGCTCGCCTCATGATCAATGAAAAAATCCAAGCCGGGTGGGCTCTCCAAGGCAGGGCGCTCAGCGGCGCGCTCGGTCTGACGGCCCATCGGGCGACGGCCAGGACGTTGGTGCATTACCGCCGAAAAGTGCGTGCAAACCAGCGGCGACTCGCAAAGCAATAACGTGCCGCCGCTACGCAGTGAGCATCATGATCCAACCGTCGCGACGCCGATGCCGTTGCGGTTTTGCACGGTGACGCCGTAGGGCTTGGACAGGCGGTTGACCCGCTCGATGATCCGCGCCGCCATGGCGGCGTCGGCCTTGACCGGGCGCCCGCGCTGGGCGCGCGGCCGGCCGAAGCCCTGATCGATCGGATGGATCGCGATCTCGGCGAGCTTGCCGCGCGCGAAGGCGCAGGTGGCCGCGATGTTCTCCCAGAATTCCGCATGGGCGACGTGCCCCTTGCTGCCCTGGCCGGTGCGCGCATCGAGGAAATCGGCGGGCGTCGCCTCGTGGCCGAGATCGAAGCGCGCATAGGCCTCGGCCGGAAAAAACGGCACCGTCTCGTTCTCCAGCACCAGGCTGCCGAGCGAATAGAAGATCGGCCGGTCCTTGTAGATTTCGATGCCGAGCGGCGTGTGCGAGCCATGGCCGGCAAAGACGTCGGCCCCGGCATCGATCGCCGCATGGGCGAAGGCCGCGATGTAATCCGCCGGCTCCTGCAGATCGACGCGGCGCTTGGCGTTGACCAGGCTCGCATGGGCGAAGTCGTGGCTGTGAAAGCTGACCACCACCCAGTCGGCCTGGCGGCGCGCCTCGCGGATCCAGCGCAGATTGTCGGCGATATCCGCGGGCTCGCCCGTGCTCACCGCCGAGAAGCCGCTGCCGCGCAGGATGCGCTGGCCGAACAGCTCGATCTCCTCCTCGCGCTCGGCCGGCGCCTCGCGCTCGTTGTAGAAATGACCGCGGTTGCGCGCGTGCGTCTGCTCGAAGCCGAGCTCGCGGCTCATGCGCTTGAGCGCGCCGAAGGTCGCGGCGTCGACCGTATAGGCGGTGCTGGAGCCGAACGGATTGATGCCGGGGCGGCCGCCCAGATCGGGCCGCTGCGCACTGGCGCTGTTCCACGGCCGGTAGGTCGCGGTGGTGGCGATGAGCGCCACCCGGCCGTTGCGGGTCTCCAGATAGGCCGGCATGCGCGCGTCGCTAAGATTGCGGCCGCTGCCGGCATGCACGATGCCGGCCGCATCGAGATGCGCGATGGTGGCGATGAGGCCGGCCTCGCCATAGTCGAACGCATGATTGTTGGCGCAGCCCACCATGTTGATGCCGAACCATTTGAGATCGTCCAGCAATTCGGGCGGCGTGGTCATATAGGTGCCGCGCGTGATGCCGGGCGCGCCTTCGTGCCAGCGCCGCACCACCGT
>DASXXS010000162.1:0-30616 GCA_036502925.1 Xanthobacteraceae bacterium
CGGCTCGATCCACCGCATCGGCGCGCTGGCGCAGGGGCTCGACGCCTGCAACGGCTGGGCCTTCTGGCACGTGGAAACCCCCAAAGGCCTCATCTCGATCGACGCGTTGCGCGCGGAGGTCAGGGCCGAGATGGGGGCGAGCTGAGGCGTGGCAACACGGACCGCGACTGGCGTTGCAGCCGGTTCTGGTGTGGTGGGCCTGTTCTGCGCCGGCGTGATTGGCCGTTGCGGGGGGTGCTCGACCCGCTAGGGAGCCGACACCGTAAATTTTTGCTCCGCCAACATGCGACCGCCGTACCAGAGCTGGATGGACCAAGGACCAGGTACCAGCTCCCAGGGATCGTCAAACTTGTAACCTGCGTAAGTTATTTCTCCAACCGTAGCGTCGGCGGTGGTTTCGTTGCGATAAAGGGTCTCTGGGATAGCGGGGGAATGCAGTCCGGCCGCTGGAAAGACCACCACCTTTTTTAACGAAACGGATTTGTTTGCAGGCGCCCCGATCACTTTGAACTCGATTCCGAAACGCACGCCGCTCTGAGCGGGTATTGTGGTCGTCGCGTCCGCGCGACGAAAGTTCGTGGAGATGTTTTCCTGAACTCCTTGGTTATCACGCGCCGAGGATCGAAGTTCGGCCGTATAGATACCATAGCGCACGATCTCGACGCTGCGGACCTGCACCTGGTCCAAGGCGGGGCTGGTTGTGAGGAGTGCAAGGGAAGCAATACTCAGAATTTTCATCTCACGCTCCCTATGAGCACAACGACTCCAGCGGTCGGCGTCCCGACATCCAAACTAAGGATTGCGGCGGCAATTGACAACGTCCGGTCCCGGCACACTACCGGGGACGGCGCGCCGACAAGCTGTCTCCGAGCGCATGCGCCATCACCTTGCGCATCAGGCTCGGCAGCGCCTCGCCGGCAAGCTCCGCCAGCGGGACCCAGCGGGCACCGGCGGGCGGGATAGCGCCAGCCGGAAATTGCGCACGATAAACCACAAGCTCGAGCGGGAAATGCGTGAACACGTGGCTGACCACGCCGGGCAGGCGCCGCCACTTCGGCTGCACGCGCTTGAGCCGCGGCGCTTGGCACAGCGCCGCGCCGGCATCGAAGTCGTGCGTCCATGGCGTGGTCGGCACCTCGGTCATGCCGCCGAGCAGCCCTTTGGGCGGGCGCGAGCGCATGAGCACGCAGCCGTCGGCGCGCAGCAAGACGAACGCGGCGCCGCGCCGCAGCAGACCCGCGCGCTTGCGCGCCCGGCGCGGAAAGCTCGCCTGGTCGCCGCGGCGGTGTGCCCGGCAGGCCCTCATCCACGGACAGACGGCGCAGGCCGGCCGCTTGGGCGCGCAGATGGTGGCGCCCAGGTCCATCATGGCCTGGGCGAAGTCGCCGGAACGCCGGGGCGGGACCAGGCGCGCGGCGAGATTTCGAATTTGCGGCCTGGCGGCGGGCAGTTCCTGCTCGAGCGCGAACAGCCGCGTCACCACCCGTTCCACATTGCCGTCGACCGCCGCCGTGCGGGCCGCGAACGCGATGGCCGCGATGGCGGCGGCCGTGTACGGCCCGATGCCGGGCAATTCGGCGAGCTCCGCCTCGGCCGACGGGAAGCAACCACTATGATGCTGCACCACGGTGCGGGCGCAGGCGTGCAGGTTGCGAGCGCGCGCGTAGTAGCCGAGCCCGGCCCAGGATTTGAGCACATCGTCGAGCGCGGCTGCCGCCAATGCCTGCACGGTCGGCCAGCGAGCGATGAAGCGGGCGAAATAGGGCGCCACCGCCGTCACCGTGGTCTGCTGCAGCATGATCTCCGACAGCCACACCCGGTAGGGATCGGCGGTCGCACCACGGCCGGCACGCCACGGCAGATCGCGGCGGTTAACGTCATACCAGTCGAGCAGATCGGCGGCGGCAGGGATCTGATCCGGCTGCCGCCCCTTGGCGCGGACTTTCTTCAGCGGGAGCGATGCGTTCGCCTTTCGTGAGGCTTGGGCGCCTGCTAGCGTCATGATCGATCTGTGACAGAGGCAAGCCCCATGAACAAGCCCGGATGGTCGCGGCCGCGTCCGCTCGCCGAGGTGCTGCGCAAGACGCTGGCCGAGGCCTTCGCCAAGCAGGGCTTTGCCTCGGTCGAGCTCGTCACCCGCTGGCCCGAGATCGTCGGGGCGGAGATCGCGGCGCATTCGCAACCGGAGAAGATCCAGTGGCCGCGCGGCCCGCAGGCCAAGAGCGCGCCGGAGCCCGGGACCCTGCTGCTGCGCGTCGAGGGCCCGGCCGCGGTGGAGATTCAGCATTTGTCGGAAGTCATCCTGCAGCGGGTGAATCAATTCTTCGGCTGGCAGGCGGTCGCAAGCGTGCGGCTGCGGCAGGCGCCGCTCGCGCGGCGCGCCGAGCCGCGGCCCCTGCCCGCCCCCGATCCCGCCGCCGCGGCGCGCATTGCCGCGACCTTGCCCGAGATCCGGGACGACAAGCTGCGCGAGGCGCTGGCGCGGCTCGGCGCCGCCATGCAACACGGTGCAGCGGGACGCGATTGATCGGGCGATTGACCGCAGCCCCTGTTGGCGGCTTGGACCCTGCGCTACATTCAGGTCGATGCCGGCCTAGCAGCGGCGGCGATCAGGCGAGAGCCGCTGCGGCCGCCATTGCCACATTTGCGGTTTCGGGATAGCCACTGCCTGGAGCCAGCTTGTCGAGCCAACGGCGGCGGTCCGGGCCGGATCAGGCCAAGCGGAGCCCGCGGTTAAACTTGGGAGTCCTCACTTGAAGATCACCCGTCGCGAATTTGCCTGGGGCGGTTTTGCCGTGGGCACGGCTGCGCTGGCGCTTGGCGGCGCCGTTGCCGCCTTGAGCCGTTTCCCGCAACTCGGCCTCGACTTCGTGCGCCCGGCACGGGCCGATGACCCCCCGCTGGCCGAGCTGATGCAGCCCAACCCGCTGGGCGAAATGGCCATGGGGGACGAGAAGGCGCCGATTACCGTCATCGAATATGCTTCGATGACGTGTCCGCACTGCGCGCATTTTTCGGAGGCGACGTTTCCGGAATTGAAGAAGCGCTACATCGATACCGGCAAGGTCCGCTTCATGTTCCGGGAATTTCCCCTCGACCAGCTGGCCGCCGCCGGGTTCATCCTGGCGCGCTGCGCCGGCCCCGACAAATATTTCCCGCTGATCGAGACGCTGTTCGCCCAGCAGCGGGAATGGGTGGTGCAGAAGCCGCTGGCGCCGCTGACGGCCATCGCCAAGCAGGCCGGCTTGAGCCAGGAGGCCTTCGAGGCCTGCCTGGACAATCGGGAATTGCTCGAAGGCATGGAGAAGGTGCGCAACCAGGCGGCCGAGAAGTTCGGGGTCAACGCCACCCCGACGTTCTTCATCAACGGCAAGCGCCTGTCCGGCGCCCTCACCATCGAGGAAATGGAAAAGGAATTCGCCCCCTATCTCAAGGGCTGACCACGGTTTTTTCCGCTGGCGGACGGAAGGCGCCGGCCGCCGATAGCCTCCGGCGCTTGGATTTGAAGGCGCCTACCGGCCCGCACGGGAGCGGACCGGCCAGCTATTTCTCCCTGTTGCAGAATCACGCTCGCCGATTCATTGTCCCGGCGATGCGGCACCCTTCCCTCGATCCACAGTGCGGGCGCGTGACCTCTGCGCCGCTCGTGTCGCCCGGCTGGGCGGGGAAGCCCGCAATCGAGGAGCCGAAAGCAAGAATCGCCGAGCCTGGATCGACCTTGCCATGAAACTGACGCGACTGCGGCTGCTCGGCTTCAAGTCCTTTGTCGAGCCGACCGATTTCCTGATCGAGCCCGGGCTGACCGGCGTGGTCGGACCCAACGGCTGCGGCAAATCGAACCTGGTCGAAGCGCTGCGCTGGGTCATGGGCGAAGCGTCCCACAAGGCCATGCGCGCGGCCGACATGGACGACGTGATCTTTTCCGGCACCAACAATCGGCCGGCGCGCAACAATGCCGAAGTCGCGATCGCGATCGACAACGCCGAGCGCAAGGCGCCGGCGCAATTCAACGAGCATGAGACCCTCGATGTCTCGCGCCGCATCGAGCGGGACTCCGGCTCGACCTACCGCATCAACGGCCGCGAGGTGCGCGCCCGCGACGTGCAGATCCTGCTGGCCGATGCCTCGACCGGCTCGCGCTCGCCGGCGCTGGTCCATCAGGGCCGGATCGGCGAGATCATCCAGGCCAAGCCCGAGCAGCGCCGGCGCGTGCTCGAGGAGGCGGCCGGGATCGCGGGCCTGCACGCGCGCCGGCACGAGGCGGAGCTGCGGCTGCGGGCGGCCGAGCACAACCTGGCGCGGCTCGACGACGTCATCAACCAGCTTGCCGGCCAGGTCGACGCCCTCAAGCGCCAGGCCAAGCAGGCGGTGCGCTACCGCGTGGTCGCCGAGCAGGTTCGCAAGGCCGAAGCGACCTTGTTTCACCTGCGCTGGGTGGCGGCCAATCGAGAGAACCAGGAAGCCGAGCACGCAAAGGATATCGCGGTGCGTGTCGTTGCGGCGCGCACCGGCGAGCAGGCCGAGGCCTCCAAGCGCCAGGCGCAGGCCGCCGCCGCGCTCCCGGCGCTGCGCGACGCCGAGGTCGGCGCCGCGGCCGCCCTGCAGCGATGCGTGGTTGCCCGCGAAACACTCGAACGCGAGGAAGCCCGCGCCAAGGACCGCATCGCCGAGCTTGACCAGCGCCTGATCCAGCTCGACGCCGATATCGCGCGCGAGCGCGGGCTGGCCAATGACGCGCAGGCGGCGCTGGAGCGATTGGCCGCCGAGGAGGAGGCGTTGCGGCGCGAGTCGGCGATGAACGCGCAGCAGCGCGCCGGCGCCGACGCGCGCGTCGCGGCCGAGGACGAGGCGCTCGCCGGCGCGGAAACGGCTTTCGCGGAACTGACCGGCACGCTGGCCGACCTCAGCGCCCGGCGCAACCAGCTGGCCCAGGCGGTGCGCGAGCACGCCGAGCGGGCGGCCCGGCTCGAGACCGAGACCGCCGAGGTGGAAGCCGAGCTGGCGACGCTCAATCCGGAAGGCAGCCCCGACCTCGGCGCGCTGGCCGCCGCGGTCGACCAGGCGCAGGCGGCGGTGGCCGAGGCCGAAGCCGCCGCGGTCCGCTCGGAGGCCGCGCATTCGGCCGCCCGCCAGGCGCTCGATGTCGCCCGCCCGCCGCTCATCGAGGCCGAGCGGCGCGTGCATCGCTTCGACACCGAAGCCAAGACGCTGGCCCGGCTGCTGCATGTCGACGCCAAGAATCTCTGGCCCGGCGTCATCGACAGCCTGGCGGTCGAGAAAGGCTTCGAGGCCGCGCTCGGGGCCGCGCTCGGCGATGATCTCGAAGCCCCGGTCGAACCTTCGGCTCCCATGCGCTGGGCCGGCGCCGCCATCGAGCCGAGCGATCCGGAGCTGCCGGCCGGCGTCGAGCCGCTCGCCCACCATGTCCGAGCCCCGGCGGAACTGTCCCGCCGGCTGGCTCAGATCGGCGTGATCATGCGCGAGGACGCGCCGCGCCTTGCGGCATTGCTCAAGCCCGGGCAGCGGCTGGTTTCGCCCGACGGCGATCTCTGGCGTTGGGACGGCTTCGCGGTCGCCGCCAACGCACCGACCGGCGCCGCGCGACGGCTTGCCGGCAAAAATCGGCTCGCCGATATCGAAGCCGAGCTCAAGACCTTGCGCCAGGACGTCGAGGCCAAGCGCGCGCTGGTGACCGTGGCCGAGGCCGAGGTGGCGGCGGCGGCGGCGGCCGATGCGGCCGCGCGGGCGCGCTGGCGCGAACGCCAGCACGCAGCGCTCGCCGCGCGCGAGCTGCACGCCGCGGGCGAGCGCGAGGTCGGACGCAACACCGCCCGGCTGTCGGCGCTGGCCGAAGCCAAGGCCAGGCTGACGGCCAGCCGCGACGAGACGATGGTGGCCGCCCGCGAAGCCGGGCGCATGCTCGAGGATTTGCCGCCCGCGGCCGCGGTGGAGAGCGATCTCGCGCGGGTGCGCGCCAATGTCGAGGAGCGCCGCGCCGGGCTCGCGGAATTGCGCGCGCAGGCGCAGGCGCTCGCGCGCGAGGCCGAGCTCGCGCAACGCCGGCTGCGGGCGATTGCCGCCGAACGCGCCGGCTGGGCCGGGCGCCGCGAGGGTGCCGTGGCCCAAATTACGACGCTCGAGGGACGCGTGCAGGAGGCCAAGGCCGAGCGCGCAAGCCTCGCTGACGCCCCGGAGGCCTTCGCCGAGAAGCGCGTGGCGCTGATCAGCGAGATCGAGCTGGCGGAAGCCGCGCGCCGGGCCGCCGCCGATCGCCTCGCCGAGGCCGAAAATGCCCTCGCGGCCGCCGATCGCGACGCGCGTGCCGCGCTCGAGGCCACCGGCGCCGCGCGCGAACAGGCGGCGCGCGGCGAGGAGCGGTTCGAAGGCGCCAAGCGGCGGCTTGCCGACGTCGCCCACGAGATCCGCGAGATGCTGGAAGTGGCGCCGGAGGCGGTCGGCGCGCTGGCCGAGATCAAGCCGGGCGCCGCGCTTCCCGAACTCTCCGACGTCGAGGCGCGGCTCGATCGGCTGCGCCGTGAACGCGAGCGGCTGGGCGCCGTCAACCTTCGCGCCGAGGAAGAGCTGAACGAGGTTCAGGCCCAGCATTCGACCTTGACGGCCGAACGCGACGACCTGGTCGAGGCGATCAAACGCCTGCGCCAGGGCATCCAAAGCCTCAATCGCGAGGCGCGCGAACGGCTGCTCGGTTCGTTCGAGGTGGTCAACAACCACTTCAAGCAGCTGTTCACCGAACTGTTCGGCGGCGGCACCGCCGAGCTGCAGCTCATCGAGCACGAAGATCCGCTCGAGGCCGGCCTCGAAATCATCGCCAAGCCCCCCGGCAAGAAGCCGGCGACCTTGTCGCTCCTGTCCGGCGGCGAGCAGGCGCTGACCGCGTTGGCGCTCATTTTCGCTGTGTTCCTGACCAACCCGGCGCCGATCTGCGTGCTCGACGAGGTGGATGCTCCGCTCGACGACCACAACATCGAGCGCTTCTGCGACCTGCTCGACGAGATGACGCGGCTGACCGCCACGCGCTTCGTCATCATCACGCACAATCCGATCACCATGGCGCGGATGAACCGCCTCTACGGCGTCACCATGGCGGAGCGCGGCATCTCGCAGCTGGTCTCGGTCGACCTCGAAGACGCCGTGAAGCTGCGCGAGGCGGTTTAGGCAGGTTCGCGCAAGGGGAACTATGGAATATCGGGCAGGGTGACGATTGCCTTACTCCGGCTTGATGTTGGCCGCCCGGATGACCTTGCCCCACTTCTCGGTTTCTCCGGCAATGAGCTTGCCGAATTCAGCGGGCGAGCCCGCTAACGCTGTGGCGCCAAGGTCGGCGAGCCGCGCTGACCCACCTTGGCCTCGGTGTTTCGCCAGTGGAATCACGTTGTCTGGCGTCATCGGCGGCCCGATCCGCGGTTCGAGCCAGGGACCCTTCGTTCCGGATCGCACTTGAACGCGGTAACAACCCGATCCGAGGAATCTGCAAGCACGAGCAGGTGTCGTGCCCGATCCAAGTCCTGGATGCCGACACGACCTTGTTGCAGCAGCCACGCGACGGCTTTGCGAGAAAGCCGCAAGGCATCGCGCGGCCTTCAAGACTGTCCTAGAAATGACCATTCGTGGGACAATCGCCGGAGGTGCTGTCGATGCCGAGGGGGCGCGATGATGTCCGGTATTGGGGATAGCGGACAGAGGGCGGACATGGCAGAATCGACGCGAATGACCCAAACCGGAAGTCGGGGGTCTTGGCTAAGGGCCGGTCGCGAAACGGCCCCTGACCGAGGCTCGCCAATTCGGATAAGCGCGTCGCCAACGCAATATAGGCCCTTTTTTTGAAGCGCAGTGCGACGCTACTGCCAGGCCGAGGGCAGTGGGGTATATTTCAGGTTATTGTGCAGATAACGCTCGTCCCGATCCCTCACGCGCCTATGATGAAATGCGCCGCGGAATAGTGACGATGAACTCAGTACCAGGATTGTGTGCGCACAAAGCCAGAGTGCCGTTTAACTGTTTTGAAAACGAATTAATTATCCGTATTCCGAGACCCTTCGTCTCGCGAATATCAAAGTCCTCCGGCAGACCCACCCCCTCGTCGCGCACTGAAACCGAAAAATCGTCATCATTTGCGCGCGCAACGGTAACCCAGATCTTCCCGCCCGATCGGCCTTGATACGCATACTTTGCGGCATTCGTAATCAGTTCGTTGACAATCAATGCCGTGGATATGGCCCGGTCGGTGGAAATTTCGATTCCGTCTTGCGTGTCGATACGAATGTCACACTGCGCAACGCTTTGGCCCAAATCTCTGCAGACCGCTTCAATGTACTTTCCGATGTCCATCCGTTCGACATCAGAGCCCTGGTACAATTGATCATGAGCCCTCGCCACGGCAGTTACTCGATGCGACGCCTCATCCAGATGGAGGGTGAGATTCGCATCGTCAATATCTTTGGCTTGTAAATGAAGCATGCTCGCGACAATCATAAGACTGTTTTTCACTCGGTGGTTCATTTCTTTCAAAAGAAACTGCTGGCGCTCCAGCGCGGCTTTAAGATCTCGCTCGTGACGATCACGCTCGATCGCCATACCGAGAATGTTGGCAGCACCCTGCAAAAACGCGAGATCCTGCTCGACGAACTCATCATCCGATCGGCTGTCGACCTCCAGCACGCCGAATGGCTTTCCGTCGCCCTGTAAAATAACGTTCATTGCGCGGTGGATACCGTGTCGTTGAAGGATTTCGGGGGTTGTAAATCGCTCTTCGTTTTCGAGATGGTTTGAAATCACCGGCTTTCCGGTTCGTAGTGCAAATCCCGCCGGTGAAGCGAGATCGGCACCTATGCTAGCTACGCCGACCAGACCTGGATCCCAACCAACGCCAGCGCGAACTAGAAAGCGGTTTTCAGAGGAAATATACTCAAGCACTTTGCAGAACTCGGTACGCAGACCTTCGGCCGTGAAGCGCGCCGTATCGCCCAGAAGCCTGTCGAAGGAGGCGCCCTGCAGAGCGTTGACACCGAGTTCGGCCAATATCTCCTGCTGCCGGACGCGCTGCCGCAAAGCGAGTGTCAAATCTGGAGTATCGCCCTGAGGTTTTGGCTCGACGATCGGTGTGTTGCCATTACTAGACGAAGACATGAGACCCTCACAAAGAAACCGCCTTCTGCGCGCTCCGGTTTCTATAGGCTATCGCCGAACAATGCTATCTTATCCGCGACTCCTGCCACAAAATCGGCACAAAGCGTCAGGGCCGGTAGTTCGCCACCACGTCCGCAATTGGCCCATCGCGTCGATCCGATCGCTGCCCCTCATGTCGGGTTCCTGGGGTGTAGCGGTCATGTGAGCGCCGTGCCGATCTCCGGACAGTCGGTCGTGTTCGCGTAACGGGAACTATGGAATTTCGGGCGCAAGAGTTTCGGCCTACTCCGCTTTGATGTTGCCTGCCCGGATCACCTTGCCCCACTTCTCGGTTTCGTCGGCAATGAGTTTTCCAAAGTCAGCCGGCGAGCCCGCAACCACCATGACGCCCAGGTCGGCGAACCGCGCCCTGATCCTAGGATTGGCAAGGCCCGCATTGATCTCCTTGTTGAGCTTGTCAACGATCTCGGTTGGTGTGTTCTTGGGCACGCCGATGCCCGGCGCCGCGCTCGCCTCGTAGCCCGGCACGAAATCACCTACAGTTGGAACGTCCGGCAGCAACTCCGAACGTGCCGCAGTTGTCACGCCCAACGCGCGCAGCTTGCCGGCCCTGATATGTTCTATTGAACTAGGTAGGTTGTCGAACATGACGTGTACCTGCCCGCTCAGCAGATCAGTCAACGCGAGCGGCGAGCCTCGATACGGCACATGAAGCATATTGACGCCGGTCATCATCTTAAACGACTCGCCGGCCAGATGGGCCGTGGACCCGTTGCCTGCCGACGCCATGCTGAGCTTACCCGGATTGGCCTTGGCGTAAGCGATAAACTCGGGCACCGTCTTGACCGGCACGGACGGGTTCACCTCCATGACATTGGGCGTGCGGCTTATGCTCGCGACCGGCGCGATATCACGGATGAAATTGAAGTTGAGCCTTTCGTAGAGCGAAGCGTTGATATAGTTATTCGAACCGACGGCGAGCAGCGTATAGCCGTCCGCGGGCGACCGCACGACGACCTCGGTGGCGATATTGCCGCCGGCACCCGGCCGGTTCTCAACAACGAATGGCTGGCCAAGCCGCTCCGACAACCATTGACCGACTAAGCGCACGAGGATGTCAATCGCTTGGCCGGCGGCAAAGCCGACGATGATATGGACCGGCCGCGTCGGATAGGCTTCCGCCCAAGCGAAGCGCGAGACGGCCGGGAGCGCGGCGGCGCCGGCGGCCAGATGCAGAAATTGACGGCGGAGAAGTTTCATAGTCGCCCCCCAAGAAGAGCCCACGCATTGACTGACCTTATCAGCGCGTCGCTGACCCGTCCTGCGGCCCTGCCGGAATAAATCGGACGCGGGTTGATTCCCCGGTCAAAGCTGACGAGGCGCATCATGCTCTTTCTTGCGCTTGCGATCGGTGAGCCGGGGAAGCCGATCCACGCGGTCGCCGACCTCCTGACGCGCCAAGCGCAGCTCGTAGAGCTTCTGCAGATTGAGCCAGAATTCCGGGCTGGTGCTGAACCAATGGCCGAGCCGCAACGCCGTGTCGGCCGTGATCGCGCGCTGTCCGTTGATGATTCCGGTCACGCGGTTGACCGGCACTTTGATCTGCCTCGCCAGCTCGGCGGCAGAGATGCCGAGTTCCTTCAGCTCTTCCGCCAGGTGCTCGCCGGGGTGAATGGGTGTGCGCGCCATGGTGACTCCCGATGCTAATCGACAATCGCCAACCCGCCTACTGGTCTTCGAGCACCGCCGGTGCCATATCTGTTGCGTTCGCGCAGCCGCAGGGAGCCCGCCATGTCGACCTCCACCTGGATCATCCTCGGCGTCATTGTCGTCGTCCTGCTGTTCGTCATCACCGTCTACAACGGCCTGGTGGCGATGCGGCAGCGGGTCAACCAGTCCTTTGCGGATATCGATGTGCAGCTCAAGCAGCGTCACGATCTCGTCCCCAATCTGGTCGAGACCGTGAAGGGCTACGCGGCGCACGAGCGCGGCACGCTCGAAGCGGTGATCCAGGCCCGCAACGCCGCGATGGCGGCACAGGGACCGGCGCAGCAGGCGGCCGCCGAGAACGCCTTGACCGGCGCGTTGCGCCAGATCTTCGCGCTGTCGGAGGCCTATCCCAACTTGAAGGCCAACGAGAATTTCCAGCAGCTGCAGATGGAGCTCACCGATCTCGAGAACAAGATCGCCGCGTCGCGCCGCTTCTTCAACAACGCGGTGCAGGAATACAATACGGGCATCCAGCGGTTCCCGGCGGCGCTGTTCGCGGGGGCGCTGGGCTTTACCGAAAAGCAGTTCTTCGATCTCGGCGCCGAACGTCAGGCCGTTGCGGAGGCGCCGCAGGTGAAGTTCTAGTCCGGCATGGCAGCCTACGGTCTCTACAGCCACATCCAGTCGAACAAGCGGCGTTCGATCGCGCTGCTCATCGGCCTGTTCCTGCTGGTCTACATCATGGTCTATGCCGGCGCCGTGGTCGGCGAAGCGCTGACCATCAACGCGCCGCTCGACGTGATCATGCGCCGCGCCTGGCTCGATACGATCGGCGCGCTGCCTTGGGCCACGGCCGGCACGGTGCTCTGGATTCTCGTCGCCTACCGGTTCCACCAGTCGATGATCGACGCGCTGACCGGCGGGCGGGAGGTCACCCGCGCGGAGCAGCCGCGGCTCTACAACCTGCTCGAAAATCTCTGCATATCGCGCGGCATCACCATGCCGAAGCTGAAGGTGGCGGACGATCCGGCCCTCAACGCGTTCGCGACCGGCATGAACGAGAAGCAATACGCGATCACGGTCACCGCCGGTCTGCTCGAACGCCTCGATGACGCGGAGCTCGAATCGGTGCTGGGCCACGAATTGACCCACATCCGCAACGGCGACGTGCGCATGCTGGTGATCGCGGTCATCATCGCGGGCGCGATCTCGTTCTTTGCCGAGCTCGTCTTCCGATTGATGTTCCAGGGCGGACTGGGCTTCCGGCGCGGCGGCGGCGACCGCAAGGGTGGCGGCGCGGGCGTGGCCATCCTCATCGCCGTCGCGCTCATCGCGGTGGCCTGGGTGCTGTCGCTGGTGATCCGCTTCGCGCTGTCGCGCTCGCGCGAATTGCTCGCCGACGCGGGTTCGGTCGAGCTGACCAAGAACCCGGATGCCATGATCTCGGCGCTGCGCAAGATCGAGGGGCGCGGCGAGCTGGCGGGTGCGACCTCCGCGGTCATGGAAATGTGCGTGGACAATCCGCGCGAGGAGTTTTCCGATCTGTTCGCCACCCATCCGCCAATCGAAGAGCGCATCCAGGCGATCATCAGATTTGCCGGCGGGCACGATCCCGGCCCGCTGGCCTTGCCGGACGAGGCCGCGCCGGCGCCCGGAGAATCGCAGGCGCCCACCCCCGCCGGTCCCTGGAGCGATGATACGCCCGCTGCGTCCGGCGCCGGCGGACCCTGGACGCAGCCGGCGCCGCAAAGACCGTTCCTGCCCGGATCGGTGCCGGGCGGGCCCGGCGACGGCAGTCCGGCGGCCGACGAGCCCGGCCCCTGGGGGCCGCACAACCCGAATTGAACGCTCAGTGCCCCTCGAAGGTCAGCAGCGTGCGCACCGGCACATCGAGCTTGCGCAATTTGTCGGCGCCGCCGAGATCGGGCAGATCGATGATGAAGCAGGCCGCCAGCACCACCGCCCCCATCCGGCGCAACAGCTTGACGGCGCCCTCCGCGGTGCCCCCGGTGGCGATCAGGTCGTCGATCACGATCACGCGCTCGCCGCTCACCACCGCGTCCTCGTGCATCTCCATCTCGTCGAGACCGTATTCCAGCGAATACGCGATGCTCACCCGCTTGTGCGGCAGCTTGCCTTTCTTGCGGATCGGAATGAATCCGGCCGACACCTGATGCGCGACCGCGCCGCCCAGAATGAAGCCGCGCGCCTCGATGCCGGCGACCTTGTCGATCTTCATCCCGGCCCATGGCTGCACCAGCTCGTCGACGGCCCGGCGGAACGCGCGCGCATCGCCGAGCAGCGTGGTGATGTCGCGGAACATGATGCCGGGCTTGGGATAGTCCGGGATGTTGCGGATCGAAGCCTTGAGATCGTATTCCAATTGGGTGCTGATCATGAGATTCTCGCGATGAGCCCGGCGTGAGCATTGTGTCGGTGCATTCTCGGGGCTTTTCGGCGCATTTGCAGCAAAAAAGCGGCCCTACGGCCGCTTGCCGAGCACGCGGCCGGCGACCGCGTCGAGCTTCTTGAGCAGCGCCGGATCGCGCGCCTCCGGCGCGGTGATCAGCGCGGTATCGAGCGCCCGGTCGGAGCCGATCGGACACGGCTCATGCTCGCGCGGAAAATCCCTGGCCAGGCGGGCCACCAGGCGCTTGGCCTTATCCGCATTGACGGTGAGCACCCTGATGATGTCCTGCACCGTGACGGCGTCGTGATCCGGGTGCCAGCAGTCGAAGTCGGTCACCATGGCCACGGTCGCGTAGCAAATCTCCGCCTCGCGGGCGAGCTTGGCCTCCGGCATGTTGGTCATGCCGATGACCGAATAGCCCAAGCTCTTGTAGGTCAGGCTCTCGGCCAAGGTCGAGAATTGCGGGCCCTCCATGCACACATAGGTGCCGCCGCGCGCGACCGTGATGCCTTCCTGTTCGGCCGCCGCCGCCAGGTGCAGGCGCAGCCGCGGCGATACCGGATGCGCCATGGAGACATGCGCCACGCAGCCCTTGCCGAAGAACGAGCTTTCGCGCTTGTAGGTGCGGTCGACGAACTGGTCGACCAGCACGAAGGCGCCGGGCGGCAGCTCCTCCTTGAACGAGCCGCAGGCGGAGAGCGAGACCAGATCGGTCACGCCGGCCCGCTTGAGCACGTCGATATTGGCGCGATAGTTGATATCGGAGGGGGACAGCCGGTGCCCCTGGTCGTGGCGCGAGAGGAAGACCACCGGCAGCCCGGCGATGTCGCCGATGCGCAACGCCGCCGACGGCTCGCCCCAGGGGCTTTCAACGCGCTCTTCGCGCACCCCTTCGAGCCCCGGCAAATCGTAGATGCCCGAGCCGCCGATGACGCCGAGGATGGTTTTGCTCATCCTCAAGGATGCAGTTCGGCCTCGCGCCAGATCTTCTTCTTGGTAAGGTAGAGCAGCCCCGCAAACACGATGAGGTAGATCATCACCTGGAAGCCGATCCGCTTTCGCTGGTCGAGATGCGGTTCGGCTGCCCACATCAGGAAGGCGGCGACGTCCTGGCTGTACTGATCCAGCGTCTGCGGCGCTCCGTCGTCGTAGGTGACCTGGCCGGGGAACAGCGGTTGCGGCATCGCCAGGTTATGGCCGGGGAAGTACTTGTTGTAGAACGTGCCGGGCGGAACGGTGACGCCGGCGGGCGGCTTGTCGTAGCCCTTCAGCAGCGCCGCAATATAGTCGACGCCCTGCTCCTGATATTGCGTGAAGAAGTCGAGCACGAACCAGGGAAAGCCGCGCCGATAGCTGCGCGCCTTGGCGAGAACCGACATATCGGGCGGCTTTATCGGAAAGGCGCTGACCACGGCCTCGTTCGGGGCCGGGAAATGATCGGCGGGGCTCAGCTTGTAGGTGGCGGCGAGCGCCGCGGCTTGCGCGGCCGAATAGCCCGGACCGCCGGGATCCGCGAGGTTGCGGAAAGAGACCAGCGACAGGCTGTGACAATTCGAGCAGACGTCGTGATAGATCTTGAGGCCGCGCTGGAGCTGCCCCGGATCGTAGGTGCCGAAAGGACCCGCGAACGGCCAATGCAGCTGCGGCGGCGTGGCACCTTCGGCCAGCTGTGCGGCGGCCGGCGTGACCGGTGCCGCGAAGGCGCCGGCGAGCAGCAAAGCAAGGACACTGCGCTTAAGCATCATGACATTACCCTCGCTGCTAGGCCCTGGCCCTGGCGCCGGTCAGCCCGCTGGCGCCCAATACCGACTCCGAGATCGAGTTGGGCAGCGGCTTGGTCTTCTCGACGAGTCCGAGCACCGGCAGGATGACCAGGAAATAGGCGAAGTAGTAAATGGTGAACAGGCGGGCGAAGATCACGTACCAGCCTTCCGGCGGGTTCGATCCTAGATAGCCGAGCCCGATGCAGACGATGACGAACACCCAGAAGAATTGCTTGTATAACGGCCGGTAGCGCGCCGAGCGCACCGGCGAAGTATCGAGCCATGGCAGGAAGGCGAGGATGGCGATCGAGGCGACGAGCGCGATCACCCCCATGAGCTTGTTCGGGATGGCGCGCAGGATCGCGTAGAACGGCAGATAGTACCATTCGGGCACGATCTCCGGCGGCGTCACCGCCGGATTGGCCGGGATGTAGTTGTCGGCATGAATGAGGTAGTTCGGAACGTAGAACACCAGCCAGCCGAACAGGATGCAGAACAAGATCAACACGAATGTATCCTTGATGGTCGCGTAAGGCGTGAAGGCGACCGTGTCCTTCTCCGACTTCGGCTCGACGCCGGTCGGATTGTTCTGCCCAACGATGTGCAGCGCCCAGATGTGCAGCACGACCACGCCGGCGATCACGAACGGCAGCAGGTAATGCAGCGAGTAGAAGCGGTTGAGCGTCGGATTGCCGACCGCATAGCCGCCCCATAGCCAGGTGACGATCGATTCACCGAACACCGGGATGGCCGAGAACAGGCTGGTGATGACGGTCGCTGCCCAGAAGCTCATCTGGCCCCACACCAGCACGTAGCCCATGAAGCCTGCCACGATCATCAGAAGGAGCAGGATCACGCCGAGAATCCACAGGACCTCGCGCGGCTCCTTGTAGGAGCCATAATACATGCCGCGGAACGTGTGGATGTAGGCGGCGAGAAAGAACATCGACGCGCCGTTGGCATGCACGTAGCGCAAGAGCCAGCCGAAGCTCACGTCGCGCATGATGCTCTCGACCGAATTGAAGGCCAGGTCGACCTGCGGCGTATAGTGCATCGCCAGCACCACGCCGGTGACGATCTGCAGCCCCAGCATGAAGCTGAGAATGCCGCCGAAGGTCCACCAGTAGTTCAGGTTGCGCGGCGTCGGATAGACGACGAAGGAGGAATAGATCAGCGCGCCGATCGGCAGCCGCCGCTCGAGCCACCGCATGAACGCGCTTTGCGGCTGGTAGATCGAATTTCCGCTCATGATGCAACCTTAAGCATGGGCTGTCTCGGATTCGCCGATTCGAATCTTGCTGTCGGAAAGGAACAGGTAGGGAGGGACTGCCAGATTCAACGGCGCCGGACCCTGCCGGATGCGGCCCGAGGAATCGTATTGCGATCCGTGGCAGGGACAGAACCAGCCGTCGTAGGCGCCTTCATGCGGCAGCGGGATGCAGCCGAGATGGGTGCAGATGCCGACGACGACCAGCCATTGGTCGTGGCCCGGCTTGATGCGCGCCTCGTCGGACTGCGGATCGCGCAGGCTGTTGACGTCGACCGCGCGCGCCTCGTCAATCTCCTTCTGGGTGCGGTGGCTGATGAAGATCGGCTGGCTGCGCCAGAACACCTTGATGATCTGCCCGGCGGCGATCGGGCCTAGGTCGATCTCCACCGGCGCCCCGGCCGCGACCGTCGAGGCGTCCGGGTTCATCTGCGCAATGAGCGGCACCAGCGCGGCCGCCGTCCCGAATGCAGCGACGGCGCCGGTTGCGATATAGAGAAAATCGCGACGCGTCGGCTCGGCCGAAGACATCGTTGTCACGTTTGCGATCCCTTTCTTGTCCTTTAATTCTTGTCCTTTAAGCCCGCCCATGCGCGCCGCCGCGGCTCCCTCCACGCCCGAAAAGGGCGCCACCCGGCAGTAGCGGGCGAACCTGCCGCTTTCCGTCCCGGAGACGGGAGGCCAAGCGGCACGACCCAGCGGGGTTCTATTGGCACCCTTGACGGGGGAGCGCAAGTGCGCCATTCGGCCAACGCCCGGGAGCCGCATTACAAGAGCCGCACAAGAAGTCGCAGCAGAAATTGGTTGCGCCTTGGCGTCCTGCCCGGACCCATGTTCGAGCGAGTCAAGGCCAACCCGGATCGGGCCAATGCGGATCGCGCTCTATGAGCCCGACATTCCCCAGAACACCGGCACGATTCTGCGCCTGGCGGCCTGCCTCGGCTTGGCGGCGCATATCATCGAGCCGGCCGGCTTCCCGGTGTCCGACCGCGCCTTCCGCCGCGCCGGAATGGATTATCTCGATCAGGTGAGCATCTTGCGGCACGCGAGCTGGGGGGCATTCGCGGCCTGGCGGGAGGAAGCCGGCGCCCGCCTCGTCCTGTTCACGACCCGCGCCGCCACCTCTTATCTGGACCATGCGTTCCGCAGCGACGACCTGCTGCTGTTCGGCCGGGAATCCGCCGGCGTGCCGGAAGCGGTGCACCAAGCAGCGCAGGTGCGGCTCATTATTCCCATGCGGCCCGGCTTTCGCTCCCTCAATGTGGCGATGGCCGCCGCGCTGGCGGTCGGAGAAGCGTTGCGGCAAACCGGCGGCTTTCCGGCGAGCGCGGCCCAAGGACCCGCATCATGACCCGCTTGAGGAGATCGAAGATTTTCCCCAGATACGGGTGACACAAAATCGGAGAATTGTCGTGGCTTACGCGGTCAAGGAAATCTTTCTGACCCTGCAGGGCGAAGGCGCCCAGGCGGGCCGGGCGGCAGTGTTCTGCCGGTTCGCGGGCTGCAACCTCTGGTCCGGGCGGGAGGCCGACCGCGCCACCGCGCAATGCCGCTTCTGTGACACCGACTTCGTAGGCACCGACGGCACGCGCGGGGGCTCCTACGCGAGCGCACGCGCGCTCGCCGATGCGATCGAGGCGGAATGGGCCAGCGGGCCGGACCACCGCTATGTGGTCGTCACCGGCGGCGAGCCGCTGCTGCAGATCGACGCCGCATTGCTCGGCGCGTTGCACGAGCGCGGCTTTGCGATCGCGGTCGAGACCAATGGAACGATCGATCCGCCCGCCGGGCTCGACTGGATCTGCGTGAGCCCGAAAGCCGGCACCCAGCTTCGCGTCAGGTCGGGTCACGAGATGAAGCTGGTGTTCCCACAGGCCGACGCGCCGCCCGAGGCGTTCGCCGGCCTCGAGTTCGAGCGCTTCTCGCTGCAACCCATGGACGGGCCGCAGCTGGCCGACAACACGGCGCGCGCCATCGACTATTGCCTGCGTCACCCGCAATGGCGGCTGAGCCTGCAAGCCCACAAGGCGATAGGAATTCGCTGATGTGGGAGCTCACCAAGTCATTCCGGTTCGAGGCCGCGCATGCGATCGCCGGCACGACGCTGGGATCGGCCGGCGCGGAGATCCACGGTCACTCCTATCGGGCCGAGGTCACCGTCCGCGGCATTCCGGATGCGGAGACCGGAATGATCGTCGATCTCGGCGTGCTGGAAGCGAGGCTTGAAGAGATTCGCGGCCGGCTCGATCACAAGCACCTCAACAAGATCAACGCGCTCGGACCGCCGACCCTTGAGCATCTGGCGCGCTTCATCTGGGATCACGTGCAGGAGGCCGGAAACGTGACCCGCGTCACCGTATTCCGCGACAGCTGCCAGGAATCCTGCAGCTATCAGGGTACAGGGATCAGAGATCAGTAATCAGAAGCACGTCGCCTCTGATATCTGATTTCTGATATCTGACTTCTGTCCCCTGGTTCGGAGAACCGCATGGACGCCGGACAGCTGGAAGCCCGCAAGGCACGCGCCCGCGCGTGGTTCGAATCGCTGCGCGACCGCATCTGCGCGGCATTCGAGGGGCTCGAGGACGGACTGCCGCCCGGCGCGCCGCGTACCGCCGAGGCGGCCGGGCGTTTCGTGCGCACGCCCTGGGCGCGCAACGATCACTCGGGCGCGCCCGGCGGCGGCGGCGTCATGTCCATGCTCAAGGGGCGCGTGTTCGAAAAGGTCGGCGTTCACGTCTCGACCGTGTTCGGCGAGTTCGCGCCCGAATTCCGCAAGGATATTC
Organism: Xanthobacteraceae bacterium; assembly: GCA_036502925.1. Lineage (GTDB taxonomy): Bacteria > Pseudomonadota > Alphaproteobacteria > Rhizobiales > Xanthobacteraceae > VAZQ01. The sequence continues at coordinate 19,084 of DASXXS010000162.1, forward strand.
CGGGTGCCGATGCCGACCCGCGATTCTGGGCCTCGGGCATTTCGCTCATCGCCCATCTGCACAATCCCAATATCCCGGCGGTCCATATGAACACGCGTTTCGTGGCGACCACCAAGGCGTGGTTCGGCGGCGGCGCCGACCTGACGCCGCTGCTCGATCGCCGGCGCAAGCAGGACGACCCCGACACGCGCGCGTTCCACGCCGCCATGCAGGCGGCCTGTGACGCCCACGCGGCGGTCGCTCCCTATCCGAAGTACAAGCAATGGTGCGATGAGTATTTCTATCTCAAGCACCGCCGGGAGATGCGCGGCATCGGCGGCATCTTCTACGATTACCTCGACGGCGGCGACTGGGAGGCCGAGTTCGCCTTCACCCAGGAGGTGGGCCGCGCGTTGCTCGCCATCTATCCCGAGCTGGTGCGCCGCAATTTCACTTTGCCCTGGACCGCGGCCGACCGCGAGGAGCAGCTCATCCGGCGCGGCCGCTATGTCGAGTTCAACCTGCTCTACGACCGCGGCACCATCTTCGGGCTCAAGACCGGCGGCAATGTCGAGTCGATCCTCTCCTCGCTGCCGCCCGAGGTGAAGTGGCCGTGAGGGCGGTTCAGTCCGCGCTGGGCAGCCGGCGGACGGTGAACTCGATGCGATCCCCGGGCAGCACGCGCCAGGTCTCGATCTCGGTCTGATAGGCGGCCTTGGGGAAGCGCCGGAACAGCTCGCGCGCCTTGGCGCGCGCCTCCGCGCGCGGCAGCGCGAAAGTCTCGCGCCGGAACGCGTCCGAGCGCGCGCCCGGGCGATTGGCGATGAGCGCGGCAGAACGCCGCGCGATGTCGGCGGGACGATGGGCCATGGCGGGCGGCAATCTACCACCGCGGCAGGCGCCAGGCGAATCGCGCGCGCCGGATCAATCCGCCAGCGCGCGCCGCGCCGCGGCGTCGGCGATCGCCGCAACGTCCGCGGCTTCGGTCGGAAAGTCCGCCGCGATCCAGACCTCCTCGGCGGCGCGCAGCGCCGCGCCGAGCGCCGGCCCCTTGGCGACGCCGCGCCTGACGAAGTCGGCGGCTCGCAGCGGGAAGTCCGGCGCCGTCCAGCGTTCGGGCAGCCGCGCGAAATCGTGCCAAACCGTATCCGCGACGCCAGCCGGCGAACGCGCCCATGCCAGCACGACCCGGTCGGTGAAGCGTTCGCGGCCGAGCCGGTAGAGCGCGGCGTGCCCATCCTGCTCGGCGTTCGCAGCCGAGATGCGCCACCATCCGTCCGCCATTGCGTGCAGGCGTTCGTGCTCCGCATTGGCCAGCCGAAAGCGCTCGCGCAGCCGATCCGCGTCCTCGACGATGAGCACCGCGAGCGCGCCCAGCCGGCGGACCGAATCGGGCGGAAGTGCCAGCGCCGCCTCGATCTTGGTCATGTTGCTGAAGCTCGCCAGCAGCGGCACTCCGCCAAGCACGGATACGAGCAGGCCGGCTTCGCTCATGACCGCCAGCACCGGCACCGCGTGGGCGGCGACCAGGAGCTTGAACATTTCCATCTTCACCCGCTCGCGCGACAAGCGGTCGAGGTGCTGGCGCGCCGCGATGCAGGCGGCGAGGCCGGCCGGGTCGAGTGCGCCGCGGCCGTAGGCGGCATGGAAACGGAAGAACCGCAGGATGCGCAGGTAGTCCTCGGCAATGCGCGTTGCCGGCTCGCCGATAAAGCGCACGCGCCTCGCCTGGAGATCACCCAGGCCGCCGACATAATCGTAGATCGTGCCGTCACGGGCGACCGAGAGCGCATTCATGGTGAAGTCGCGGCGCTCGGCATCGCGCCGCCAGTCGCGGCCGAACGCGACCTTGGCGCGGCGCCCGTCGGTCTCGACGTCCTCGCGCAACGTGGTCACCTCGTGCGGGTGGCCTTCGACCACCACCGTGACGGTGCCATGCTCGACGCCGGTCGGCACCGCCTTGAAGCCCGCCGCCGTGACCCGGGCGATCACCTCGTCGGGCGTCGCCGTGGTGGCGATATCGACGTCGCCCAGCGGCTCTGCGAGCAGCGTATTGCGCACCGCGCCGCCGACCACGCGCGCCTCTTCGCCGTCGGAATCGAGCAGCGCCAGCAGCCGCGCCAATGCGCCGTCCCGCAGCCAGCTGGCGTCGAGCCGGGGCGGCGCGGCGGTCATTTCGTCACCCCCGGACGCAGCTTGCCGTCGTCGACATGCGCCGGCACATAGGTCGAGCCCGCCGGCGCGCCGCCGAACTGGGCCAGCACGACGAAGCTGCCGACCATCAGGGAGAGCGCGGCGATCAGCAGCCAGGCCAGGCGCGTCACCGACCACGCGGCGGGATCGAGCACGCCCGCGCGCGTCGCCCACAGAAAGACGGCGTAGGTCAGGAACGGGATCAGGAACAGCGCCACCTCGGTGAAGACCGGACGGATCATGCGGGCAAATCCTTGGGTTCTCTTGGTCAGCCGAGATAGACTCGTTCGTAGAGGTTGCGCAGGATACCGGCAGTCACGCCCCAAATGTAGCGCTCGCCGAACGGGATGGCGTAGTAGCGGCGGATCACGCCTTTCCAGTCGCGGCTGTTCAGCGCGTGGTTGCGGACGTCCATCAGAAAGGCAAGCGGCACCTCGAAGGCTTCATCGACCTCTGCGCGGTTGAGGGTGAGCCGATGTTTCGGATCGACGCGCGCCACCGTCGGCAGGATGCGAAAACCGCTGAACGTCAAATAGAGATCGAGATGCCCGAGCGGCTCGACCAAGCCGCGGTCGAGGCCGATCTCCTCCTCCGCCTCGCGCAGCGCGGCGGCAGCCGGCGAGGCATCGCCTGCCTCGATCTTGCCGCCTGGAAACGCGATCTGCCCGGCATGGCTCTCGAGCTTGGCATTGCGCAGCGTAAGCAGAACCGTGGGCTCGGGACGGTCGACGACGCCCACCAGCACCGCCGCCGGCCGCGTCGCCGCGACACCGGCGCGCTCCCAAAGCGACGGATCAAGATCGAGATCGCCACGCGCGCCTTCGATCGCCGGATCGGTCAATGCGGGCGGCACGTCGAGCGTGAGCCGCGCCCGGACACGGGCGAAAAATTCACGGCCGACCGCATCTCGCTCGCTCGAAAGCAGGCCTTCCATCAGGTGAGGTCCCTCAAGCTCGCGGCCGGTTGCATGGCGAAGAATTCCAGGTCCGAAGCGATGCCGAACATGCGCGCTCCGCCGACATCGCGCTCCTCGCCGAGCTCCACCAGATCGTAGAGCAGGGCACGTGTCACCTTGGCCCACAGGCCCGCCCGCACGTGCAGGTACGGCCTGAGCCCCCCCGGCTCCGGTTCCGGCTCGAACCGCAACGCATGCTGCCGCCCGCAGGCGACCCAGTCGTCGACATTGGTGCGAAAGTGCAGAATCCGGCGGCTTGCCCGGGTCTCGACCTTGAGCTCCACGGCGAGGAATGGCGCATCCTCGACCACGATTCCGCATTTCTCCACCGGGGTCACGAGATAGTATTTTTCCGCTTCCCGCTTGAGCACCGAGGCGAACAGCTTCACCAGCGCCGGCCGGCCGATCGGCGTCTTGAGATAATACCAGGTGCCGTCGGCGGCGATCCGCAGATCGAGGTCGCCGCAGAACGGCGGGTTCCACAGGTGAACAGGCGGTGCGCCCTTGGCTGCCGCCTCGCCCACGGCGCCGGCGATCGCCTCGAGCCCGACCGCCCGTCCCTGCCCTTCCTTCGCCATTGTTTCCCGCAATCCTGCCTTCGCCCGCCGGATGCTCTCGTGATCGTGATCGAAACCGCGTGTCCCCTGCAGGCTTTACAAGCTTGGGGAAGGGCCGCAAAGGCGCAAGTCGCACCATGAGGGCCACGAGATAGGCTCACGACCGAGCAGGCCAGGAGCGCACCGTCCCTTTGGGCTCAACCGCGCGGGCGCGCGCATGGCGGGATTGCAGGAGGCAGCATCGCGCCCGCCGGAAAATAGCTTATTCTCCGCCGACCGAGAAGAAACGGCCGAGATTCGCATACGGCCGGGCAAGGCTGCTGGATTGCCATGCCTGGCGTGATTCTTGGCGTGAATATTGCAACCTGCGCAGACGGTTATTGTCGCCGAACGTGCTGATCGCGCGATGTCGCAGCGATCCGGAATGTCCATATCGAACCAGAATGTCACATCGATCCAGAATGTCGCATTGACCCAGAATGTCGTATGGATAACTCGCATCGATCAGGATTGCCCATTGCGATGCCAGGGCGGACAATGACAAATCCAGCCTTCGGACAGTCCAGACGCTAATCGGTAGCTAAACGGCAGGAGAGAGATGTGATGGCGGCAGCCGGCGGTGAAGTGCTCGAAAAGCTCGATGACATGATCGTGCGCCAGGCGGAGGCCACGGGGGCGCAGGTGGCGGCCGCCAAGGACGCGATCGGCAGGGTGATCTTCGGACAGGAGCGGGTGGTCGAGCAGGCCTTGATCACCGTGCTGTGCGGCGGGCATGCGCTCTTGATCGGTCTTCCCGGCCTCGCCAAGACCAAGCTGATCGAGACCATGGGCACCGTGCTCGGGCTCGAGGCGCGCCGCATTCAGTTCACCCCCGACCTCATGCCGTCCGACATCGTCGGCAGCGAGGTGCTCGATGAGAGCGCCGGCGGCAAGCGCAGCTTCCGGTTCATCGGCGGCCCGATCTTTGCCCAGCTCCTGATGGCCGACGAGATCAACCGCGCCAGCCCGCGCACCCAGTCGGCGCTGCTGCAGGCGATGCAGGAGCATCACGTGACCGTGGCCGGCAATCGGCACGACGTGCCGCATCCGTTTCACGTGCTGGCGACGCAAAATCCGATCGAGCAGGAAGGCACCTATCCGCTTCCGGAGGCGCAGCTCGACCGCTTCCTGATGCAGATCGACGTCGGCTATCCGGATCACGCCAACGAACGCAAGATCATCTTCGATACGACCGGCACCGAGGAGAGCAAGCCGAAGCCGACCATGACCGCCGACGAGCTTATTGCCGCGCAGCGGCTGGTGCGCCGCCTGCCGGTCGGCGAATCGGTGGTGGAGGCGATCCTCAATCTGGTGCGCTCCGCCCGTCCCGGTCCCGAGACCGGCGACCTCGGCAAGCTGATCTCGTGGGGCCCGAGCCCGCGCGCCAGCCAGGCGCTGATGCTGGTGGTGCGCGCCCGCGCGCTCATCGACGGCCGGCTGTCGCCCTCGATCGACGACGTCATGGACATGGCCGAGCCGATCCTCAAGCACCGCATGGCGCTCACCTTCGCGGCGCGCGCCGATGGCGAGAGCATCGAGGCCGTCGTCGGCAAGCTCAAGTCGCGCGTCGGATGATCTGATGGCGACCAAGCGACGAGCGGCAGGCCACGAGATCAAGGCAACCCAGCGTGCCGGCGGCCAGGCCCGCTCGCTCGCCGAATCCATGCCGCGTCTCATCCTGGAGGCGCGCCGCATCGCCGCCACCGTCATACACGGGCTGCACGGCCGCCGGCGGGCGGGACCGGGCGAGAATTTCTGGCAGTACCGGCGCTTCCTCTCGGGCGAGCCGGCGCGCCGCGTCGACTGGCGCCGCTCCGCCCGCGACGATCAGCTCTATGTGCGCGAGCAGGAATGGGAAGCCGCCCATACGGTGTGGCTCTGGGCAGACCGCTCGCCTTCCATGGTGTTCCGTTCGCCGCTGGCGCAGGAATCCAAGCTCGAGCGCACCGTGGTGATCGGCTTCGCGCTCGCCGAGGTTCTGGTGCAGGCCGGCGAGCGCGTCGGCATGCCGGGCCTGATGCGGCCGACCGGCAGCCGCAACGTGCTCGACAAGATGGCCAATGCGATCGTGCATGACGTGACCGAGCGCGCGAGCCTGCCGCCGTCGTTTGCGCCCTCGGGGCTGGCCGAGATCGTGGTCGTGTCGGACTTCTGGAGTCCCATCGCGGAAGTGCGCACAACGCTCGCACAACTCTCGTCGACCGGCGCGCATGGTCACATCGTCCAGGTCGTCGATCCGGCCGAGGAGAGCTTTCCGTATTCCGGCCGCGTCGAGTTCGTCGAGCCGGAGGGCGCCGGCGAGATCACGGTCGGACGCGCCGAGGCCTGGAAGAGCGACTATGAGGCGCGCGTCGCGCGCCACCGCGCCGAGATCAGGGCCGAGACCGACCGGCTCGGATGGAGCTTCGCCATCCACCGCACCGACCATGCGGCGACCGAGCTGCTGCTCGCACTGCACGCCCGCATGGGCGCGCCGCCGCCTGGCGCCGCGGTGGGCGGCCGCCTGGGCACGCCGGGGCATCATCATTCCGGGAGGCACCCATGATGGGATTGCTGGGCCTGCCGCTCGCCTTCGCGGAGCCGCTGGTGCTGCTGGGATTGCTGAGCCTGCCGATCCTGTGGTGGCTGTTGCGGCTGATCCCGCCGCAACCGCGGCGCATCGATTTCCCGCCGACCCGGATGCTGTTCGACCTCACCCCCAAGGAGGAGACGCCGCGGCGCACGCCCTGGTGGCTCACGCTGCTGCGCTTGACGCTGGCCGCGCTCGTCATCATCGCGGCGGCTGGCCCGCTGTGGCGTCCGCCGGTCGAGACCGCCGTCTCCAGGGCGCCGCTGGCGCTCATCATCGACGACGGCTACCCGGCGGCCGGCACCTGGGATGCGCGCATGCGCACCGCCGACGACCTGGTGGCGCGGGCGGAAACGGATGATCGCGGCGTCGCCCTCATCCGCTTGTCGGAGCCCGCGCGCGACATCTCGCTCGAGACCCCGGCCGCGGCGCGGGTGCGGCTCAAGCAGTTGCGGCCGCAACCCTACGCGGTCGAACGCGCCGACGCGCTGCCGGCGCTCGGCCGCTTCCTCGATGCCACGCCCGACGTCGAGATCGTCTGGCTCTGCGACGGCGTCGATATCGGCGGCGGCGCCGAATTCGTCGCCGCGCTTGGCCGGCTGGTCGGGAGCCGGCAGGTCACCGTGATCGACGGCGGGCTCGCGCCCGCGCATGCGCTGAGCTCCGCCGACAACACGGCCGGCGCGCTCACCGTCAAGGTCTTGCGCTCGGCGACCGGGACGGCGGAAACCGGCACCGTGCGCGGCCTCGATCTCAAGGGCCTGCCGCTCGGCGATACTTCGTTCGCCTTCCGGCCGCAAGATACCGAGACGGAAGCCGACCTCGCGCTGCCGGTCGAGATCCGCAACGACATCGCGCGGCTGGAGATCAGCGCCGAGCACTCGGCCGGCGCGGTGCAGCTGCTCGACAAGCGCTGGCGCCGGCGCAGCATCGGCGTCGTCACCGGATCGACCGCCGATACCGCCCAGCCGCTGCTCGCCTCGACCTATTACCTGACGCGCGCGCTCGCTCCGTTCGCGGACGTGCGGATCGCCGATGCAGGCTCGCCGGCCCAGGCGGTGACCCAGTTTCTCGACCAGCGCCTGCCGATGATGATCCTTGCCGACGTCGGCAACGTCGCCGAGGTGCACGATCAGATCGCGCGCTGGATCGAGGACGGCGGCGTGCTGGTGCGCTTCGCCGGGCCGCGGCTCGCCGCCAGCGAGGACGACCTCGTGCCGGTGCGGCTACGGCGCGGCGGGCGCATCCTCGGCGGCAGCCTGTCCTGGGAACAGCCCCAGCAGCTCGGCGCCTATGCGCATGACGGTCCGTTCTTCGACATGACCGTACCCAACGACGTCACAGTGAGCCGCCAGGTGCTGGCCGAGCCGGACGCGACGCTGAGCGACCATACCTGGGCGACGCTGGCCGACGGCACGCCGCTGGTCACCGCCGAGCATCGCGGCAAGGGACTGATCGTCCTGTTTCACGTCACCGCCGACACCCGCTGGTCGGATCTGCCGCTGTCGGGGGCGTTCGTCGATATGCTCAAGCGCATCGTCGCGCAGGCCGGCACCACGGCCGTCGCCGAAACCGGCGCGAGCGGCGCCCGCGATACCCAGGAAGCGGTACCGCCCAGCCATGTGCTCGACGGTTTCGGCGTGTTCGTGCCGCCGCCGCCGAGCGCACGTCCGGTCCCAGCCGCATTTTCGGGCCGCGCCACGTCCGACCACCCGCCCGGTTTCTATGGTCCACCCGAAGGATTGTTGGCCGTGAACACACTCGCGCCCGCCGACCAGCTTGCGCCCCTCGACGTCTCGGCCCTCAACGCGCGCCGGGAGGAATATCGGGTGAGCGAACCGCGCGATCTGCGCGGACCGATCCTGCTGGCCGCCCTCGCGCTGCTCGCGCTCGACGGATTGGTGGTGTTCTGGCTCGCTGGCGGGCTCAAGCAGATGACGCGGCGGCGGCGCCCGGTGGCGGCCGCCATCGCGGCGTTGGCGATTTTCGGGTCGGCGTTGCTTGCCGCCCCCCGGGCGCAGGCGCAGGCCGGCGGCGATGCGGCCTGGAAGGCGGCCGTGGAGACCCGGCTTGCCTATGTGGTCACCGGCAACGAAGAGGTCGACCGCATCAGCAAGGCCGGGCTGCAGGGCCTCACGCTGTTCCTGGCGCAACGCACCGCGCTCGAAGCCGCCGAGCCGACCGGGCTCGATCCGGCGCGCGACGAGCTCGCGTTCTATCCGCTGATCTACTGGCCGATCGTACCGAGCGCGCCCAAGCCGTCGGCCGAGGCGCTGCAGCATATCGACGCCTATATGAAGCAAGGCGGCACCGTCCTGTTCGACACCCGCGACGCGATCGAAGCGCCGCCGGGACCGGGTGGCGAGGCGCGCGCGCCGGGGATGCTGGCGTTGCGGAATATCCTGTCCTCGCTCGATATTCCCGAGCTCGAGCCGGTGTCGCGGGATCATGTTCTGACCAAGACGTTTTATCTGCTGAGGGATTTTCCGGGCCGCTTCAGCACCGGCCAGCTTTGGGTCGAGGCGCTGCCGGCGGAGAGCGAAGAGGACGAATCGAATCGCCCGGCGCGCGCCGGCGACGGCGTCTCCTCCATCATCATCACCTCGAATGATCTCGCCGGCGCCTGGGCGATGCGGCCGGATGGTCAGGCCATGCTGCCCCTGGTCGCCGGCGAGCCGCGTCAGCGCGAATTCGCTTTCCGGGCCGGCGTCAACATCGTGATGTACACGCTGACCGGCAACTACAAGGCCGACCAGGTCCATATTCCGGCGCTGCTCGAGCGGCTGGGACAGTAGGAGACCAGATACCGATGAATTTCGGCATCGCATTCTCGCCGCTCGTGCCAACCTATGTGCTGTGGGGGGCGCTCGCGGTGACGCTGGTGCTGGCCGTGATGCTGGTGCTGGCGCGCAGCCGCGGCGCCGCCATCCGCATCGCCGCGCTCGCTTTGTTCGTGCTGGCGCTCGCCAATCCCTCGCTCACGCGCGAGGACCGCGATCCGCTCACTTCGGTCGCCGCCGTGATCATCGACAAAAGCCCGAGCCAGGAGTTCGGCGACCGCACCCAACAGACCGAAGCCGTGCGCGCCCAGCTGGCGGAACGGCTCGGGCACATTCCCGGGCTCGAAGTGCGCTTCGTCGAGGCCGGCCAGTCGGACGGCGAAACCGACGGCACCCGACTGTTCGGCGCGCTCAGCTCGGCGCTGTCGGATGTTCCGCGCGACCGGGTGGCGGGCGCGATCATGATCACGGACGGGCGCGTGCACGACGTTCCGGCCGACGTCGCGGCGCTCGGTTTCAATGCGCCCGTGCACGCCCTGATCACCGGCCACAAGAACGAGCGCGACCGCCGGGTGGCGCTGGTCACGGCGCCCCGCTTCGGCATCGTCGGACAGTCGCAGACCATCACCTTCCGGGTCGAGGATCAGGGCATTCCGCCCGGCAACGCACCGATCACGATCCGCCGCGACGGCGAGACGCTGGAGACTCGCAGCGTGCGCGTCGGCCAAGCGGTCAATGTCGAGGTGCCGATCCCCCATGCCGGGCAGAACATCATCGAGATCGAAGCCACCCCGGTCGAGGGCGAGCTGACCGCGGTGAACAACCGCGCCGTCGTGGTGATCGACGGGGTGCGCGACAAGCTGCGGGTCCTGCTCGTGTCCGGAGAGCCGCATGCCGGCGAGCGGACCTGGCGCAATCTGCTCAAATCGGACGCCAGCGTCGACCTCGTGCACTTCACCATTCTGCGCCCGCCCGAGAAGCAGGACGGCACGCCGATCAACGAGCTTTCGCTCATCGCCTTTCCAACGCGCGAGCTGTTCCAGCAGAAGATCAACGAATTCCAGCTCATCATTTTCGACCGTTACGCGCGCCAAGGCGTGCTGCAAACGATCTATTTCGACAACATCGTGCGCTACGTGCGCCAGGGGGGTGCCGTCCTGGTGGCGGCCGGGCGCGACTATGCCAGCCCGACCAGCCTGTGGCGGACGCCGCTCGTATCCGTGCTTCCGGCGGAGCCGAGCGGCCAAACCACCGAGACACCCTACCTGCCGCACCTCTCCGCACTGGGCAAGCGCCACCCGGTGACCCGCGGCCTCGAGGGCTCCGCTGCCGATCCGCCGCACTGGAGCCACTGGTTTCGATTGGTCGACGCGCGCGCCGAGAAGGGCACCACGGTAATGGAGGGCCCCGGCGACAAGCCGCTGCTGCAGCTCTCGCGCGAAGGCGAAGGCCGCGTCGCGTTGCTCCTGTCGGATCACATCTGGCTGTGGGCGCGCGGATTCGAGGGCGGCGGTCCGCATCTCGACCTGTTGCGGCGCTTGTCGCACTGGCTGATGAAGGAGCCCGACCTCGAAGAGGAGGCGCTGCGGCTGTTGGTGCGCGGGCATGACCTCACGGTGCAGCGGCAGACCATGGCCGACAGCGTCGACCCGGTGACCCTGACGATGCCGTCAGGCAAGTCGCAGACGGTGACGCTCGATCAGGCCGAGCCGGGAGTGTGGCGCACCACCATCGAGGCGAAGGAGCTTGGCTTGTGGCGCGCCAGCGACGGCAAGCTCACCGCGCTCGCCAATGTCGGCCCGGCCAATCCGCGCGAGTTCGACGAGGTCACCTCGACCGCCGACTGGCTCGCGCCGCTCATCGGCGCAACGGGCGGCGATGCGGTGCGCATCGAGGATGGCGCCGGGGTCCATGTGCCGCGGGTCGTCGGTGTGCGCGCCAATGACAGCTTTCACGGCGACGACTGGATTGGCCTCAAGCTGCGCGAAGCAAGCGTGGTGCGCGGCATCGGCGTGCTGCCGGTCTTCGCCGGGCTGATCGGCCTCCTGCTGCTGGTCGGCAGCCTCGCCGCCACCTGGGCCAGGGAGGGACGCTAGAGCCCTACCGCGCATCGCGGTCGGGTCGGATCGGCCCGGAGACGTTGGCAAACGCGCCCTCGCGAAGCTCGCAGACCAGCAGGCGGGCCGGGTCGACCGGCCCCGGCATGACCGCCCGGCCCGCGGGAATTGGCTTGAAACCGCTTCTCCCGTAATAGGGCTCGTCGCCCACCAGGACCACCAGCTGGTGGCCTTTGGCCTTGGCTTCGGCCAGCGCGCGCGTGATCAGCGCGTGGCCGATGCCGCGCGCGCGGAACGGCGGCTCGACCGTGAGCGGACCCAGCAGCAGCGCCTTGGCGTTGCCGATGCGCACCGGAGTAAGGCGCACCGATCCGATCATGAGCGTGCCGATGCGCGCGGTGAAC
>DASXXS010000163.1:0-24139 GCA_036502925.1 Xanthobacteraceae bacterium
ATCTTTCGCGCCAGCGTCGAGGAGCTGACCGCGGAGGACTACAGCGAAGCGCAGCGCGGCGCCTGGATTGCCGCCGCCGACGATGAGGCGGCATTCGGCGCCCGGCTGGGGCAGGGGCTCACGCTGGTCGCCACGCTCGGCGGCTCGGCGGTGGGGTTTGTGTCGCTCAAGGGCGCCGACCATGTCGACCTCCTCTATGTTCATCCGGCCGTGGCCGGGCAGGGGATCGGGGCCATGCTGTGCGATGCGGTCGAGAAGCTCGCCGCCGCGCGCGGCACGCCGCGGCTGACCGCCGATGCGAGCGACAGCGCGTCGGGTTTCTTCGAGCATCGCGGCTATGTGGCGCAGCGCCGCAACACCGTGTCCCTGGGCGATGAGTGGTTCGCCAACACGACCATGGAAAAGCGGTTGACGCCGAAAGGCGGCACGCCAAAAGGAGGCGCATCATGAGCAAGCCCGATACGCCGTTTCCGCGCCACTGGCTCTACTACATCGTGCTCAAATACGCGGTGATCGCGGCGGCGGTGCTGCTGGCGCTTTACATCGCCTACCACGTGTGAGTACCGCCAATGTCCGGTGAAATGACCCGCGAGCGTCTCCATCTCTACGACACGACGCTGCGCGACGGCGCGCAGACCAACGGCGTCGACTTCACGCTGCACGACAAGGTTGCCATCGCGGGGATGCTCGACGAGCTCGGCATCGATTATGTGGAGGGCGGCTATCCGGGCGCCAATCCGATCGACACGGAGCTGTTCGCGCAGAGCCGCCAGCTCAAGACGACGTTCACGGCGTTCGGCATGACGCGCCGCCCCGGCCGCTCGGCCTCCAACGATCCGGGCCTCAAGGCGCTGCTCGACGCCAAGGCCGATGCCATCTGCTTCGTCGCGAAATCCTGGGACTATCATGTGCGCGTCGCGCTCGAATGCACGCTTGAGGAAAATCTCGCCTCGATCCGCGACAGCATTCGCGCCGCCAGGGCCGCCGGCCGCGAAGTGTTGCTCGACTGCGAGCATTTCTTCGACGGCTACAAGGCCAATCCGCAATATGCGCTCGCCTGCGCCCAGGCGGCCTACGAGGAGGGTGCGCGCTGGGTCGTGCTGTGCGACACCAATGGCGGAACGCTGCCCCACGAGGTGGAGAAGATCGTCGCCGAGGTGGTCAAGCGCGTGCCCGGCGACCATGTCGGCATCCATGCCCACAATGACACCGAGCAGGGGGTCGCCAATTCGCTCGCCGCCGTGCTGGCCGGCGCGCGCCAGATCCAGGGCACCCTGAACGGGCTCGGCGAGCGCTGCGGCAATGCCAACCTGGTCTCCATCATTCCGACCCTCAAGCTCAAGCCGCAGTTCTCGGAGAAGTTCGAGATCGGCGTCTCGCAGGAGAAGCTCGCGAGCCTCACCCATGTCTCGCGCGTGCTCGACGAGATGCTCAACCGCGCGCCCAACCGTCACGCCCCCTATGTGGGCGCCAGCGCGTTTGCGACCAAGGCCGGCATTCATGCTTCCGCCATCCTCAAGGAGCCGGCCACCTACGAGCATGTTGCCCCCGACGCTGTCGGCAACCGGCGCAGGCTCATGGTCTCCGACCAGGGCGGCAAGTCCAACGTCCTGTTCGAGCTCGAGCGCATCGGCATCAAGGTCGACAAGGACGATTCCCGCATCGCCGCGCTGCTCGAGGAGGTCAAGCAGCGCGAGGCGGTCGGCTATGCGTATGAGGCGGCGGACGCCTCCTTCGAGCTCCTGGCCCGCCGCATGCTCGGCAAGGTGCCGAACTATTTCGACGTCACCCAGTTCGACGTGAATATCGAGCAGCGTATCAACGCCAAGGGGGAACGCGTCACCGTGAGCATGGCCGTGGTCAAGGTGAGGGTCGACGGCAAGGACCTGATTTCCGCCGGCGAGGGCAACGGTCCGGTCAATGCCTTGGACGTCGCGCTGCGCAAGGATATCGGCAAGTATCAAAGCTATATCGAGGGGCTCGAGCTCACCGACTACCGGGTGCGCATCCTCAACGGCGGCACGCAGGCGGTGACGCGCGTGCTGATCGAAAGCCAGGACGAAACCGGCGAGCGCTGGACCACGGTCGGGGTTTCGCCCAACATCATCGATGCCTCGTTCCAGGCGCTGATGGATTCGATCATCTACAAGCTGGTCAAGTCCGGTGCCTCCCCGTGAGATGAATCGGGAGACTCCCCGTCCATGATCGACCACGTCTCCATCGCGGTACGCGATCTCGATGCGATGGGCCGCTTTTACGAAGCCGTGCTCCACACGCTCGGCTACCGCAAGCTGCGGGTGGCGGCGAGCACGCTCGGCTTCGGCAAGCCCTATCCCGAATTCTGGCTCAATCACCGGCCCGGGACGGCACCGCCTCAGGCCGATAGCGGACACCACGTTTGTCTCAGGGCGCCGGACATGAAGGCCGTCGAGGCCTTTCACGCGGCGGCACTGCAGGCGGGCGGCAGCTGCGACGGCGCCCCCGGCTTGCGGCCGGAATATTCCGAAGGCTATTACGCCGCCTTCGTTCGCGATCCCGAGGGCAACCGCATCGAGGCTGTCACGTTTCTCAAAGGCCCGAGGTAGCCCCCGGCGAGCCCGCTCACAACTGATCGACGGCGGCGGCCTTCATTTCCTTGTCCGGCTCCGACAGCTCGCGCGCGGCCGCGAGCAGCTTGGGCAGGATGTCCTCGATGCGATCGGCGACCAGAAGATTGACGTTGAGGCCGGCGCGGATGAATTCGACCTTTTCCATGTGGTCGAGCAGCGCGCACAGCGGATCCCAGAAGCGATCGATATTGGCGATCAGGATCGGCTTGCGGTGGCGGCCGAGCTGCGCCCAGGTCAGCTGCTCGACCAGCTCCTCCAGCGTGCCGACGCCGCCCGGCAGCGCCACAAAGGCGTCGGCGCGCTCGAACATCAGCTGTTTGCGCTCGTGCAGGTCGCGCGTGATGATCCGCTCCTGCACGCGCATCAGCATATGCTCGCGATCGGTCAGGAATTCGGGGATGATCCCGGTGACACAGCCGCCGTGGTCGAGGACGGCTTCGGCGCATGCCCCCATCAGGCCGGCCGAGCCGCCGCCGTAAACGAGCCTGATGTGGTTTTCCGCCAGGATCCGGCCGAACCGGCGCGCTGCCTGCATGAAAGCCGGGTTGGTGCCCGGACCGGAGCCGCAATAGACGCAGATTGATTTGATTTTGCTCATGGGGATTCCGACTAGTCCCTGCATGTGGCGCTGGGGGTCGAGGCCGTCAAGCGGCCCGCCTTGTTTGCACCGCAATAGTGGCCGCGCCGGCGCGCGTTCATCAGCACATTTTGCGGCCGCTATCGAGGCCGGGCCCGCGCGGACCTTACGGGAACGTCATGGAACCTTCTTGGAACTTTCTTGGCAGGTGGCTGGCGCCGGAAAATGCTCTATATGAGTCGAACTCGACGGTCCCCGTTCGCGCGGCCGTCGTAAGGCCGGGCTCCTTGACGATCGAATGACCGATTTCCACCCCCGATCCACCCGTTCGCTGAAGCGGGACGTGTCCGCCGACGGTGCCGCCAGCCTGCTGCACACCGTGATCGTGCTGTGGCCCTACATCTGGCCGTCCGATCGCCGCGATCTCAGGCTGCGGATCTGGGTGACCATGGCGCTTCTGCTGCTGGCCAAGATCGCCACCATGGCGGTGCCGTTCACGTTCAAATGGGCGACCGACGCGTTGACCGGGCACGGCAGCGCGCCGGTCGAGCCTTCGTCATGGCTGACCTGGGCGATCGCGGCTCCGGTCCTGATGACCATCGCCTATGGGGTGACGCGCGTCTTGATGGCGGTCTTGACGCAAGCGCGCGACGGCTTGTTCGCCCAGGTCGCGATGAACGCGGTGCGGCGGCTGGCCTATATGGTTTTCGAGCATATGCACCGGCTCTCGCTGCGTTTCCATCTCGAGCGCAAGACCGGCGGCCTGACCCGGGTTCTCGAGCGCGGCCGCAACGCCATCGAAACCATCGTCCGCATGGTGATCATGCAGCTTGTGCCGACGGTGATCGAGCTCTCCTTCATCATCGTGGTGCTGCTCTATCAGTTCGACTGGCGCTATGTGGTGCTCATCGTCGCTACCGTCGCCTGCTACATGGTGTACACCTATTTCGCGACCGAGTGGCGCATCGGCATCCGCCGCCGCATGAACGACAGCGACAGCGATGCCAATGTCAAGGCGATCGATTCGCTGCTCAACTACGAGACGGTCAAGTATTTCGTCGCCGAGGAGCGCGAGGCGCGGCGTTACGACCGCGCGATGGCGCGTTACGAGGAGGCCAGCGTCAAGTCCTACGTGTCGCTCGCCGTGCTCAATGCCGGCCAGGCGACGATCTTCACCATCGGGCTCGCCGGCGCCATGGTGATGTGCGCTTACGGCATCCAGGAGGGCACCCATACGGTTGGCGATTTCATCATGATCAACGCCATGATGATCCAGCTCTATCAGCCGCTCAATTTCATGGGCATGGTCTATCGCGAGATCAAGCAGGCCGTGATCGACATCGAGAACCTGTTCGCGATCCTGGACCGCAAGCCGGAGATCGAGGACAGGCCGGGCGCGCTGCCGCTCGAGGTGCGGCGCGGCGCGATCCGGTTCGACAACGTCTGGTTCTCCTACGATCCGGAGCGCCCGATCCTCAAGGGCGTGAGCTTCGAGGTGCCGGCCGGCAGGACGGTCGCGGTGGTCGGCCCCTCGGGCGCCGGCAAGTCGACCATCTCACGGCTGCTCTATCGCTTCTATGACGTGACCGGCGGCCGCATCGAGATCGACGGCCAGGACATTCGCGACGTCACCCAGGTATCGCTGCGTTCCGCCATCGGCATGGTTCCCCAGGACACCGTGCTGTTCAACGATACCATCCGCTACAACATCCGCTATGGCCGCTGGGAAGCGAGCGACGCCGAGGTCGAGGAAGCCGCGCGCCATGCACAGATCGACCATTTCATTCGCATCGCCCCCAAGGGCTACGAGACCGAAGTCGGCGAGCGCGGTCTCAAGCTCTCCGGCGGCGAGAAGCAGCGGGTCGCCATCGCGCGCACGATCCTCAAGGGTCCGCCGATCCTGCTGCTGGACGAAGCCACCTCGGCGCTCGACAGCCATACCGAGAGGGACATCCAGGACGCGCTCGACCGCGTGTCGAAGAACCGCACCACGCTGGTGATCGCCCACCGCCTTTCCACCATCGTGGGAGCCGACGAAATCCTGGTGCTGGATCACGGCGTCATCGTCGAGCGCGGCACCCATCCGCAGCTGCTGGCGCGAGGCGGCCTCTATGCCAGCATGTGGAACCGCCAGCGCGAAGCCGAGGCGGCGCGCCAGAAGCTCGCCTTGATCGAGGAAGGCGACGCGGCGCCCAACCGCAATCCGCCGGCGGCCGCGGATATGTCCGCCGCCGAGGACGACGCCGAGGCTGAGGTGCCGCGGCCCGTGATCTTGCCCGCCGACGCCGCCGAATGAAGGGGTTACGCGTCAAGCAAGTCTTGTAGCCCGGATGGAGCCAACGGGTCGGCGCGAAGCGGCGCCCGATGATAAACTCCGCGCAATCCGGGAACAGCGGTCCCGCATTACGCTCTGCTTCATGCGGGAGCCGCAGGTGCTACAAGATTTCTTTGCAATGCAGCCGTCGTGAGAGTTCATGTCCATCGTCAACTCGATCCGCTCGCAGCTGGTGCCGATCCACCGTGAGGGCTATCCGTTCATCGGCAGCTTCGCGCTGGCGAGCCTGATCCTGTTCCTGGTCTGGGCACCGCTCGGCTGGATCGGCACCGTCCTGACGATCTGGTGCGCCCTGTTCTTCCGCGACCCGGTGCGCGTGACCCCGGTGCGCGAGGGCATCGTGGTCGCGCCGGCCGACGGGCGGATCTCCGCGGTCGGCAATGCGTCGCCGCCGGGCGAGCTCGATCTCGGTGGGCGGCCGCTGCCGCGGGTATCGATCTTCATGAACGTATTCAATTGCCATGTGAACCGCAGCCCGGTGAGCGGCCGCATCGATGAGATCATCTATCACGCCGGTTCCTTCATCAGCGCCGATCTCGACAAAGCAAGCGAGGAGAACGAGCGAAACTCCTTTGTGATCGCAACCGGCGGCGCGCGCATCGCCGTCGTGCAGATCGCCGGCCTGGTGGCGCGGCGGATCGTCTGCTTTGTGCGCAGGGGCGCCACCGTGGGCGCCGGCGAGCGCATCGGCATGATCCGGTTCGGTTCACGCGTCGATGTCTATCTGCCCGAAGGCGCGCGGCCGCTGGTGGCCGAGGGCCAGACCGCTATCGCGGGCGAAACCGTCATTGCCGATCTGCGCACCGGCGACGGCGACCGCGCATTCCGGGTGGGCTGAGCGGCCCGGAAACTCGCCGTAGCGGCGAGATCGCCAAAGGACTATATTCCGGCCATGTTCTACCATCGGCCCTTCGAACGCGATCGCCGACGATTGCTGCGCCGCCCGCGCTTCCGCGCCATTCCGGTGCGCACGTTGGTGCCCAACGTCATCACCTTGCTGGCGCTGTGCGCCGGTCTCACGGCCATTCGGCTGGCCGTGGAGGACAGGCTCGAATGGGCGCTGGCGGCCATCGTCTTTGCCGCCATGCTGGACGGAGTCGACGGGCGAGTGGCCCGCATGCTCAAGGGCACGTCGCGTTTCGGCGCCGAGCTCGACAGCCTCGCGGATTTCGTCAATTTCGGCGTCGCGCCGGCGCTGATCCTCTATTTCTGGGGACTGCACGAGCTCAAATCGGCCGGCTGGATTGCCGCCCTGGTGTTCGCGATCTGCGCCGCGCTTCGGCTGGCCCGCTTCAATGTCATGATCGAGGATCCGGACCGGCCGCCCTGGGCCGGAAACTACTTCGTCGGCGTGCCGGCGCCGGCCGGCGCGATCACGGTGCTGCTGCCGATCTATGTACAGTTCCTCGGCGTGCCGCATTTCGACTTCGTGGCGCCGGTGAGCTTCCTCTACACCCTGGGCATCGCCTTTCTGATGGTATCGCGGTTGCCGGTCTTTTCCGGCAAACGGGTCGGCAAGCGGGTGGCGCCCGAGATGGTGCTGCCGGTCTTCGTCCTGATCGTGCTGTTCTTTGCGCTGCTCATCTCCTACCCCTGGGAAGTGCTCACCGTGGGCACGCTCGCCTATCTCGCGACCCTGCCGCTCGGCTGGCTGTCCTACCGCAATGCCCAGCGCAAGACGGCGGCCGCCACCGCCGCTGGCGTCGCGTCCGCGAGCCCAGCCGGTCCGGCCGCCGTCGCGGCGGAGGCAGCCGCACCGCCCCCACTGGCGGCCGAGCATCCGCCCCAATCGGAGCGCCCGACCCGGCTCAACTGATCCGCTGCGGCCTAGCGTTGCAGCGGATGTCCGGGCATCAGGTCGTAGGGATGTTTCCAGCCTTGCAATGCCTGCATGCGGCCGAGCCAGGCGGCGATGTTCTTGTGCTGGGCGGCAATGTCAAAGCCGAACTCCTCGGGCGGATAGTACAGGTAGCCGACCAGCGACAGGTCGGCGATGGTCGGCCGCGGCCCGAGCACGAAGTCGCGGCTCGACAGCCGCTGGTCGACGATCGCCAGATTGCCGTCGATCCGCCCTTTGAGAAATGCCAGCACCGCCGGGTCGCCGGGCGGCTTGGCCAGGAAGCGCAGAAAGCGATAAGGCCCGAGATAGCCGTTCACCTTCTGATTGTCGAAGATGATCCAGCGCAGGGCTTCGAGTTGCTCGTCCTCGCCGTCGGGCCGAAACTTCCCGGAGCGCCCGGCTAGATAGGACAGGATGACGCCCGACTGGCTGAGCTTGCGGCTTCCGTGCACGAGCACCGGCGCCTCGCCCATCTCGTTGACGTTGGTCCGATAGGCGGGCATGCGCTGTTCGCCCTTGACGAAGAAGTCGACCCAGATCGGCTCCCAGTCGGCACCGATGAGATTGAGCATCAGGGCGACCCGATAAGCGTTGCCGGATTGGGCAAAGCAGTAGAGCTGGTACTCGGCCACGGGATTGCGCTTTCTCACTTCATCGTGGGGATGACGAAATCGGCGCCCTCCTTGGTGCCGGAAGGCCAGCGGGCGGTCACGGTCTTGGTCTTGGTGTAGAAGCGGATCGCGTCGGGGCCGTGCTGGTTGAGGTCGCCGAAGCCCGACTGCTTCCAGCCGCCGAACGTGTAATAGGAAAGCGGCACCGGGACGGCGAAATTTACTCCTACCATGCCGACGTTCACGCGGCTGGTGAAGTCGCGCGCGGTGTCGCCGTCGCGGGTGAAGATCGCTACGCCGTTGCCGTAATCGTGCTCCGAAGGCAGCCGCACGGCCTCCTCGTAATCCTTGGCGCGCACGACCGAGAGCACCGGCCCGAAAATCTCTTCCTTGTAGATGCGCATATGCGGCTCGACCTGGTCGAACAGGCAGCCGCCCATGAAGAATCCGCGCTCGTAGCCCTGCAGCTTGAAGCCGCGGCCGTCGACCTTGAGCTTGGCGCCTTCCTTTATGCCGAGCTCGACATAGCTTCTCACCTTGTCGAGATGCGTGCCGCTGACGAGCGGACCGTAATCGGCCTGCGCGTCGCTCGAGAGACCGATCTTGAGGCTCTCCACCCGCGGAATGAGCCGCTCGAGCAGGGCGTCCGCGGTCTGGCGGCCGACCGGCACCGCCACCGATACGGCCATGCAACGCTCGCCTGCCGAGCCGTAGCCGGCGCCGATTAGCGCATCGACGGCCTGGTCCAGGTCCGCATCCGGCATGACGATCATGTGGTTCTTGGCGCCGCCGAAACACTGCATGCGCTTTCCCTTGGCGCAGCCGGCGGCATAGATGTGCCCGGCCACGGCCGAGGAGCCGACGAAGCCGATGGCCGCGATGCGCGGGTCGTTCAACAGCGCTTCCACCGCCTCGCGGCCGCCATTGACCACATTGAGCACGCCGGACGGCAGCCCGGCCTCGACCAGCAATTGGGCTAGCCGCATCGGCACCGAAGGGTCGCGCTCCGACGGCTTGAGGATGAACGCGTTGCCGCAGGCGAGCGCCGGCGCGAACTTCCACATCGGAATCATTGCCGGGAAGTTGAACGGCGTAATGCCGGCGACGACGCCGAGCGGCTGGCGCATGGAATAGAGGTCGATGCCGGGGCCGGCGCCTTCGGTGAATTCGCCCTTGAGGAGGTGGGGGATGCCGCAGGCGAACTCGGCGACTTCGAGACCGCGCTGGATATCGCCGCGCGCATCCGCGAGCGTCTTGCCGTGCTCGCCGGAGAGGAGCCGGGCAAGCGCGTCGAGCTCCCGCTGCACGAGCTCGACAAACTTGAACAGCACGCGCGCGCGCCGTTGCGGGTTGGTCGCGGCCCAGGCCGGCTGGGCGGCCTGTGCCAGCGCGATCGCGCGCTCGACTTCCGCGGGATCCGCAAAGGCGACCTTGGCCTGCACCTCGCCGGTATTCGGATCATAGACGTCCCCGGTGCGACCGGACGTGCCCGCGACCTCCTTCCCGCCGATGAAATGGCCGATCAAACGCATCGCCGCCTCCGTTGCGGAACCGTCGCTATCTGCGCGCGCTTGGCCGCCGGCGCAAGACCGAATTCCGTGCGCCCACGCGCGCGGGCGCGGCCTCGCCCGGCCGCGCGAGGCCCTGGTAACCGTCCACCGATCGCGCCACTGCGGTGCGCCGGTTGGTCGCAGCGGCAGGCTCGTGCGCGCTCTCCCGAGAAAGAGCCCCGAGGCCGTCAAAATGCCCGGATTCGCGGGTTTTCGAGCCCTGGCTCGCGTTGTGTCGACTGCAGGCCTGCTCCACAAATAAATTGAACCCCTGAGCAGATCGCGGACGTTGGGGATGCTATAAGCACCGGCCCCGCGTATGTTGCGGTGCAACATCAGGCCTGATCGATGTCGCCTCCACTCGCCGCTTCCCCTTCCGTTTCGCTCAACGGGAACGGCCCAGCGTATTGCAAATCCACTTTTTTGGCCCTGACGGTCGGCAGCATCGGCGTCGTCTATGGCGACATCGGCACCAGCCCGCTCTACGCCTTGCGCGAAGCGGTCTCCGCCTCCATCGAGCCCGGCGGCATGGTGAACCGCGCGGCGGTGTTTGGCGTGCTCTCGCTCATCCTGTGGGCGCTGATCGTAACCGTCACCCTGAAATACGTCATCGTGCTGCTGCGGGCGGACAACCATGGCGAGGGCGGAACCCTGGCATTGATGGCGTTGGCGCAACGCGCCTTGCGCCGGGGCGCCAATGTCATCGTGCTCTGCGGCATCGTCAGTGCGGCGCTGTTTTATGGCGACGCGATGATCACGCCGGCGCTGTCAGTGCTGTCCGCGATCGAAGGCCTCAAGATCGCGACACCGGCCTTCGATCCCTACATCGTGCCCTTGACGATGGCGATTCTGATCGTGCTGTTCGCCGTGCAATCGCGCGGGACCGCAAAGGTCGCGGCCTTCTTCGGCCCGATCATGGTGCTTTGGTTCGCCGTCATGGCGGTTGCGGGCGCGGCTCATGTGGCCGGCAAGCCGGAGATCCTGCTCGCTTTCAATCCGTATTATGCCGTCGTCTTCCTGGTGGGCCACGGCTTCATCGGGCTGGTCACGCTGGGCGCGGTCTTTCTCGCCGTCACCGGGGCCGAAGCGCTCTACGCCGACCTCGGACATTTCGGCCGCAAGCCGATACAGGCCGCCTGGCTTGGCCTCGTGCTGCCCTCGCTGGCATTGAACTATCTGGGCCAGGGCGCTCTGGTGCTGACCGATCCGAGGGCGCTCGCAAACCCGTTCTTTCTGCTCTATCCGGATTGGGCGCTGCTCCCCATGGTGGCCTTGGCGACGGTCGCCACCGTGATCGCGAGCCAGGCCGTCATTTCCGGGGCCTATTCGCTGAGCCAGCAGGCGATACAGCTCGGCCTGCTGCCGCGCCTCGAAATCCGGCACACATCGGAGGAGTTCTACGGCCAGATTTATGCGCCGCGGGTGAACGCTCTGCTGCTGGTCGGCGTGCTCATGCTGGTGGCTTTGTTTCGCTCGTCGAGCGCGCTCGCCTCGGCCTATGGCATAGCGGTGAGCGGCACCATGGTGGTGACCGGCATGATGGCCATTGTGGTGGTCTGGAAGGTCTGGCGATGGTCGCCGCTGGCTGCCGTCGCGCTGATCGCGCCGTTCCTCTGCATCGACCTGATATTCCTCAGCGCCAATCTGCTCAAGGTCGTCGATGGCGGCTGGGTGCCGCTCGCGCTCGGCACGATGCTAATGGTGGTGATGTATACGTGGCGACGCGGCACGCGGCTGTTATACGAGAAGACCCGGCGTCTGGAGACGCCGCTTGAGGCCTTGGTGGCGATATTGGAACGCAAGCCGCCGGCGCGCGTCCCCGGCACCGCCGTGTTCCTCACCAGCGATCCAACCAGCGCGCCGACCGCGCTCATGCACAGCCTCAAGCACTACAAGGTGCTGCACGAAAAGAATGTCATCCTGACCATCGAGACGGCACCTACGCCGCGCGTCAATCCGGCCGAGCGCGTGCGCATCGCGCCGGTCGGCGACACGTTCACCCGCGTGAATCTGCGGTTTGGATTTATGGAAACGCCGAACGTGCCGAAGGCGCTGGCGATCGCGCGCAAGCTTGGCTGGACGTTCGACATCATGTCGACCTCGTTCTTCCTGTCGCGCCGTTCGCTCAAGCCGGCCGCCCATTCGGGCATGCCGCGGTGGCAGGACAGGCTGTTCATCCTGTTGACGCGGGTCGCCAATGATGCGACCGACTATTTCCAGATTCCCACCGACCGCGTGGTGGAGGTCGGCACGCAAGTGACCATTTGATTGCGCGCCGATAGGCATGCCAAAATGCGCGCTGCCGTATGGGCGGGCCGGTGGTTCTGTGCGAGGAGGATGGCATGGCGGATGAATCCGGCGATCCCCGTGTTCACAACCTGACCCCCGAGGAGGTCGCCCGCGGGCTTGCGGAGGACCGCATCCTGCTGGTCGATGTGCGCGAGCCGAACGAAGTGGCGCTCGAGCGCTATCCGGCTGCCGTGGTGGTTCCCTTGTCCAGCTTTGATCCGGCCGCGATTCCCGATCCGCACGGCCGGCAGGTCGTGTTCGCCTGCCGTTCGGGACGGCGATCGGTCACCGCCTCGCTGGCCGCGCAGGAACAGGGCTATCCCTACGACGCCCATCTGGCCGGCGGCATTCTCGCCTGGAAAGCCGCCGGATTGGACACCGAAACCGGCTGAGCGAACCCGAGAACGTCATGCCTCGCACTTTCGCCCTCGCGGCCGTCGCTATCGCCGTCCTATGGACCGGGCCCGCGCCCGCGCAGGGCCAGATCGTGAATGTCTACAATTGGTCGGACTATATCGACCCGACCGTGCTCGCGGATTTCACCAAGGAGACCGGAATCAAGGTGCGGTACGACACCTTCGATTCCAACGATACGCTCGAAACCAAGCTGCTCGCCGGCAAGTCCGGCTATGACGTGGTGGTGCCGACCGGGTTTTTCCTCGAGCGACAGATCAAGGCCGGCGTCTTCCAGAAGCTCGACAAGAGCAAGTTGCCGAATCTGGCCAATCTTTGGCCGGAAATCGCGCAGCGGCTGGCCGTCTACGATCCCGGCAACCAATACGCGGTCAACTACATGTGGGGCACGACCGGGCTCGGCTACAACGTCAAGAAAGCACGCGAGATTCTCGGGCCCGACGCCAGGATCGACAGCTTGGACACCGTTTTCAAACCGGATAACCTGGCCAAGTTCAAGAGCTGCGGCGTGTATCTGCTCGACTCGTCCGACGACATCCTGCCGGCGGCGCTGAAATATCTCGGTTTCGATCCCAATTCGAGGAACGAGGCGGAGCTGCAGAAGGCCGCCGATCTCGTGAGCAAGATCAGGCCCTCGGTGCGCAAGTTCCACTCCTCCGAATATCTCAACGCGCTCGCCTCAGGCGAAATCTGCTTCGCGCTGGGCTTTTCCGGCGACGTCAAGCAGGCGCAGAAGCGCGCGGCGGAGGCCAAGAACGGAGTCGAGGTGGCCTATGCGATCCCCAAGGAGGGGGCGCAATTGTGGTTCGACAACCTGGCGATTCCCCGGGATGCCAGGAACGTCGCGCAGGCGCATGCCTTCATCAACTATCTGCAGAAGCCCGAGGTCGCCGCCAGGAACTCCAACCTCGTCTCCTACGCCAATGGCAATCTGGCGAGCCAGAAGCTGATCGACAAGGCGGTGCTTGAGGATCCCACCATCTATCCGGACGAGGCGACCATGAGCCGCCTCTACACCATCAAGGTCTACGACAGCGCGACCCAGCGCCTGATGAATCGGCTGTGGACCCGGATCAAGACCGGACGGTAGGGCGTTGATACTTTTCCCGGACGCGGCGTAACGCGCAGCGTTGCACCGCAGAGCCGGGATCGTTCCACGCGCCGGAGTCCGCAACGGTCCCGGGTCAGCAGCGCATCACTGAAGAAGTGCTGCGCTGCGCGCGGGACAAGGCCACCTACCGCCACCTGCGGTGCAGCCACAGCCATTGCTCGGGGTGCTCGCGCACCCAGCCCTCGACCACCGTCGTGATCACCTGCATGGTGCCTGCTATGTCGATCAGGCCTTGCGGGTCGCGCGCCGGCGCGATGGCTTCGGTCATCTCGATCGTGAAGCGGTTCTTGTCGTCGCGGCGGCGCACGATGCGGGTGCCGTGGATCGGGCATTCGACGTGGCGGGCGAGCTGGGCGATCAGCGGATTGGCCTTGCAGCGCCGGCCGAAGAAGGTGACCTCCACGCCTTTCACGAAATACTGGTCGACGAGCATGGCCACATGACGGTCCGCCTCGAGCATGCGCAGAAGCTTGACCGGTGCGTCGAGGCCGGTCGCCACCAGCGTACCCATGCAGCCGGCGCGGATCTTCATGACCGCGTCGCCGACCGAGCGGATATTGGGGGCGCGAAACAGCACGGCGGTATCGAGACCGTGCCTTGCGGCGACCAGCGCCGGCAGCTCCCAATTGGCAAGATGCGTCGCAAAGATGAGCGCCGGCTTGCCGTCGTGCCGCAATCGATGAAAGCGTTCCGAAGTCGCCGGATCGGCGAAAATGTCGTCTTCCAGCCGGCTTGGATCGGCGTTGCTCAGCCGGTCGATTTGCGCAAACTCGACCGCATAGCGGCCGAGATTGTCCCACACCCCGGCAAGGATCTGCTCGATCTCCGCCGCCGGCTTGTCCGGGAACGCGGCGACCAGATTGGCGCGGCCGACGCGATGCTCCGGCAGCCAGGGGCCGACCTTGCGCATGAACCAGCCCCAGAAGTCGGCGGTGCGCCGGCGGTCGGTGAGCCGGATCGTCCGCAAGACCGCCAACGTGAGCAGGCCCATGCCCGCGTCGAATAGCGGCGCCAGCCGCCGCAGCAGAGCGCGCCCCAGGGGTTGCTGTCGAATGCTCATGGCGTGCGCGGCGATTTCAGAAGCTGATGATGATCTTGCCGAACACCTGTCGGCTCTCCAGCCGCTCAAGCCCCCGCTCGACCTCGTCGAGCGGGAACTCGCTGTCGATCACCGGCAGCAGGTCGCCGGCCATCTTGGCGAGGCTTTCGCGGACGTTGCGCATCGCGGCGCCAAACGAGCCGATGATGCGGTACTGTTGTTGAAACAGCTGCATCAGATTGAGCGTCGTCGAGGCTCCGGAGGTCGCCCCGCAGGTGACCAGCCGGCCGCCGCGCTTGAGGCACAGGAGCGAGCCGTTGAAGGTCTCCGCGCCGACATGCTCGAACACGACGTCGACGCCCTTCTTGGCGGTGAGCTTGCGGACCACGCCTTCGAAGCGCTCGGTGCGGTAATTGATCACGTCATCGGCGCCCAAGGCTCTGGCCTTCTCTGCCTTGGCATCGTCGCCGACGGTCGTGATCACGGTGGCGCCGATCGCCTTCGCCATCTTGATCGCCGCGGTGCCGATGCCCGAGCCGCCGGCATGCACCAGCACGGTCTCACCGGGCTCGAGCTTGGCATTGTCGAACAGCATATGCTGCACGGTCGCAAAGGCGATCGGCGCGCAGGCCGCGTCGCGCCAGGCGATGCCGGGAGGAACCGGAATGACCAGGCGCGCCGGCATGCTGAGAAGATCGCGCGCGAAGCCGTCGACATGGAAGCCCATGATGCCGGCAATGTTCTCGCACAGATTGTCACGGCCCTCGCGGCAGGCCTTGCAGCTGCCGCAGGTCAATCCGCCATACATCACCACCGCTTGGCCCGGCTTGAATCCGCCGACGTCCGGTCCGATCGCCGTGATCTCGCCCGCCGCTTCGGCTCCGACCACCAGCGGCAGCTTGCGCTTGGCGAAGGCCATGCCGCGCCAGCCCCACACGTCGATGTGGTTGAGTGCCACCGCCCGGATGCGAATCTGCACTTCGCCGGCGGCCGGCGGCGGCGGCGGCGCAAGCTCGACCAGCTCGAGCTTGCGGTCGGCGACGATGGTGAGCGCGCGCATTCCTGAAAATGCTCTGGAGATCACATCGGCTCTCTGGCCAAGACCAGCGAGACGTTCTGGCCGCCGAAGCCGAAGGAGTTGGACAGCGCGTGGCGAACCTTGGCGGCGCGCGCCACATTGGGAACGACATCCAGTTGCAGCGCCGGGTCGGGAACCTGGTAATTGATGGTCGGAGGTAAAATCTGCCGGTCGAGCGTCAACAGCGTGATCACGGCCTCGACCGCGCCGGCGGCCGATAATGTGTGCCCGATCATCGACTTGTTTGATGAAATCGGCAGCTGTTTCGTGCGTTCGCCAAACACCGCCGATGCGGCAAGACCTTCCATCTTGTCGTTCTCCGGGGTGCCGGTGCCGTGCGGATTGACGTAGTCGATGTCGTCCGGAGTCAGGCCGGCATCGGCAATCGCGTTGCGAATGCAGCCGATGATCGGCCGGCCGTCGGGGCTCGAGCGGGTGCGATGGAAGGAGTCGGCCATCTCACCGCAGCCCTCGATCACGCCGAACAGCTTGGCGCCGCGCGCCATGGCATGCTCCAGGCTCTCGAGCACCAGCGCAGCGGCGCCCTCGGCCATCACGAATCCATCGCGGTTCTTCGCGAACGGTTTGGCGGCGGCCTGTGGTGGATCGTTCGCCGTCGACAGCGCTGACAGGAGCGAGAACCGGACCAGCGATTCGGGATTGATCGAGCCGTCGGTGCCGATGCACAGAGCCGCCTCGGCTTCTCCGCGCCGGATCGCCTCGATGCCGAGCTGGATCGCGGAAGCGCCCGAGGCGCAGGCTGTCGAGAGCGAGATCGGCGAGCCCTTGGTGCCGAATCGTTCGGCCAGCCCGTCGGCGACCGAGGCGAACTGGAAGCGATTGTGGAAGGCCTCGAAGGGTCCGCTATCGCCACCGCGCACCAGATCCCGATTGGTGATCGTGTCGTTGGCGCCCGCGGCTTCGGCGACGATCCGCCGCTGCGGCCATTCGAGCTCGATCGGCGGGACCGCCAGAAAGAGCGGGCCCGGGAAATCGCCGCGCGCCCCTATACGGGCCTCCGCGATCGCTTCCTCCGCGACCATTTCGGCCAGTCGCTCGGACAGCTCCGGGGAGCTGAGCGGCTCGACCTGAACAAAATCGACGGTCCCGGCGATGCGGGTCTTCAAGCCTTCGGTTGCGAACCGCGTGATGGCATGGATGCCGGACTCGCCGGCGGCCAACTTGCGCCAATTGTCCGCTGCGCCGATGCCGAGCGAGGTGAGGACGCCCATGCCGGTGACGACGACGATCGGACGGCCGGCCTGATCACGATAGCGCGCCATGAACCACCCCCCTCAACGGACCGCCTCGAGCAAGGCCAATCCTTCGCCGCGCCAATGCCCGACGCTGGTAACCGCGACCTGCCGCAGCGGAGCATCCATAGCACGCTCGAAACCTGTCGGGTCGAAGGAGGCAAACATGCGGCCTTGCCGGAGCGCCATGGCGGCGAGCGCGATATTCATGGGAAATTGTGCCTCGACCCCATGGCCAAGATGGGAGCCGGTCGCGCGCACCGCAATGGATGGCCGCGCGGCCAGGAAGGCCCGCTCTTCCGCGGTGGCGGGCTCGGCGCCGGTGGCCCCCGAAATGATCGCGAGCCCGGCCGCATCGAGGTGCGGGGCGATCCGCTCCCACAGGCCATCCAGCATCGCTGTGATGGCGCCCGGCTTGCGCTTGGCATGTCCCGACAGCACGGCAGCGAGGCGCGCGAACGGCGTCGCCGCGCGCGCCAAAGCATGCGTTTTTTCCTCGATCACCAGGAACGCGCCGAGCGAGCCGGAGGCCAATCCGCCGCCTGCCGCCGCCCGTTCCCACAGCGGTCGAAGCTCGCCCCGCCACGCGTAGTGACCCATGACGAACAGCAGCATCGTGGAGATCTGGTCGGCATTGGCGGAGCTGCCCACCAGCGCGATCTCGCTCTGGCCGGCGGCAAGGCGCGCATGGGCGACGCGGACCGCGTCGACGCCGGCGGATTCCTCGCCCATGAACGTGCGCGAGGAGCCGGTGACGCCATGAACGATGGAAATGTTGCCGGCTACCAGGTTCGAGAGTTGCGCCAGAAACAATGTCGGCCGCAGATCGTTCATCAGCCGCTCGTTGAGGAAGGCCGCGGGTCGATCGCTCTTGCGCAATCCGGACAGGATCTTGGCATCGACCGCCGCGTCGCGCTCGCCGCCGCCGGCGGCGACGATCATGTCCATGCGCGCCAGCAATTCGGCATCGCCCTTGACGCCGGCGCTCTCCAGCGCGAGTCCCGCCGCATAGGTGCCGATGCGCTGCCAGGCCTCCATCTGGCGCTGGTCGCCTTTCTTCGGGATCTGTTTGTCGAGGTCGAGCGCGGCGATCGGATGAATGGCGAACGGCGCCCAGGTCGTCACATCGGCGGGTCCCGGCGCCGCGTTGAGGCCTTGCCAGTGCGCCTGCAGCCCTTCGCCCAGCGTCGAGACGATGCCGATGCCCGTGATCCAAGCCTCGCGCGCGGTATCAGCCGCCAAATCAGCCATTGGCCGGCGACTCCAGCGGAAACGCCAGCGCGGCTGCGGCCTTTTCCATGTGCCGGCGGAATTCCTGGTTGGGGAATTCAACGAGCCGGAAAGTGATCTCAGCGTTGCAAGAGAGCTTGCCGTCGTTGCGGATTTCCGCCTTGGTCCGCGCGAAGCCCGAGCCTTCGTGGGCGAGCGCGGCGGTGATCTCCAGCGTGTCGCCCGGCTTCACGAACGAGCGCAGCTTCGCCTGATTGAAAGCGGCAAGGAAGGGCATGCGCGAAAATCCCGTGATGCCGATGATGAGCCAGCCGGAAGCTTGCGCCATGCTTTCGAGCAGCAACACGCCGGGCATCAGCGCAAATCCGGGAAAATGGCCCTCAAAGATCGTCGACGAGGTGGGAACGGTGGCTTGCGTCCGGATGGTGCGATTGCCGAGGTCAAGATCGACGATCCGGTCAATCAGCTGGAAGTATTCGAAACGCATGCCCGAGATTTCATGCACCTTTGGCAGCGACAAGCGCGTCGATATGCGCGCAAAGGTTCTTCAGGACGAAATACTGCTCGGTCGTCGCCTTGCCCTCGTTGACCTCCTGGGTCCATTGTTCGAGCGGCATTTTGATCCCGAACGCCTTGTCGATTGCAAATGCGACATCGAGAAAGTCGAGACTGTCGATACCGAGATCATTGATCGCGTGGCTCTCCGGCTTGATCGTATCGCGTGGAATATCGCAGGTCTCGGCAATGATATTGGCCACGGCGTCGAAGGTCGATGACATTTGTAAGTCCCTGATTCACCACGCGTTTCGACGGCCGTCCGGCTGCTTGCAAATGCACTGTGGATGCTCCCGGATCAGTCCACCCCGGCCTGCCCCGTCCGCGACCGAAGTCGAGCGCCCGTCATAGCGAAGCGGGTGCGGGAGTTCAATGGCAAGGGCCGCCTGCAGGCCAGCCGCGTTGGCGCGCGCGGCCGATGACCGCGGGCGTTCGGTTCGGCTTGCTCTCGCAACGGCGATGGCCGCTATGGCGGCGCGCGCCGCGGCGTGTGGTTGGCCGCGGATCGCACCGCAGGTGGAATGGCTTCTGCTTTCCTCATCGAAAGATGGCGGAAAGCGGCTCGCGGACCGCGAGTGGCGCGCGGCTTGATCCGGGGGCCTTGACCGCCGCTCATCACCAGTGATTCGTCACCAGTGATCGGACACCGCTGCAGCCTGGCTGCCTGCCGGGCCCACTCGGCTTGCGATCACAGTTGCGACCTGGCGGGCACGGCGATCGGCGCGCAGTTGCGTCGTCCCGATAAGAAGCAATCCTGCAGGTTCCGGTTCTCGATCAGCTTGGTGGTCAACCAGACGCCGCCGGCAATCAGCATCGCCGCGATCAGGAGCGTCAGCAAATTCATCGTCATGCGGTGGCGATAATCGTCGCTGGTCTCGATGCGCTCATATTTGGCCAGGTCGTCGACCGGGGTGTCGTGCTCCGCATTTGAAGGGGACCAGTGCCAGCCGCCGCGCAGCGGTGCCCCGCGCGGCCGGAAGCGCAGCACGCGG
The DNA here is from genome assembly GCA_036502925.1 of Xanthobacteraceae bacterium. Classification (GTDB taxonomy): domain Bacteria; phylum Pseudomonadota; class Alphaproteobacteria; order Rhizobiales; family Xanthobacteraceae; genus VAZQ01. The sequence continues at coordinate 19,484 of DASXXS010000163.1, forward strand.
CCGGCTTGGTCATCAGGGATTATGCGATCGGATTTCACGATGGTGCCAAACGGGTTGCCTGCCGGGCTTTTGGCGAACCGTTTCCCCTTCAACCCAACATAGCACGAAAGGAGCGGTTGCAATTGCCATATGGGGAGTTGTCCGCCTCGCCGAGGGCAGACGGGGTTGCAGTTTGGTCATGGGAGAGTTGCGCGGCTGGTTGACACCGAAGCGGCGCGGAAATCCCCGATTGACCCCGCAGGCACGCCAATCCGGATCATATTGTGAACGATTGCGCCATCGCTCGGCCCGTCGGGTCGGGTGATGGACGGGCCCGCCATGGGGTCGTAATGTGGCGCTATGAACCATAAGACTTGGAAGCACACGATTTGGCTGCTCGCCGCCATCCTGTCGCTCGGGGGCGGCGCGGCTGCCGCCGAAACCTTCACGGTCGGTTCGATCGAGATCAGTAATCCATGGGCGCGCGCGACGCCTAGAGGCGCTTCGGTCGGGGGCGCCTACATGACCATCACCAACAACGGCACCGAACCGGACCGGCTTGTTGGGGCTTCCTCTCCGGTCGCCAAGCAAGCCGAGGTCCACCAGATGGCGATGGACAAGGGCGTCATGTCGATGCGCCCGGTGCCGGGAGGGCTCGAGATCAAGCCCGGCCAGACCGTGGTCTTCAACCCAGAATCGTTCCACCTCATGCTCACCGGCCTCAAGCAGCCGCTGGCACAAGGAGAACGGGTGAGGGCGACGCTCGATTTCGCAAAGGCTGGAAAGGTCGATCTCGAGCTTGTGGTCGAGTCGATGGGGGCGCAGGGCCCAAGCGGTGCCGCGCCCGCTCGCACGGATCACGGCAGCATGGATCAAATGAAAACCAAAGATTAGGCCGCCTGGCGGCCGTAGCCGAATCCCCGTTGCCGTTGCGTCCGCTACCGCTCGGGAAACGGGAGCGGCTCCCCCTCCGGCGGCCCCATCCGGAACACGTTCAGCGACATGGCGATGAGGACGTAATAGCCGAGGATGCCGACGAACTCGACCATGCCCGCATCGCCAAGAAGCGCGTGCAGCCGGGCATAGGTCTTATCCGTGACGCGCTTGCGCCGGTAGAGCTCCCTGATGAAGTCGTAGACCGCGCGCTCGTCCTTGGGGGCGGACTTCGGCATTCGGCCGCTGCGCAGCGCCCGGATCGTGCTAGGCGTCACGCCGGCGCGCTCGGCATGCGGCACATGGGCGTACCATTCATATTGCGCGCGCCACAGCTTGGCGGTGAGCAGGATGGCGATTTCGGACAGCCGCGGCGGCACCCGCGTCTTGTGCCGGCAATAGCCGCCCAGCTCCTGGGCGAGCTGGCCATAGTCGGGTGAATGCAGGAACACCGCAAACGGTCCGCGGATTTGCGTCGCCCCCCCGCGCGGTCCCGATCGGATCGAATCAACAAGCGCCTGCTGCGCGGGCGTCAGCCGCTCGGCCGCAATGGCGGGAAGGCGGGGCGGCGAACGTTTCTTCGCGGGCATGGATTCCTCGCGCGTGTGGGCCTCATAGACACAGGTCGGCGGTAAGGCTCATATTGAGTATAAGATTTCCGCTTCGCACCGGGAAGCCCGCGCGCACTCCCGGCGGGTTGACTCCAATCCCCAAATCAGATTATTCGGTAAATTGAAACTCACGAGCTGCGCCCGGGCGGGAAACCGTGCCGGGTTTTTTCATGCTCGCAGTTTCAGATCGATCGGTTCGTGATTTTTTCCTGGTTGCCGCCGGAGGGCGACGGATGATGCTAACCGGACCGTATGGCGGCAATGCATGTCTGCCGGCATCGGATCGCGCTGCGCCCGCGGGATCGTCTTTGTGCGATGTGGGAGACGCCGGTCGATCGCGACGCGCGGTCCGTCCTCGGCGGTCAAAGGATATTTTTATGCTCCACCGCTTGTTTTGCTTTGTTGCTTATAACAACCGAACAAGCGGAGGGCGGAGTGGATTTTTCTCCCCGTGGTAGCCCGACGATGCCTTACTTGAACAGCAGGGATTTGATGATGACCGGCACCACATTGCTGACGTCGATGACCCGCCCGATGTCGACATAGTCGAATTGCTTGAGCTGCACGCCGTCGATGGCGATCACATTGGCGCCGGCGGCGATTTCGTCGCGGATGATGCGGCCGAGACTCATGCCGATATCGCCGTCGACCAGCAGAATGAGCGGCAGCCCGGCCGCGATCGTGCCCGGCACCGCGGCGCAAATGCCGGCGGCCAGCGCGTGGAGCCGCGCATGCGCCGGATCGCCACGCCAGGGAAAGGCGAACGCCACCGCACCGGCGCCTTCCACGATATCGGCCTGTTTGAGCGCGGCGCGACACTGCGTCGCCACCGCGCCGGCATCGATCCGCTCGCCGAGATCGAGGTTCAAGGCCAGCACCGGCAGGTTCTGCAGGGGCAGCTCGTCCGGCCGCGTGATCGCGATCGTGCTGCCGCTGACCTGGACCGAGAACTGCGCCGCTCCGATCACGGTCGCGCGGATGCCCTGTCCGGGGTCCCAGACCGGCGGCAGGTCGCGCCGGTGCGCCAGCATGTGGGAAAGCTCGTGCGCCAGCTCGAAACCGAGGTCGCCGAATTGCCGCTTCTCGCGCTTGTAGAGATATTCGGCGACGCCGCCCGAAAAGGTGAGGGCGTCGAGGTTGCGCTCGGCAAGCGCGGACGGCCAGGGCTCCGTCACCAGGAGGCGCCCCATCAGCTCGTCCGCGGGCCGGCGGTCGATCATGCGCATGATCAGCCGAACCATGCGGGCGACGATGCGCTCGCGGTCGCCCGCGGCAAGCGGTTGGCCGAGCGCAAGCGCGATGCCGAGGCTGCGGGCGATCTCGCGCATCGGCTCCTCGACGCGGATGAGGCCTGCTTTCGCGTCCTCGACCAGGAGGCGACCGCCGACCGCAATGGCGGCCGTGGCCAGCAGCGCGCCATTCTCGATCAGGGCGAACTTGGTGGTGCCGCCCCCGATATCGACATTGAGAATCCGCGCCGCATGCCCGCGCGACAGCGCGACGGCGCCCGAGCCGTGCGCCGCCAGCTGGCATTCCATGTGATGGCCCGCGGAGGCGCAGACGAACTTGCCGGCTTCCTCGGAAAACAGGTCGGCGATGGCGCGGGAATTGTGCCGCTTGATGGCTTCGCCGGTCAGGATCACGGCGCCCGAATCGATGTCGGCCGGCTCGATGCCGGCATAGGCATAGCAACCGCCGATGAAGCCGCCGAGCTCGTCCACGTCGATGGTGTAGTCGGGAAGGTAGGGCGTCAGCAGAATCGGCGACTGCCACAGCACCTTGCGAGCGATCACGACGAAGCGGCTCGACAGCGCGGTGGCGAGCCGCTGCAGGTGCACGCGCGCAAACATCAGGTGCGAGGTCGAGGATCCGATGTCGATGCCGACGGTGGTCAGCTCGACATTGTCGGCCGACCAGGCGACCTCGTTGAGCTCGCCTCCGGGATCGACGTGCAGGTGATCGAATTCAAGGTCGTGCATCGCGCGCGGCCGCGTTCAGAGCGTCGGGGACTTGGCATAGACGGATTCGTCGATGAACTTGCCCATGCCGGACGACACGCCGTGCTTTGCCAGCTCTTCGAGATAGATGCGGTGAATGCGCCGATCCTGGTCCTCGTATTCGACCTGGCAGCCGCCTTCCTGGACATTGACGTCCATGCCGGTGAACACGTGCCGTTTGGATTGTGTGAACGGATAGCGCAGCCCGCCGAAGGCGACCGCGAGATAGCGCGCCGGATCGCCCGACGTATTGAAATGCTGATGGAACATCTGGTCGGGCGGCGCGAACACGACCCCATGCCGCCAGTCGATCCGCACCAGATCCTTGGCGATATCGTACCACAGCAATGAATAGCCGTGGCCGGTGACGGCGTAGACGTGGAAATCGGAGCCATGACGGTGGCCTTTCTTGTAGGTGCCGACCGGCATCTGCGAGATATGGGCGTGCATGGTGCCGTCGGCGAGCACGAACATCATGTTCGACCCGCCGGCGCCGCGCGCCTCCCAGGTCTTGAGCTCGAACGCCGCCAGGTCGGGGATGAAATTCGTCTCCCACATGTTGCGGCCCGGCCGCACCGGGATGAACTCGCCTTCGCCGCTGAAGGCGTTTTGCGCGCCTTGGCGCTCGGGAAACTCGTAATTGTTGTCGAAGACGAACGACTCGTTGTGGAACAGGTTCAACATCATCGCCAGATTGTTGGTCGAGGCGAGCCGCGCGCGCTCTTTTCCGCTGGTGTTGAAGTGCTGGTAGCGCGCGTTCAGCGGCAGCGCGAACAGGCTCTTGGGCCCCCATTCGAAACTGTGGCGGCGCCCGTCGCTCAGCTCGACGCTGGTGCCGCCGAAGCCGGCCAGCACATAGACGACCTCCTCGTAGAGATGCCGCTGCGGCGAGGTCTGCGAGCCGGGCGCAAGATCGAGCACGAAGATCGACACGAAGTCGCCGCGGCCCTTCAGGTTGACGATCGCCCCGTCGACGCCGAGGCGCCCCCACGGTGCGGTCGGCACCTTGATCAGGTCGACGCCGAAATCCTCCACGATCGGGACGCCCTCCTGCGCCGCCCAGCTGGCATAGGGGTCGAGCAGGAGCTTGGGATGTTCCATCAGGGGCTTGTTCATGTCGGTACCGCGTTCGAGCC
>DASXXS010000164.1:0-5464 GCA_036502925.1 Xanthobacteraceae bacterium
CGTGGTGCGGGTTCCGGACGGTTTGGGCGCAAGCGAACGGCGGCCGGCTTTCATCGTGCTGCACGGCTTCGGCAGCAACATGAATGCCGGCAATGTGCTCAAGCCCTGCGCGCTGCTGGAAGAGCTCGGCTATGTGACGCTACGCTTCGACATGCCGGGCTGCGGCGACAGCGAGGGCGAGAGAGGCCGGCTCATCTGCCTCGAGCAGGTGAGCGCGGTGAGCCACGCGCTGACGCTCCTGGCGCAGCACCCGCAAGTGGAGCCCACGCGCATCGCGGTCATGGGCTCGAGCTTCGGGGCCGCGGTCGCGGTCTATGCGGGCGGGGTCGATCAACGCATTGCGGCGGTCGTCTCGGCTTCCGGCTGGGGCCATGGGGAACGCAAATTCCGCGGCCAGCATCCGACTCCGGAAGCCTGGGCAAAATTCACCGCCATGCTGCAGGAAGGCAGGCGCCACCGGGCGCGCACCGGCCGATCCCTGATGGTGCCGCGCTACGACATCGTGCCGATCCCCGAGTCGATGCGCGGCCATGTGGCGGCGGGCTCGATCCAGATGTTCCCGGCCGAGACCGCGCAGAGCATGTACGATTTCCGCGCCGAGGAGGTGGTGGGCAGGATCGCGCCGCGCCCGCTCCTGCTCTTGCACAGCGCATCCGACTCGGTCACCCCGGTCGAGCAATCGATCGGGCTGTTCCGGCATGCCGGCCAGCCGGCCGAGCTGCATCTGTGCGCCGATACCGATCATTTCATGTTTGCCGAAAGCAACACAAGGGTGCGCCGCATCGTGCAGGATTGGCTCGCCGACTATTTCGCGGTCGACGCCAAGTCGGCGGCGGCCTGACGGCCCCTGCCCGGCCCATGCCCACTTTCTCACCCCAACAGGATGCCGCGCTGAGCGCGGTCGCGGGCTGGCTGAAATCGAAGCCCGGACAAGGCGGCACGCCGCCGCTGTTTCGCCTGTTCGGCTATGCGGGCACCGGCAAGACCACGCTTGCCCGCCACCTCGCGCAGGACGTCGACGGCAAGGTCTTGTTCGCGGCCTTCACCGGCAAGGCGGCGCTGGTGATGCGCCGCAAGGGCTGCGAGGGCGCCTCCACCATCCACAGCCTCATCTACCAGCCGCTCGAGAGCGAGACCGAGACCCCGACCTTCGCGCTGTGGGACGCTTCGCCGGTCGCCGATGCCAAGCTGATCGTGATCGACGAATGCTCCATGGTGGATGCCGAGCTCGGGCGCGACTTGATGTCGTTTGGCGTGCCGGTGCTGGTGCTGGGCGACCCGGCCCAGCTGCCGCCGATCCAGGGCGGCGGCTTCTTCACCGAGGCCGAGCCCGACGTCATGCTGACGGAAGTCCATCGCCAGGCGCAAAACGATCCGATCGTGCGCCTGTCCATGGATATCCGCTCGGGCCTGCGGCTCACGCCCGGCGACTACGGCGCCTCGCAGGTGGTGCGGCGCGACGCGCTCGATCCGCAGCGCGTGCTCGACGCGGACCAGCTGCTGGTCGGCCGCAACGCCACGCGCCGGGCCTACAATGCGCGCATGCGCGAGCGCCGCGGCTTCGCCGGCGCGCTGCCCATGCTGGGCGACAAGCTCGTCTGCCTGCGCAACAACCGGCGCAAGGGTCTGTTCAACGGCGGCCTCTGGGTGATCAAGGAGAAGCCGAAGACGCGCCGCCAGATCCTCGGCATGCGCTTGCGGCCCGACGAGGATCTCAACGCCCGCACCGTCAAGGTGTCAGTGCGGCCGGAATGCTTCACCGGCGCGATCGAGCAGGTCGAATGGCTGGCGCGCAAGCGCCATGACGAGTTCGATTTCGGCTACGTGCTCACGGTCCACAAGGCGCAGGGCTCGCAATGGGACGACGTGGTCCTGTTCGATGAATCCTTCGCGTTTCCGGACAGCCGCGAACGCTGGCTCTATACCGGCGTCACCCGGGCCGCCAAGCGATTGACGGTGGTGGTGTAGGGGTGCGAAATACGAAAATCATGAGCAAGGCACGATTTACAAAGACTGAGCATAGCGAGGATGCGGGCACCGCGCGAATCGTGCGCAAGACCAAGGCTGCGGTCGCTGCCGGCCGTGAGATACTGCTGCCCAAGACGATCGTTGATCGCCTTACTGCTGGCGAAGACCCCGCTCGTGTGTTGCGCGAACGGCCAGGGAAAAAACCGCTTTAGCTCAAGAGCGGAGGGCTACGGCCCCGGCTGCCAGCCCGATGCCTTCAATTCGGCGTTGACCTTTTCGAGCCAGCTGAAGTCAAACACCGACGCGACTGATGGAATCTGGCTCGCCGGCATGCCGAGCATGTCGGCGCGCAGCGCGAGCTCGTTCTGCTGCGCTTCCGGCGCGATGGCGCCGTCCTGCGCCATCACCTTGCGCAGCTCGTCATAGCCGTGGGCGGCGGCGTCGGGCTGCGCCTTCATCTGCTTCACGAACACGTCGATCGCGCCGTCGCGGTTGTCGCGCGCATAGATCATGCCCTTGCGGGTGGCGCGCACGAACCGCATGACCGTATCGGCGTGGTTCTTGATCATGTCGTCGGAAGTCGCCAACCCGTTGAAGGTGGAGCGCACCTCCTGGGCGAGGTCCATGATCATATGCGCGTTGGCGAGACCGCCGCCGGCCCGCAGGGTCTCGACCTCGGCCGGCTGCAGGACCGCGGCCGGCAGCGAGCCCGCCCGCACCACCGCCATGCGGGTGCCGAGCGACGAGCCCATCGGGGTGTAGGAGACGAAATCCTGCGGCAGGCCCTGCTTCTTGAGCACATAGCGGATCGCGACCTCGCCGGTATCGCCGCGGCTCAAGATGCCGATCTGCAATCCCTTGAGGTCCTGCAAGGTCTTGATCTCGGGTTTTGTGGTCCAGATTTGCCAGCTCGGCCGGTCTTCCCCGACCGCCAGCACCTTGAGCCTGGCGCCCTTCATGATGGCGCTGATGGCCGAGGAGCCCGACGTGCTGAACTGCACGTCGCCGGACACCAGCGCCGGCGTCGCCACCCCGCCGGCGGCCTCGACCACGTCGACATCGAGGCCCTCGTCCTTGTAGTAGCCCTTCTGGATGGCGCTGAAGAAGAAGATGTAGGACGAGGTCAGCGTCGGATAGGTAACCTTGACCTTGTCGGCGGCATGGGCGGGCAAGCTGAGCAAAGCCGCCGCGGTAATCCCGCCCAGCGACGAAACCGCAGAGCGTAAACATCTCATCATCATTTCGCGCCTCAAGCTCTCATCTTGTCGCCGGCCTTAAATTCATCGCCATGGCCGCCGCGAGGTATGCCGGATGTGCAGTATGCGAATCCGATCCTGGAGAATCCTATAGAAAATCTTGTATGGATACCGAATCAGCAACACGACGCGCACGCCCGATCTCTGCTCGACTGGTGGCGCACTTTCGGGCGCCCGGCGTATCCGTTCCACAATCGTTTGAATGCGCACCCCGAGTTCTGTAGCGACTCTATCTCCGAAAATTCGCCGGCTATCGGCAGAGATCTTGCGCAGATCGCTTAATGCAGATTGGAATATTCGACTTTCATGCCTCGCGAAATGCTCGAAACGCAGCTTCGACTTCCTTATCGGTCGCTATGCCGCTGCGATCAGCTTCGTCGATCGCCTGCAACTCTGCCGGCGTAGCACGGTATGAGCCGGTGCGGCGCGCTTCGATTTCCCGTACAATTTCGACAAGCTCCTCCTGATCCTCCTCGGGCCAGGAGCGCACGCCCTCCAACACTGCATTGATCTGTTCCTTGGTCATGGCCTGCCTTCATTTTCCCTGGTAACGACCGAAAACCCGCTTGACGTCCTCTTTGGTTGCAAATCGCCCGCGGCGTACGTCCTCGGCGCTGCGTTCGAGCGCCTCGCGATCCTCCGAGGATAATTCAAGTTTCTCTGATCTCTCACAATCTCTCGGCATGCCGCAATTATACCATCTCGGCAAACTTTCGCACCCGCCTACTTCTTATCCTTCTCCACCTCGCGCGCCGGGGTTTCCGGCGTCACGCCGCCGCGGCGGCGCGCGTAGGTTTCCTGGCCGCTCGTTTCCCAGTCGCCGGCGACGGCCCGGCGGGCGAAGACGTCCCAGGCCTCCGACCAGTCGCCGAGCGAATAGCCGTGCCAGGGCGGCCGCGGCGACAGCGTGGGCAAATGCAGCTCCTCCCAGATCGCGCGCGCCCGCTCCATGAATTCGCGTCCCGGCAGCGCCAGCGGCGGCGCCAGATGCTTCAAGGTGGCATCGATCAGGAGAGTGGAATCCTCAGTGCCGCGTCCGGATTTCGGGCCGTGGCCGCTTGCCCGGTAGGGCGCCACGTGCAGGTCCTCGACCGGGTTCGACCGATAGGCGAGCGACCAGAAGATCGCGTCGGCGTTCTCGGGATCGATGTCTTCACTCACCGCGATGCAGATCTTGCCGCAATCGGCCAGCAGGTTCGCGGCGCCATGCAGGCCGCGCCAGATTTCGCTGCGCACCGCGCCCTGCGCGAACTGCAGGAAGATCACCTTGCGCAGATTGGTCAGGGGCTCGTGCATCACCACCCGGCGGATGCCCCGGATCGCCAGCCGGTCGCGCAGATGGGCGAGGAACAAGGGCTCGTAGGCGACCTTCTTGAGCACGCTCGATTCGCTCGGCGTCACCTGGCTCACGATGGAGACGAACACCGGCGCGCGCTTGCGGGTGATGGCGGTCACCTGCATGGACATGTTGAAGTCCTCGAGCGCCACATGGCCGTGGCTCTCGCCGAACGGTCCTTCGGGCTCGAGCAGATCCGGATCGATCAATCCCTCGATCACGATCTCGGCGTCGGCCGGCACGTCGAGATCGACGGTGACGGCCTTGGCGATCCGGATCGGCGCGCCGGCGAGGCCGCCGGCGACCGCCATCTCGTCGAGATCGAGCGCGAGCTTCATCGGCCCGGTGAACATCACCACCGGGGCGCAGCCGATCACGATGCAGCAGGGCATCGGTTCGCTACGCTGGTTGTACTTGCGCCAATGCGCGTAGCCGCCGGCGCCGCCGAGCCGCGCCGCCATGCGCACGCCGAGCCGGTCGGTGGCTTTGAGCCCGGCCCGGTAGGTGCCCATGTTGCGGATGCCGGTCTCCGGATCACGGGTGACGCAAAGGGTCGCGGTGAGATAGGGCGCCGCATCGAAGCCCGGCGTCGAGATCGGCACCGGCAGCGCCGCGAGACCGTTATGCGCGCCGCGCAAATCGGCGCCGCTGATGACGACCTCCTGGCAGGGCGGCGCGGCGACCCGGACCGGCGCAATGGGATGCGCAATGGCGTTCGCCCAGGCGGTCTCGATCGCATCGACCGGCCGTCCCATGCCGATCGAATAGATGCGCGGCGAGGCGCCGAGCGCGCCGACCGCGACCGGCATGTCGTAGCGGCGGCCGGCGGAATCGACCACATGAGTGAACAGAAACGCGCGGCGCTGATCCTCGGCGAGGCCGCCCTGAAACTGCCAGCGCACCA
>DASXXS010000165.1:0-3107 GCA_036502925.1 Xanthobacteraceae bacterium
GCGCGGCTGAGCTCCTCGCCGCTGATCACCACCTCCTGGCAGGCCGGATTGCCGACCACCACCGGCGCGATCTGGTGCGCCAAAGCCTTGCGCCACACATCCTCGATCTCGTCGAGCTCGCAGCCCATGCCGAGCGCATAGATGTCGGCCGAACCGGCGAGCGCGACCAGGTCGAGGACGTCTGGCGCAACGCCCTGGCGCATCAGATCGCCCCGGTCGTGGTCGGCGACGCGCCCTGCCAGGAGGTGGTGATCAGCGGCGAGGAGCTCACCCGTGCCGGCCGCGGTCTCGGCCGGCTGCCGATTCCCATATCGACGCCGGGATTCGACAATGCGCCTTACACCACCGCCGGCCATTGGGTGACCAAGGACCCCGAAACCGGGATGCACAACCTCGGCAACTATCGCGGCATGGTCAAGGCCGAGGACCGGATCGGCGTGCTGCTGGGGCGGCTCGCCTGGGGCATGCGCTGGCACATCGACCGCTGGCGCGAGCGCGGCGCCGAGCGCGTTCCGGCCGCGATCGTGATCGGCGTGCCGCCCCATGTCTCCTACGCGGCGGTGACCCGCATTCCCAACGACATGTGCGAATACGACGTCGCCGGCGGTTTCGTCGGCCGGCCGCTCGAGCTCACCCGCTGCGTCACCCAGGATCTGCTGGTGCCGGCGCAGGCCGAGATCGTGGTCGAAGGCACGGTGCCGACCGATATGGTCGAGATGGAAGGCGCCTTCGGGGAATTCCCGGGCTACATGGCGCAGCGCGACTTCAGCTTCTTCATGAACGTCACCGCGATCACCATGCGCCAGAAGCCGATCTATCTGTCCATCATCAGCCAGATGCCGCCGAGCGAGAGCAGCAAGATGCGCAATATCGGCCGCGCCGCCGCCGGCATCCGGCTGTTGCGCAGCGCCGGAATGGATAACGTGATCGCGGTGGAATACCTGGAATGCGCCGGCTCGAACGCGGTCGCGGTGGTGAAGCTCAAGAAGCACGCGCCGGACGACGGCAAGAAGGCGCTGCGCCTCTTGGCGGAGAAATTCATGGGCAAGCTCCTGGTCGCGGTCGACGAGGACATCAACATCCGGGATGCGGAAAACGTCCTGTGGGCGATCGCCTATCGGGCGCAGCCCTATCGCGACACGGAAGTGGTCGAGGCGCCCCCGTTCGCGCTCGATCCGGCCGCCGTGCCGCCCGGGGTGTCACGCGGGCTGGTGTCGCGCGACAAGCCGCCGCGATCGACCGCACTCCTCATCGACGCCACCATGCCGTGGCCCTACCCGCCGCTGTCGCTGCCCAAGCGCGAGTTCATGGAGCGCGCCATCGAGATGTGGCAGGGCCTGCAGCTGCCGGCGCTCAATCTCAAGGAGCCCTGGTGGGGTTACTCGCTGGGGCATTGGACGCCGGAAGAGGAGCAGGAGGCGGAGCTCGCGGTCGAGGGCCGCCACTACGAGACCGGCGAGAAGCAGAAGCAAGGGCGCCGGCGGTTCGGGGAGTGAGACTGCCCTGCCGCTTTTCCCGGACGCGGTGCAGCGCGCAGCTCTCGCGGAGCGGTGCACCGCAGAGCCGGGATCGTTCCACAGGCCGGCGCCTGCAGGCCTAAAGCGCCGGCGCGGCCCGCTCCCGCCTTGAAAAATTATCGATTGAATTATCGCCGGCACTTCGCGTTAATAGCCGCGTGGGGCGCAGCCTGATGGAGGGCGGTCCCTGTGACCGGCCCTTCCATGGACCGCGTTGGAGGGGCGGCTGCAGCTGCGGCGGCACTGGCGAAACCCGCACTGGAACGCCAAGACGGGAGAACGATCATGCCTCATCGATGCCGGGCCGTTGCGCTTGCGCTTGCCGCAACGCTGGGCATCGGGATTGTCGGCGGGCGGGCCGACGACGCCGCAAGATATCCGGACCTGAACGGGCAATGGAGCCGGGCCAGCGCCGGCGCCCAATGGGACCCGACCAAGCCTGGCGGGTTGCGGCAGCAGGCGCCGCTGACGGCCGAGTATCAGGCTATTTTCGAGGCCAATCTGAAATCCGTGGCCGCCGGCGGCGAAGGCTACAATCCGCATTCGCGCTGCATTCCTGCCGGCATGCCGCGCATGATGCTCGCCTACGAGCCGTTGGACATCCTGTTCACGCCGGAGACCACCTATATTCGCGACTACTTCAACGAATTCCGTCGCATCTATACGGACGGGCGCGCTTGGCCGGCCGACATTGCGCCTTCGTTCAACGGCTATTCCATCGGCAAATGGCAAGACCGGGACGCCGATGGCCGCTACCGCGAGCTCGCGGTCGAGACGCGGGGCTTGCGGGGCCCGCGCGTCTTCGATGCCACCGGCATTCCCATGCACGCCGACAACAAGACGGTGATCACGGAACGGTTTTTCCTCGACCAGGCCAACCGCGACCTCCTGCATGACGAGATCACGACCATCGACGATGCACTGACCCGCCCCTGGACGGTGACGCGCGACTTCAAGCGCGAGCACAACCCGATGTGGCCCGAGTTCATATGCAGCGAGGACAATCACCACATCATGGTCGGTCAGGAAACCTATTTCCGCAGCGTCGATGGCTTGTTGATGCCGACCCGCAAGGACCAGCCGCCGCCGCCATTGAAAGATTTCGATCAGCCCGCGAAACGGTGAAGTCATGCCACTGAGCTGGTTCCAGCGTTCGCTTTTGGCTCTGGCCGCGATCCTGCTGCCGGCAACGCTCCTCCACGCGGCCTTGCAGAACCCCGCGGAGCGGCCCGGGCAGGCGTCTCTCGCCGGCCGGATCCTGATCGCTTCGCCCGGATTGCGCGATCCGCGTTTCGATCACACGGTTGTGTTGATGGTGCGCCACAGCGCAGGCGGAGCGCTCGGCATCGTGCTCAATCACCCGCTGGGTGAGCGGCCCTTGGCGAGCCTTCTCGACGCCATCGGGGAAAAGTCCAGCGGGATCACTGGTACCTTGCGCATTTTTTCCGGCGGTCCGGTCCAGCCTGAGATCGGCTTTGTGATCCACAGCACGGACTATCATCGGCCGGAAACGACCGAGATCGACGGGCGCGTCGCCATGACGTCAAGCCGCGAGATATTGCGCGACATCGCGAGCCAGCATGGACCGCA
>DASXXS010000166.1:0-4144 GCA_036502925.1 Xanthobacteraceae bacterium
GGCGTGGGCGATCACCGCATTGGGCATGCCGTTCTGCCGGATGAGGCCGGTGAGTGCGCGGGTATCGAGCCCGGCGAGGCCGATCACGCCGCGCGCCTTGAGCCACTGATCGAGGTGGCGGGTGGCGCGGTAGCTCGACGGCGGCGTGATCGCGGTGTGCAGCACCACGCCGCGCGCGCCCGGCGTCGCCGCCATGTTGACGGTCTCGATGTCCTCCTCGTTGGTGCCGACATTGCCGATATGGGGGAACGTGAAGGTGATGATCTGCCCCGCATAGGACGGATCGGTGAGGATCTCCTGGTAGCCGGTCATGGCGGTGTTGAAGCAGACCTCGCCGACCGCGTGGCCGGCGGCCCCGAAGCCGATGCCTTCCAGCACGGTGCCGTCGGCGAGCACCAGGAGGGCGGTCGCGGCGGGCTCCGACCAGTCGTCGGCGTCTTGTCTGCCAGTCATGCGCCGATTACATAGTCCCGGACGCCGGCGCCGTCAAAGAACCACGCCAAAAGATCGTCGCGAGAATCGCCTCGATACCCGTCTCAAGCCGAACCGCCGCGAGGACACCGTGCTGCGCGACCAGATCAACGATGCCGTGAAGACGGCGATGAAATCGCAGGACAAGCTGCGGCTCTCGACGCTGCGGATGGTCAATTCGGCGATCAAGAACGCCGACATCGAGGCGCGCGGTGCCGGCAAGGGCCCGCTCGCCGACGGCGACATCCTCGGCCTCCTGCAGAAGCTGATCAAGCAGCGCCAGGAATCGGTCGAGCTCTACGACAAGGGCGGCCGCCCCGAGCTCGCTGATCAGGAGCGCACCGAGATCGAGATCATCAAGGGCTTCCTGCCGCAGCAGCTCTCCGAGGCGGAGGCCAAGGAGGCGATTGCCGGCGTCATCCGCGACACCGGCGCGGCCGGCATGAAGGACATGGGCAAGGTGATCGCGGCGCTCAAGGAGCGCTATGCCGGCCGCATGGATTTCGGCAGGGCCAGCGCGCTGGTGAAGGGCATGCTGACGTAGCCCGCATGGAGCGAAGCGCAATGCGGGAGCGGTTGTCCCGGATTACGCAAGCGCTCCATCCGGGCTACAGGTGCAGCCCCGCCTGTGGATAACTAGGACAAGTCGCGGGCGGGCGGGGCCGGCGCCATGCCGCCCTATATTCCCGCCCGATCCGCGCTACCCTGGCGAATCACCATGCGCTTTTCGCCCGAGTTCCTCGATGAGCTGCGGTCCCGCCTACCGGTCTCGGAGGTGGTGGGGCGGCGCGTGATGCTCAAGAAATCGGGGCACGAATGGAGGGGGCTCTCGCCCTTCAACAAGGAAAAGACGCCCTCGTTCTTCGTCAATGATCAGAAGCTGATGTGGTTCGACTTCTCGTCGGGCAAGAACGGCAACATTTTCGATTTCGTAATGATGACCGAGGGGGTGCCGTTTCCGGAGGCGGTCGAGCGGCTGGCGTCGCAAGCCGGCATGCCGCTGCCGGCGGCCACCCGCGAGGATGACGCGCGCGAGCAGCGCCGCAAGACGCTCCATGACGTGCTCGAGCTTGCCGCCAAGTTCTTCGAGGCGACGCTGGCGGGACGCTCCGGCGCCAAGGCGCGCGGCTATCTGGCGGATCGCGGCCTCGATCCGGCGACCCAGGTCAGGTTTCGGCTCGGCTATGCGCCGTTCGACCGCTTCGCCCTCAAGGAGCATCTGGGCGCCCACGGCATCCCGGTCGAGGACATGGTCGAGGCGGGGCTCCTGGTCGGCGGCGACGATATCCCGCTGCCTTACGACCGGTTTCGCGAGCGGGTGATCTTTCCGATCGGCGATCTGCGCGGCCGGGTGATCGCCTTCGGCGGCCGCGCGCTCGATCCCGATGCGCCGGCCAAATACCTCAATTCGCCGGAGACGCCGCTCTTCCATAAGGGCGCCACGCTCTACAACATCGCCGCCGCGCGCGCCGCCGCCCACAAGGGTGCGGCCCTGATCGCGGTCGAAGGCTATGTGGATGTGATCGCCATGGTGGGGGCGGGCTTCGAGGCGACGGTGGCGCCGCTCGGCACCGCGCTGACGGCGGACCAGCTCGCGCTGCTGTGGAAGATGGCCGACGAGCCCACGCTCTGCTTCGACGGCGATGCCGCCGGGCGGCGCGCCGCCTATCGGGCGGTCGATGTCGCGCTGCCGCTGTTGCGGCCGGGCAAGAGCCTGCGCTTCGCCACCCTGCCGGACGGCAACGACCCCGACGATCTGGTCCGCTCGGGCGGCCGCGCGGCGATCGAGGACGTGCTCGCGGGCGCCCGCCCGCTGGTCCACATCCTGTGGATGCGGGAAACCGAATCCGGCGGCTTCGACACGCCGGAGCGGCGCGCCGCGCTCGAGGCGCGGCTGGGCGCGGTCATGACCGGGATCGGCGATGAATCGGTGCGGCGCTACTATCGCCGTGAATTCGGCGAGCGCCTGCGCACCCTGTTCGAGGCCGACGAGCCGGCGGCGCGGCGAGCCCCGGGAGGGCGCGAGCGCTGGCCGCGCGGGCGCAACCCGCGCGCCGCGAGCGGATCATTCGGCGGATCATGGGGCGGAAAAACAGGCGGAGCGCGCTCGCGGCCGGCCGGGATCGCCACGGGCGGCGGGCGCTATCTGGTCACCAGCCCGCAGCTTGCCGCGGGCCCGATCCATCGCGGCGACCGCGCCGCCATCTCGCGCCGCGAGGCGCTGATCCTGCAGACGGCGCTCAACCATCCGTGGCTGCTGCACGAGCATCTGGAGGATATTGCCGAGGTCGAGTTCCGCTTTGCGGAGGCGGAAAGGGTGAAGGTGGCGCTGATCGACATTTTCGCTCATGGCGGCGCGGCGGACCGGGAAAGCATGGCGGCGGAGCTCGCGCGGCGCGGACTGGCCGAGCCGGTCGCACGCATCGAAAAGGCGATCACGACCGCCTCGGTCTGGGGGGCGCGGCCGGAGGCGGGGCCGGCCGACGTGCTGATGACCTGGAAGCAGCTCATCGCCTTGCATCGGCAGTGGCACTCATTAATTAAGGAGCTCAAGGACGCCGAGCAGGCCTTGGGTCGCGATGCGACCGAGGCGAATTATTCCTGGTTGCAGGATGTTAAGGCTCGTCTTTCGGTCATTGATGGAACCGAGGCCCTGATCGAGGGCTTCGGGGCTTCGTCGGGCCGGGCGGGTCCGTCTTTTTGAGCGCCGGGCACGGAATCGGAGGCAGGCACCCTGGAGATCGCGGGAACCTTGCGATAAGTCTGGGGTTGCGCCCGAAAGGACGGTTAAGGGCGGCTTAAGGCAGCTTCTGCAAAGTGCGGAAGCGAATCGCGACTGAGAAAACAGGGGAAACGGGTGCCTTTTCGGCCGCTGTGCCCGCTGTCGGACCGGTGCCCGACCCCGGAAGGAGACCCGGATTCTCCCCGCATAGGGTAGAGGGGCCCTTATTCTTTGTGCCAAGACCTGCGTTCCAGGAGATGGTGAATGGCGAGCAAGACCAAGGCGGTCCAAAAAGACAAGGAAAAGAAGGAGGAAGCCCCGGAGAAGGAGGCTTCCGAAACGCCGGATACGCCGCTGCCGTTGCTCGACCTGTCGGACGCCGCCGTCAAGAAGCTCATCCGCAACGCCAAGAAACGCGGCTACGTCACCCACGAGCAGATCAATTCGGTGCTGCCCTCCGAGGAGGTCAATTCCGAGCAGATCGAGGATGTTCTCGCCCTGTTCAGCGAGATGGGCATCAACGTGGTCGAGACCGAAGAGGCCGAGCCGGAGGAGGAGCCCAAGGAGGAGGCCGAAGAGGAGCCGGAAGCCGAGGGCGAGCTGGTCGAGGTTGCGCGTGCGGTTCCGGCCAAGACCGAGGCCAAGGAGCCGGCCGAGCGGACCGATGATCCGGTGCGGATGTATCTGCGCGAGATGGGCTCGGTGGAGCTGTTGTCGCGCGAGGGCGAGATCGCCATCGCCAAGCGCATCGAGGCCGGCCGCGAGGCCATGATCGTGGGCCTGTGCGAGAGCCCGCTGACCTTCCAGGCGATCATCATCTGGCGCGACGAGCTCAACGAAGGCAAGGTGTTCCTGCGCGACATCATCGACCTGGAGGCGACCTATGCGGGCCCCGACGCCAAGGTCATGGCGGCGCCGGTGGTGATCGGGCCCGACGGCCAGCCGATCGCC
>DASXXS010000167.1:0-13683 GCA_036502925.1 Xanthobacteraceae bacterium
CGCGCAGTCGGCACAGTCTTTGGGCTTACCCGCCGCCGTCGGGCTTCTTCGCCTTGGCGGCTTCGGCCGCCGAGGAGGTGTCGTCGGGCAGGCCGGATTTCAGCTTCTGCTCGATCGCCGGGAGATCCTCGGGATCCGGACCGAGATCGCGCGCATGCGCCCATTGAAAGCGCGCCTCGACGACGCGGCCGACCTTCCAGTAGGCATCGCCCAAGTGATCGTTGATGGTCGGATCCTCGGGCTTGAGCTCGACCGCGCGGTCGAGCTGCTTGACCGCCTCGTCGTATTTGCCGATCCGGTAATTGGCCCAGCCCAGCGAGTCGACGATATAGCCGTCGTCCGCCCGCTGCTCGACGGCACGCGTGATCATGCGCATGCCCTCGTCCAGATTCATGCCTTTGTCGACCCACGAATAGCCGAGATAATTGAGCACGTGCGGCTGATCGGGAAACAGCGCGAGCGCCTTCTTGAGATCGGCCTCGGCCTTGGGCCACTGCTTGGAGCGCTCGTAGCAGATGCCGCGGAAATAAAACCAGGTCCAGGCCGACTTGTCGGGCACCGGCATGGTGGCGAGCCCCTTCGCATAGACATCCGCGCATTCGGCAAATTGCTTGCGCCCGCGCAGCACGTTCCCCAGCGCCATGATCGCATCGAGGTCGGCCGGCGCGGCGGCGATCAGCTTCTCCAGGTCCGCCTTGGCCTCGTCGCTGCGATCGGAGCCGTCCAGGTCGATGGCGCGCTGGATCAGCGCGCTGCGCTCGAGCGGCGAATTGGGCGGCATCCGTTCATAGGTCTTGATGGCGAGCTCGGGCTTCTTCAGCCCCTCGTAGAGATCCGCCAGCGAAAGCAGCGCCAGCTGATGCGAAGGCACCAGGTAGAGCGAAAGCTGCAGATAGATCAGGCCGAGATCCTCGCCGCCGCGCCGGCCGAGCGCGGCACCCAGCCCGTAGAGCACCTCGGCGGCGCCCGCCTGCGGCGAGTCGATGAGAATGGGTAGCTTCTTGCCGGCATTGAGGTCGGCGATCGCCTCGTTGATCAAGGGATGGTGCGGCAGCACCTCGTCGAAGGCCTTGAACGCCTTGAGGGCGTCGTCCCTGCTGCCGGTGCGCGACAGATAGCTGCCATAGGCCTGCACCACGCGTAGCGCGGTGGCGTCGAGCTGATGGGCGTGCTCGAGGCGCCTGCCCGCATCCTTCTTCTGGCCCGCCACGTCGAGAATCATGCCGGCATGCAATTCCTTGAAGATGCCGTACCAATCGGGCCCCGACAGCTTGTCGATGGCATCCACGGCCGCCTTGCTCTCGGCGGCGGTATCCTGCGTCCAGGCCGCGAGCAGCGTCGCGGCGAGATCGGTGATCGGGCCGCGGACCGATTGCGCCAGCTGCTGGCGGGCGACCTGGTATTGCTTCTGCTTGATGGCGCGCACGCCCAGCACCAGCCGCGCGATGCGATCCTCCTTGTCGACCGCCAGGACGCGGTCGGCCAGGCGCACCGCCTCCTCGACGTCACCGTTGAGAAGCACCGACAGGAAGGTACGGTCGAGCAGATCATTGTTGCGCGGATCGCTGCGCAACGCCGAGCGATAGAAATTGGCGGCCGCGGCAGCGTCGCGCTCGCGGCTGGCGTGCTGGGCGGCAAGGAAGCTGCCGGAGGCCGATACGTGCGGGCTCGCCGAGGGCGCCTGCGCGAAAGCGGCGTGCGGGGCGGACCAGGTCATGCTCAAGGTCATGGCGAGGGCGGCCAAAACCGCGCGCCGGGTGGTGAGCGAAAGGATCACGGAAAGGATCACGATTGGGTCGACTCCATCTGGCGAACCCCGCCCTCGGCGGGACCGCATTGCAGGACCGCATTCATGGGACCCGAATTCAGGGACCCGGAATTCGCCGGACCAGAATTCACGGGACCAAGCATTCAGGGACCAGAATGGCCTCGGACCATGATGGCTTGGCCATGATGCCCTTGGACCACAATGACCTTAGACCATGATGACCTTAGACCATGATGACCTTGGACCGGAATGCCTCGGGACCAAGCCGGCCTTGGCACCAGCATGACCCATCGGGTCGAAAGCCGCAAGAACGGCCCATTTAGAGCAAGTCCGCGCTTATTGGAAGGTCTGATATGGCAGCATCGTGACGCAGCCGATCACATATTTGGATAATTCGGCCCGCCGCTGCCCTCCGGCGGCACCCACGTGATATTTTGATTCGGGTCCTTGATGTCACAGGTTTTGCAGTGGACGCAGTTCTGCGCATTGATCACGAAGCGCGGACCGGCCGCCTCCTCCACCCATTCGTAGACTCCGGCCGGGCAATAACGCGCCGATGGCCCGCCATAGATATCGTGCTCGGACGCGACCTGCAGGGCCTGGTCGGCAACCCGCAGGTGCACCGGCTGGTCTTCCTCATGATTGGTGTTGGACAGGAATACCGAGGAGAGCCGGTCGAACGTGAGCTTGCCGTCGGGCTTGGGGTAGGAAATCGGCGTCGATTGCGCGGCGCCCTGCAGGCTCTGCCAATCGGTCTTGCCGTGGCGAAGCGTTCCCAAGGCCGAGAAGCCCAATGTGTTCGACCACATGTCGAGGCCGCCGAGCGCAATGCCCGCCAGCGTGCCGAAGCGCGACCACAGCGGCTTGACGTTGCGCACCCGCCAGAGATCGCGGCCGATCGCGGAGTCTCGCCAGGCCTGCTCGTAGCTTGCAAGCTCGTCATTGGCGCGTCCGGCCTTGAGCGCGTGCGCAACATGCTCGGCGGCCAGCATACCGGACAGCATGGCATTATGACTGCCCTTGATGCGCGGCACGTTGACGAAGCCGGCGGCGCAGCCGATCAGCGCACCGCCCGGAAACGTCAGCTTCGGAACCGACTGGTAGCCGCCTTCGGTGATGGCGCGCGCCCCATAGGCCAGGCGCTTCCCGCCCGTGAAGGTGTCGCGCACCAGCGGGTGGGTCTTGAAACGCTGAAACTCGTCGAACGGCGAAAGGTAGGGGTCGCGGTAGTCGAGATGCACGACAAAGCCCACCGAAACCAGGCGGTCGTCGAAATGATAGAGGAACGAGCCGCCGCCGGTGCGGTCGTCGAGCGGCCAGCCGAAGCTGTGCTGCACCAGGCCGGGCCGGTGCCGTTGCGGCGCCACCTCCCAAAGCTCCTTGAGACCGATGCCGAATTTCTGCGGCTCGCGATTCGCAGCCAGGCCAAAACGCCCGACCACGGTCTTGGTGAGGCTGCCGCGCGCGCCTTCGGCCAGCAGGGTGTATTTGGCCCGCAGCTCCATGCCGCGCGTGAATGACTCCTTGCGGTGGCCGTCCCTGGCGATCCCCATGTCGCCGGTGGCCACGCCCGCGACCGCGCCGTTTGCATCGAGCAGCACCTCGGCCGCCGCAAAGCCCGGATAGATTTCCACCCCCAAGGCTTCCGCCTTGGCGGCGAGCCAGCGGCACACATTGCCGAGCGAAACCACGTAGTTGCCGTGGTTGCTCATGAGCGGCGGCATCACGAAATTCGGTACCCGCAGCGCGCGCGACTGCGAGAGCCAATAGAACCGATCCTCGCTCACCTGCGTCTTGAGCGGACTGTCCTGCTGGCGCCAATCCGGCAGCAGCCGGTCCAGGCCGATCGGATCGATCACCGCGCCCGAGAGAATATGGGCTCCGACCTCGGACCCCTTCTCCACCACGACGACGGCGGCCTCCGGGGCGAGCTGCTTGAGTCGGATCGCAGCGGCAAGCCCGGCCGGCCCGGCCCCGACCACCACCACGTCGAATTCCATCGCCTCGCGAGCGGGCAGTTCCTGCGCGGATGAATTCGGAGCGCTCATCGGCATTCTGGTGACATTCGGATTGGCAGCCGGGGCTCGGGTTGATCTGGCCATTCTACTCGTGAACGGCCGGCGATAGAGCCTGTTTGAGCAAGCCGTATGCCGGTTCGGGCCGATCGGCGATGAACGGGCCGAGCCCTTCAGTTACGGATCGAAAGAGCATATGGTTTCATTCGGTTTCATTCGGTTTCACTTGGTTTTCTTGGCTTGCGGCTCATGGAAAAGGCGACGCCTTCTAATCATCGATGAACCCGGATCGCAACCAGGCTGCGCGCGAGCTCTTGGCCTTCTATCTGGAGGCCGGTGTCGATGCCGTACTGGGCGAAACCGCGATCGATCGCTTCGCCGATACGGCCGAAACCTCGCGGCGGCCCGCAAGCGGGCGGCCGGCCGGGGAAGCTCCCGGCGCGAGCGAGCCGCAACCCGGGAACCGCCCCGCCCTGGACCGCTCGCGGCCGACCGCGCCCGCGGCGGCGCCGATCCCGCTGCCGCCCGACAGTGCCGTCATGGCGGCGCGCGAGCAGGCGAAAAATGCCACCACCCTCGACGAGCTGCGCTCGATCCTGGACGGCTTCACCGGCTGCACGCTGCGCGCGACCGCCACCCGGCTGGTTTTTGCCGACGGCAATCCGCAGGCGCGCGTGATGTTCGTGGGCGAGGCGCCCGGTCGTGACGAGGATATCGCGGGCCTCCCGTTCGTGGGTCGCTCCGGCCAGCTGCTCGACCGCATGATGGCGGCGATCGGGCTTACCCGCGCCAACGCCTACATCGCCAATATCGTGCCGTGGCGGCCGCCCGGCAACCGCACCCCGACGCCGCAGGAATCGGCGATCTGCCTGCCGTTCACGCTGCGCCAGATCGAGCTGGTCGATCCGGACGTGCTGGTCTGCCTCGGCGGGCCGTCGGCACAAACGCTGCTTGGCAGCCGGGACGGAATCCTCAAGACGCGCGGGCGCTGGTTCGCGTTTCAGACCGGCAGCCGCGAAATTCGCGCCACCGCCACGCTGCATCCGGCCTATCTGCTGCGCCAGCCGCTGCAGAAGCGGCTGGCCTGGCGGGATTTCCTGGCGATCAAGAAGGCGCTGACGGCGTCGTAGCCTGCATGGAGCGCAAGCGTAATGCGGGAGCGGCGTTCCCGGATTGCGGCGCCATAGCCCGTCGAAGACGGGCGTAAACGCCCTGGCGTCGCCTCCATCCAGGCTACGAGCGGCGTCAGCCGGGCAGCGCGAACTTGAGCGCAAACAGCAGCGCCAAGCCCAGCACGGCTGGCTTGGCGTCGGCAAGCCGGCCGGACACGATCTTGCCGAGCGCATAGGTGATGAAGCCGAGCCCGATGCCGGTCGCGATCGAATAGGTGAGCGGCATGGTCACCGCCGCGATCACCGCCGGGGCGGATTCGGTGACGTCGTCCCAATCGATCTCGGCCAGTCCCCGCGTCATCACGCAAGCCACATAGAGCAGCGCCGCCGCCGACGCATAGGTGGGAATCATCCCGGCCAGCGGCGAGAAGAACAAAGTCAGCAGAAAGAACATCGCCACGAAGAAGGCGGTGAGGCCGGTGCGGCCGCCGGCCGCCACGCCGGCCGCGCTCTCGATATAGCTCGTGGTGGTCGAGGTGCCGATCAGGGCGCCGAACATGGCGGCGAAGCTGTCGGCGATCAGGGCTTGGCGCATGCGCGGCAGGTTGCCGTCGGCATCGAGCAGGCCGGTGCGGTGCGTCACCCCGATCAGGGTGCCGGCATTGTCGAACACATCGACGATCAGGAAGCTGAACACGACGATCAGGAAAGTGACCTCGAACACGCGCGAGAAGTCGAGCTGGAGCAGCGTCGGCGCGAGCGAGGGCGGCGCCGACACGATGCCGCCGAAGCTCGCCAACCCGAGCGGAATCCCGATGAGGCCCACGATCAGGATGCCGATCAGCGTGCCGCCGATGATCTTGCGGGAATTGAGCGCCGCGATCAGGACGAAGCCCAGGAGACACAGGATCGCCGGCCATTGCTTGAGGTCGCCCAGCGTCACCAGGGTCGCCGGGCTGGCCACCACGATCTTGGATTCCTCGAGCGCAATGATGCCGAGGAAGAGCCCCACGCCGGCCGAGATCGCCAGCTTGAGATTTTTCGGGATCGCGTTGATGACATATTCGCGGATGCGGAATACCGAGATCAGAAGGAAGATCACGCCCGAGCAGAACACGCCGGCGAGCGCCTGCTGCCAGGTATATTTGTAGGTGAGCACCACCGTGAAGGCGAAGAAGGCGTTGAGCCCCATGCCGGGGGCGAGCGCGATCGGGTAGTTGGCATAGAACGCCATGACCAGCGTCGAAGCCGCCGCCGCGATGCAGGTGGCCACGAACACGGCGCCCTTGTCCATCCCGGCATTGCCCAGGATCGCCGGGTTGACGAACACGATGTAGACCATCGTGAGGAAGGTGGTCAGGCCGGCGACGAGCTCGGTGCGGACATTGGTGCCGTGCCGCGCGAGCTCGAAGCGGCGTTCGAGAAACGACAGGCCGCGCACGGCATCAGGTCTGTTGGAATCAGCACCTGGTGGTTTGGCGATCTCGCTCATCTGGTCCCCGCCCGGTCGGATGCGGGAGCCAGGATAACCCGGCGCCGCACGCCGATCCTGCCCGGCGGCAACTTGTCCACCGCGAGATTATGGCTGGGGATCCGCCGCTGCCGGCGCGTCGGGCGGCAGCTGCGGGCGGATCAGCGCCCAGCCGATGCGCAGGAGCGGCAAGCGTCCCTGCACGGTGCGCTCGAATGCGCGCGGGACCTCGGGCACGATGTCGGGAAAATCTTCCCTGATCGCCGGGGGCGGCGTGCCGGCGGTATCGGTGGTGGGCCAGACCACGATGGCGCCCTTGGCTCTGATATCGTGCATCGACACCCAGGGCGAGCGCGCCGGCGTCGCCTCGAGAAACAGGCTGGGACGGCTCGCCGCGCCCAGCTCGACCAGGGCGGCGGTGCGCGGATCGCCGGCCACGATCGGCAGCTCCTTGCCGACGCGGCGGGCAAAGCTGTCGGCGAAAAACCGCGCCATGGCGGCGGCCGGCTGATTGACGGCAAGGTCGATTCCGAGCCACGGCAATGTCAACAACGCGACCACCGCCAAGGCCGGCGGGATGAAAAGAAGGCCGAACCAGGCGGCGATGACGGCGCGCTGATGGCTGAGCGCGATCGCATCACCCGCCGCAATCACGACTGCGAGGCCGGAGAGAACGAGCAGCGGCGCGATGCCGCCGAGCGGACCGGGCGATCCGACCACGACGCCGGCGACGGTGGCCAGCAATGGCGGCATGGTCGCGAAGAAATAGACGAATTGCCTGGCAAACGGCTCGACCGGCCGGCGCATGATCACGGGCGCCGGTTCGCGTTTGGCCCGCGGAGATCCGATCACGATGGCGATGAGGACGATGAGCCCGGCATGGGCGCCGAGCAGCAAGACCAGTTGCCGCAGCCAGGCGGTGAGATTGCCGGCGACGGAATCCGGAGCGCGCAGCCGGGCAAGCGCCGGCAAAAGCTCATTATTGTTCGTCACCACCCAGTAGAGGTGGGGAATCAACAGCATGACGGCGGCGGCACCGGCCGGCCAAAGATTGGGGGAACGCAGCATTGGCCGCGTTCGCGCGTTCACGCAGGTGAACAGGACCAGAAGGCCGATCAGCACGACGCCCGCATAGGTGGTGAGCAGAATGAGCCCGACATCGAGCGCGAGCGCGATCGCGTATCGGGGCCGTTTCTCCGCGACCGCCAGCCAATAGTGCAGCAGCGTCATCGCCCATAGCGGCATGGTGAGGACGACCGGGCCGAACTCCGGCGTCGCCACCGTGAATGTCGAAACACCGACCATGAGCAGCACCGCGAGCGCGGCCTGTTGCGCGCCGACGATGGCGCGGCCGAGCCGAAAGACGGCCCAATAGGTCAGGACCACGCAGATCTGAGAAAGGGCATAGATCGCAAACAGGCTGCGGCCGGTCATCCGGAACGCGACCTCGGCCAGCCAGAAGGCGAGCGGGGGCCCCAGATAGGTGCCGAGCTGGAACTCATGCCCGACCGCGAGCACGGCCGGAAGGTTGCCGGGTGGGCCTGCGTAAAACAGCGCGGGAACGAGCGTCCAGACCGCGGCCTGCGCGCCGGCGGCAATCAACACCGTCAACGCCGGGCGCGCGCGCAGGAGTTCCACGAGGATAGAGACGTAAAGCATCCGCTGGCGAGGTCCGTTGAGCGCGCGGAAATCAGGCGCTGAGGTCAGGAGGCAACAAGCCCGGCGGGATCTCACCCAGTCCCGCGCCAAGGTCGTCATAATGGACGGCGACCGGCGCGAAAGTGCGCCGATGATGGATCGTCGGCCCGAGCCGCTCGAGCGCGGCGAAGTGCTCGGGCACGCTATAGCCCATGTGACGCTCGAAGCCATAGCCCGGATGCGCCAGGCCCAGCCGCGCCATCAGGCGGTCGCGCGTCACCTTGGCGACGATCGAGGCCGCCGCAATGGAGGCCACGATGGCATCGCCGTGCACCACCGCTTCGCAGTCGCAGGGCGCGGCGATGCGGTCGCGGCCGTCGACCAGGACGAGCCGCGGCGCGATGGGCAACGCCGCCACCGCGCGCGCCAGCGCCCACAGCGAGGCGCGCAGGATGTTGTCCCGGTCGATGCGCGCCGGCGGCGCGAAGGCGACCGCCACATGGGCGCTGGCGCAGATCACCGCGTAGAGCTTTTCGCGCATCGGCGGGCTGAGCTTCTTGGAATCATCAAGGCCGCGGGGCACGCGCCCGGGATCGAGAATGACCGCGGCGGCGACCACCGGGCCGGCCAACGGCCCGCGGCCCGCTTCGTCGCAACCGGCGACCGGCCAGACGCCGCGTTTGAGGGCGGCGCGTTCACGCCGGAAGGTCGGACGGACAGCGTCCTCCCCGAGCGGAAGGCGGACGGCGCGGACCTCAGGCCCGGGTTTGCGGCTCATGGCGCGACTCACAGCGCGGTTGCTGGCGCGATGGTGCGCGCCGGAGCCGGCTAGTCAATCGCGATGTTCGGATACCTCAAAACAGGCTGAGCTGCTCGGCCGCCCGGTGCGGCGGGGAGAAGTGCTCGGTGGTGAGCCTGGTCGTGCCGGCATTCAATCCGAGCTTCTCGCACGCGGCCTCGAACCGCCGCCCGATCATCCAGGCGACCGGGCCCGATCCGGTCATGCGCTTGCCGAAGGTCGCGTCGTAATCCTTGCCGCCGCGCATGTCGCGGATCAGCTTGAAGACGTGACGATAGCGATCCGGGAAATTCGCCATCAGCCATTCGCGAAAAATATCGCGCACTTCGAGCGGCAGCCGCAGCAGCACATAGCCGGCTCCCTTCACCCCGAGCGCGGCCGCGGTATCGAGGATGCGCTCGATCTCGCTGTCATTGATGGCGGGAATGACCGGCGCCACCATCACGGCCGTGGGCACGCCGGCAGCCGCCAATTGCCGCAGCGCCTCCAGGCGCCGCGAAGGCGTCGCGGCGCGCGGTTCCATCACGCGCGCCAGCTTCGGATCGAGCGTCGTCACCGACACTGCGACCTTGACCAGGTTGCGCTCCGCCATGCGCGCCAAAATGTCGAGATCGCGCAAGACCAGCGCCGACTTGGTGACGATGCCGACCGGATGGCCGCAGCGCTCGAGCACCTCGAGAATGCCCCGCATCACCCGGTATTCGCGCTCGATCGGCTGATAGGGATCGGTATTGGTGCCGATCGCGATGGTGCGCGGCTGGTAGCCGGAGGCCGACAATTCGCGTTCGAGCAGGCGCGGAGCGTCGGGCTTGACGAACAGCTTCGATTCGAAATCAAGGCCGGGCGAGAGCCCCAGATAGGCATGGGTCGGGCGCGCAAAACAATAGACGCAGCCGTGCTCGCAGCCGCGATAGGGATTGATGGAACGGTCGAAGGAAATGTCGGGCGAATCGTTGCGCGCGATGATGGTACGGGTGGCATCGACGGTGACGCTGGTCTTGAAGGCCGGCAGGTCGTCGAGCGGTTGCCAGCCGTCGTCGAAGGCGATGCGGGCGAGCGGCTCGTAACGGCCGCTGGCGTTCGATTGCGCGCCGCGGCCCTTGCGCCGATCGGCCGCGACCGCGGCTTCCCCGGTCGGGTCGGCTGGCGGGGCGGCCGGAGCTGCGGGCGGCCTTGGGTGGCGCAGGGCTGCAGAGGCTCGGGACATGCTTCCAATGTAAGCCCGCGGAGGGAACAAATCAAGAACAACCGCTCGTTCGGTCACGGCTTCGGCCGAATGAGGGTCGCGACCAGCGCCGACGTGATAGCGTCACGAGGCGGAATGATGCCGGGGAATCGGGGCCAGTTCTGATGCTGAGCGTGGTCATTGCCACGGAGAACGCGGAGCGCGTCCTGGTGCCGACGCTGGCCGCGCTGGTGCCCGGTGCCACCGCCGGCATCGTGCGCGAAGTGATCGTGGCGGATGCCGGCTCGAGCGACGCGACCGCGATGATCGCCGACGCCGCCGGCTGCCGCATCGACGTGATGCCGCAGCCGCTCGGCCATCGGTTGCGGCAGGCGGCGGCGAGCGCGCGGGCGCCGTGGCTTCTGTTCCTGCGCCCGGGGGCGGTGCCGGATTGGACCTGGATCGAGGAAACACGGCGTTTCATCGAGCAGGCAGAGCTGGGCGGGCGGGCGGACACGCGGGCGGCCGCTTTCCGGCGGACGCTCGAAGCCGACACGCTCGGTTCGGCCATCGTGGAGGGACTGGAGCTGATCGCCGCCACGCTGGGAGCGCGGCCGCGCCCGCAGCAGGGCTTGCTGATCTCGAAGAAGCTCTACGAGCGGTTCGGTGGCCACCTCGGCGAAGACGGCGATCCGGAAGGAAAATTCCTTCGCCGCCTGGGCCGCCGCCGCATCGTCATGCTGCGCAGCCGGACCATGATGGCGGGGACTGGATCGTTCTAAACCGTCGCGCCTTGCGCCTTGGGGCGCCGCAGGTGCTCGTCCAGCCGCGGCATGATCTCGACGAAATTGCAGGGACGATAGCGGTAGTCGAGCTGATGGACGAGGATTTCGTCCCAGGCGTCCCGGCAGGCGCCGGGCGAGCCCGGCAGGCAGAAAATGTAGGTCGCGCCGGCCACCCCCGCGGTTGCGCGCGTCTGGATCGCCGAAGTGCCGATCTTGCGGAAGCTCACCATCAGGAAGAGCACCGCAAACGCCTCCATGCGTTTCTCGAACAGCGGCTCGACCGCTTCGGGGGTCACGTCGCGGCCGGTGAAGCCGGTGCCGCCGGTGGTGATGATCACATCGACCGCGGGCGCCTCGATCCATTCCTTGACGCGGGCCTGGATGGCGGCGGCGTCATCGGGAACGATTGTGCGCCCGGCGACCAGGTGGCCGGCCGCCTTGATGCGCTCCGACAGGAGCTCGCCCGAGTTATCGTCGGCGAGCGCGCGGGTGTCCGATACGGTCAGCACCGCAATTCGCAGCGGCAGGAATTGTCTGCTCTCGTCGATCCCGGCCATGACACTTATGTTAGCCCGTAGCCCGCATGGAACGAAGTGAAATGCGGGGCCGGCGGTCCCGGATTGCGGCGCTACCCGCCTCCATCCGGGCTACAGCTGATTCGCGCCGAACGTGTTGCAGCTGGCCACGGTGCCGCCCTTGAAACCCGAATTGAACCAGCGCTGACGCTGCGCGGAGGTGCCGTGGGTGAACGAATCCGGCACCACTCGGCCCTGCGCCCGCTGCAGGGTGTCGTCGCCGATCGCCGAGGCCGTGCGCAACGCCGCATCGACATCGCCGGGCTCCAGGTCCTTCCAGCGCTCTTGCGAACGGTTCGCCCACACGCCCGCCAAGCAGTCGGCCTGCAGCTCGACCTCCACCTGCAAATGGTTGGCCGCCGCCTTGCCCTGCGCCGCCTGCTGTTGCTGCTGCACGCGCGGCAGGATGCCGAGCAGCTTCTGCACGTGATGACCGACCTCGTGCGCGATCACATAGGCTTGCGCGAACAGGCACGATCTGCTGCCGGCATCGCAACCGTGGAAGCGGGTCTGCAGCTCGCGGAAGAACGAGGTATCGAGATATACCTTTTCGTCGAGCGGGCAATAGAACGGCCCCATGGCGCTCTGCGCCGCGCCGCAGCGCGCCTCGGTCGAGCCGCTGTACATGACCAGCGTCGGCGCCCGATACGTCTTGCCATCCCTGGCGAAAATGTCCTTCCACACGACTTCGGTGCTGCCGAGGATCTTCGACACCTCGCGGCCCATCTCGTCCTGGGGCACGCCGGTTGGACGGTTGCGCACCGGCGCTTGCGTTTCGTAGGGACTGCCGCCCGATACCACCTCGGCGCCGCCGATGAGAAGCCGCGGATCGATGCCGAGCGCCCAGCCGACCAGCCCCAGCACCACGATGGTGCCGATGCCCAGCCCGCCGCGGCCGCCCGGCAGGCCGCCAAATCCACCGAAGCCGCCGCCCTCCTCGCGCCGGTCCTCGACATTGCTGCTTTCCGGGAGGTCATCCAAGCGCATGTTGCAATCTCCTGGCTTCGATCGCGCGACAGCCGCCGACACGCCCGGTCGATCGATTCCATTCGATATAGGTGCTCGGCAAACCCTGGCTAGCGCAAACTGCGGCTGGATTAAGTGTATTTTTACCGTGGCCGGCCATCATGCGTTTCGTCGGTTGTAGGTCCCGCGTCGCCGACAGCGTCGCCTGAGTTCAGAGTTCTGGATCATGGTCGTATCGCGTCGCGGGGCGTCCAGCAGGGCGCCCCGCGCAATTTATGAGTCCGTCGATTGCCACCGGATCCTGGTCGGCGACTGTGTCGCGGCGATGTCGAAGCTGGCGGCGGACAGCGTCGACCTGGTGTTCGCCGACCCGCCCTATAATCTGCAATTGCGCGGCGATCTCAAGCGTCCCGACGATTCCCGCGTCGATGCGGTCGATGACGACTGGGACAAATTCTCGAGCTTTGCGGCCTACGACGACTTCACCCGCGCCTGGCTCATGGCCGCCCGGCGCGTGATGAAGCCTTCCGCCACGCTTTGGGTGATCGGCTCCTATCACAACATTTTTCGGGTCGGAGCGATCCTGCAGGATATCGGCTTCTGGATCCTCAACGACGTGATCTGGCGCAAGTCCAATCCGATGCCGAACTTTCGCGGCCGCCGCTTCACCAATGCGCACGAGACCATGATCTGGGCCGCGCGCGGGGCGGACGCCAAGTCCTATACGTTCAACTACGAAGCCCTCAAGGCCGGCAACGACGATGTGCAGATGCGCTCCGACTGGACGCTGCCGCTGTGCACCGGCGAGGAACGGCTCAAGACCGCGGACGGCAAGAAGCTGCATCCCACGCAAAAGCCCGAGACGCTGTTGGCGCGCGTGATTCTTGCGTCCTCGCGGCCCGACGATCTGGTGCTCGATCCGTTCTGCGGGACCGGCACGACCGGCAGCGTCGCCAAGCGGCTCGGCCGCCGTTTCATCGGCGTGGAACGCGATCCGGATTATGCGGCGGCAGCCGAGCAACGCATCGCCGCGACGCAGCCGCTTCCGGCCGCGAGCCTCGCCCCGTTCATGACCGCGCGCGAGGCGCCGCGGGTGCCGTTCGCCTCGCTGATCGAGCGCGGCCTGCTCGCGGCCGGCGCCCGGCTGGTCGACGCCAAGCGCCGGCATCGCGCCCTGGTGCGCGCCGACGGCGCCATCACGCTCATGGCCCGCGAAGACGGGCGTGAACGCCCTTATGGCGAGAGCGTCGGCTCGATCCACCGCATCGGCGCGCTGGCGCAGGGGCTCGACGCCTGCAACGGCTGGGCCTTCTGGCACGTGGAAACCCCCAAAGGCCTCATCTCGATCGACGCGTTGCGCGCGGAGGTCAGGGCCGAGATGGGGGCGAG
>DASXXS010000168.1:0-3589 GCA_036502925.1 Xanthobacteraceae bacterium
GCCGACCTCGGCTTGCGAGGAAGCCTGCATCAGCGTAGCCTGCCTTTGTCATGCGACTTGCTTTGGGCGTGGGAGCGACGAATGATTCGAACCCGAGCGCTGGCCGCGATCGGCATGGTACTTGCGGGGGCGACTTTCTTGCCGGCCGCGGCGCTGCCGGCGGAAAATCCCGCCTCCGCGGCCGCCACCATCCATCGCGCGACATTGGATCAATATTGCATCGTCTGCCATAGCGGTCCTACGCCACCGGCAGGACTGAACCTGCAGGCCTTGGACATCGGCAATCTCGAGGACAACGGGGCCATTTGGGAGAAGCTGTTGCGCAAGCTGCGCAACCGCGAGATGCCGCCGGCCGGAATGCCGCGGCCTGACGCGGCCACCTACGAGGCCCTCGTCAAGTATATCGAGACCGAACGCGATCGCCTGGCGCAGCTGAAACCCAACCCCGGACGCCCAACGCTCCATCGCCTCAACCGGGCGGAGTACGGCAATGCCATTCGCGATTTGCTGGCGCTCGAGATCGACGTCGCGGAGCTGCTGCCGGCGGACGACATCGGCTACGGCTTCGACAATATCGGGGACGTGTTGAACGTATCGCCCCTGCTGCTGGAGCGCTACCTTTCGGCGGCAAGCAAGATCAGCCGGCTGGCCGTGGGCGATACCACGCTACCGGCGTCCTATCAGACCTATGTCATTCCGCACGGGCTCATACAGAGCGATCGCATGAGCGAAGCCATGCCGCTCGGCTCGCGCGGCGGCACCTCGATTCGTCACCTGTTCCCGGTGGACGGCGAATACGAGATTTCGGTGGGCCTGCAGACGGGCAGATACGATGAGTTCTTGGGTCTCGGGCGCGAGCGCAAGCTCGATCTAAGGCTCGACGGTCAAAGGCTTGAGCTCTTCACCATCGCGGCTGATCCGCGTGCGGGCGAGCTGGTGCACGGCACCGGACGCGACCCGGATTCGCATCTCAAGGTGCGCGTGCCGGTGAAGGCGGGCACGCGGGCACTGGTTGCAACTTTCCTGAAAGATACGGTGATGCCGGAAGGCATTCTGCCGAACAACCGTGAGACCGCCTTCTTCGAAGGCGTGGGCAGCATTTCGGTTGCCGGCCCGTACGATGTGCAAGGGCCGGGCGCGACACCCAGCCGCGAGCGGATTTTCCTCTGCCATCCGGCCGTGCGCGCCGAGGAGCCGGCTTGCGCCGAACAGATCATCTCCAGCCTCGCGCACCGCGCCTATCGGCGGCCGATTACCGCGGACGATCTGCCGCCGCTGCTCGCGCTTTACCGCGAGGGCGCAGAGAGCGGCGGTTTCAAGGCGGGCGTGAGATTGGCATTGCAGAAGATTTTGGTGTCGCCCGAATTTATTTTCCGTATGGAGTTCGATCCGTCGGACGCGGCGCGGGGGAGCGTGCACCGGATCAGCGACGTCGAGCTTGCATCGCGCCTGTCCTTCTTCCTGTGGAGCAGCATTCCCGACGACAAGCTGCTGGCGGTTGCCGAGCGCGGAGAGCTCAGCGACCAGTCAGTCCTGGTGGGCCAAGTCCGGCGCATGCTGGCCGATCCGCGCTCGCAGGCGCTGGTGAAGAATTTCTCCGGCCAATGGCTGTTCTTGCGCAATATCGCACGGATGCAGCCGGATCCGGCGGCCTTCCCGAATTTCGACGAGAATTTGCGCCTGGCGCTTGCGCGGGAAACCGAACTCCTGATCGAAAGCACGCTGCGCGAGGATCGCAGCGTCGCCGATTTGCTGAATACGGATTACACCTTCGTCAATGAGCGCCTGGCCGAGCATTACGGTATCAAGGACATTTACGGCAACGAGTTTCGCCGCATCGCGGTGCGCGACCCGAACCGGCGGGGCCTGCTCGGACAGGCCAGCATATTGGCGGTGACCTCCTATCCCAATCGGACGGCGCCGACGATACGCGGAAAGTGGGTGCTGGAGCAGCTCTTGGGCACGCCGCCGCCGCCGCCGCCGCCCAATGTTCCGTCATTGAAGGACGATGCCAGCACCAAGACGATGACCATGCGCCAACGCATGGAACAGCACCGGGCCAATCCGGCCTGCGCGGTTTGCCACCGGATGATGGACCCGCTCGGCTTTTCGCTGGAGAACTTCGACGGACTTGGCAGGTGGCGCGACTCCACCGGGCCCGGGACCGGACCGATCGATTCCTCCGGTGTTCTGCCTGATGGCACCAAGTTCGACGGGCCGGCGGGCTTGCGCGATGTCTTGCTGAGCAAACGCGACCTGTTCGTGGAGACCTTCACCGAGCGGCTCCTGACCTATGCCCTGGGTCGCGGCCTGGAGCAGTACGACCGCCCGGTTCTTCGCAAGATCGTGCGCGAGGCTGCCGCGGACGACCAGCGCTGGTCATCCATTATTCTCGGCATCGTCCAGAGCGCGCCGTTTCAGATGAGGAGGGTGAGCGATGGTGATCTCTAGGAAATCAATTCCCCGCCGCGCCTTCTTGCGCGGGACCGGCGCGGCCCTCGCCTTGCCGGTGCTGGATGCCATGACTCCGGCCTTCGCCGCCGCAACCTCACGGCCGATCCGCATGTCGTTTATCGAGGTCCCCAATGGGATCATGATGGACAAGTGGACGCCCGCAACCGAGGGCGCCGGCTTCGCCCTGACCCCGATTCTCGAACCGCTCGCCCAATTCCGCGACCGCATGCTGGTGGTGAGCGGACTGGATCAAGGCCAATCCAAGGGCCTCCCGTTTGAAGTGGGCGGCGATCATCCACGCGCTTGCACCGCCTGGCTGACGGGCGCACACGCGAAGATGACCTCCGGCGCGGACTTGCACGCCGGCATCTCCGTCGACCAGCTCGCGGCGCGGGAATTCGGCAAATACACCCAGCTCGCCTCGCTCGAGGTCGGCTTGGAGTCGGCGGAGGTGGTCGGCGCCTGCGAGTCCGCCTATGGCTGCGCCTATTACAATACGGTCTCCTGGCGCAACGACACCACGCCTCTGCCGATGGAGAACCGGCCACGCGCCATATTCGAGCGTCTTTTCGGCGACGCCGGCGGTACCGATGTGAAGACGCGTTTGGCGCTGAGGCGGGAAGACCGCAGCATTCTCGACGCCGTCACCGAGGACGTCAGGCGGCTGCGCGGGAAGCTCGGCGGCCCGGACCGCGGCAAGATCGACCAGTACCTGGAGGCGGTGCGCGACGTCGAGCGGCGCATGCAGCTGGCGCAGGCGCAAGGCGACCACGACGTGCCGCCGACCGCGGGCCCCGTCGGCATCCCGCCGGTGTTCTCGGACTACTACAAGCTGATGGCCGATCTCATGGTCCTCGCCTGGCAGACCGACATGACGCGCGTCTGCACATTCCAGGTCGGTCACGAGATGAGTGGCCGCGCCTATCCCGAGGTGGGATTTGGCGACGCTCATCATTCCGTGACGCATCACCAGGGCGATCCTGAGAAGATCGCCAAGGTCATTCAGATCAACATCTTCCATACCAAGATGCTGGCTTACTATCTCGACAAGCTGCGCTCCACGCCGGACGGCGATGGCTCGCTGCTCGATCACGCGCTGATTCTCTACGGCGGCGCGCTGAGCGATGGCAATCTG
>DASXXS010000169.1:0-1672 GCA_036502925.1 Xanthobacteraceae bacterium
GGCGATTGCTCTGCTCTTCTGGCTCGTGTCGCTGATCCTCGGCAGCCCCCGTGCATTTCTGCGGCACCGCCGCGAGCGCCGCCGGCGCGCCGGTTACCGTGCGCTGACCCGGGGCATGGTTGCAGTTGCAGCCGGTGATCCGCAGGAGGCGCAACGTTGCGCTCGCCGGGCCGATGCGCTGCTCGCCGACCCGCCATTGACCTTGCTCCTCTCGGCCCAGGCGGCCCAGCTCGGGGGCGACGAGACGGCGGCCAAAAAGTTCTTCACGGCGATGCTCGACCGCCCCGAGATGGAGTTTCTCGGACTTCGCGGTCTCCTCAACCAGGCACTGCGCGCCGGCGACCGAGGGACGGCGCTGCGCCTGACCGAGCGCGCCGCCACTTTGCGTCCGGATACCACCTGGGTGGTCGAGAGCCTGTTCGGGCTCGAAGCACGCGAAGGGCGATGGGAGGCGGCCCTAGAGACGCTGGCGCAAGCGGTCAAGCGCCGGATCATCCCGCGCGAGCGCGCCCGGCATCATCGCGGTGTGATCCTTTACGAGCTCAGCCTTGCCGCGCCGGCCAGCGGCGAGCGGGCCCGCCGACGAAATTTGGCGGCCCAGGCCCAGGCGCTGACGCCGGACCTTGCCGCTCCGGCAGCACATCACGCCCGAGCGCTGCTCGAGGATCGCCGCCCGGGACCTGCTGCAAAAGCTATCGAACGCGCCTGGCGAACAATTCCCCATCCGGATCTCGCACAGGTTTACGGCGCAATCCACGACGGCGCGCCACCCCTCGATAGGTTGAAGAGCTTTGAGCGGCTGGCGACGCAGAACCCCAATGCGCGAGAAACTCATCTCGCCGTGGCGGAAGCGGCGCTCGACGCGCAACTATGGGGCGAGGCGCGCCGCCACCTCGATCAAGCCCTGAGCGCGCCAGCGGCGCCCTTTATCGCGAGATTGCCAAACCCCGCTCCCTTTGCCATAACGACCGACCCTTACGAAGACACCATCCTGGCGGGCCCGACGCCAAGACTGTGCCTGATGATGGCGCGCCTCGAGGAAGCGGAACATGGTGTCGGTCTGGCGTCGCGCCAATGGCTCGACCGCGCCGTCACTGCAATGCCTGACCCACGCTATGTCTGCGCCACTTGTGGCGGAGAAAGCCTCGAATGGAGGTCGCTCTGTCCGCATTGCGGCAGTTTCGACGCGCTGGTGTGGCGAACACCCGCTTGGGCCGCTGCCGGCAGCACTCTCCCGATTCCGACAAAACCGCCGATTGCCGAAGAACGGGAGTTGCCAGCTGCACACCCGGCGAGTGTCTGATACCGCACGCCCCTCTCCAGGTCTAAAACCAATGCCGTCGCGGCTTGCCGATATACTGTTCCATTGCCGCAAGCTGCCGCGTGCGCTGCGGGTCGGGTCCTTTCTTGCTGCGATCGCCCTCATAGGTTGTGATGATCTGTTCTTTCAATAGAAGGAAGGCGCCGCCTACGCTGTTTCCTGTTGTTGAGAGATTCAAGTCAGGTGCTTCGGCGACAAACACCTTGTCGCCCAAGGATTCGATCAGCACGGGTATCGGCTTGATAAGATCGTACCCTTGGATAGAGTCGATCGCCAATTCGATTCTCTCGATTTTGGTGGTTCTCTCGATTCTTGTGACGATGGGTGGGGGTCCTGGCGGAGGAACCCCGA
>DASXXS010000170.1:0-24879 GCA_036502925.1 Xanthobacteraceae bacterium
ATATGGGGCGATTTTTCCGTGGCCTCCACGATCCGACGATCATGAAGGAAGCTGAAGCGCCTCAATCTTGGTTGGTAACGAAATGCTCGATCACTTGGAACGCTCCCGACACTTTCTGATGCGTAACTTGCTGCCGAGGCCAATTGCTGCCCATCTGGTTGCTTTGGTGTTAGCCTAACTTCAGCGCACCGTACGAGATACGCAACGTAGTGCGCTTTTCCGCCCACCGACCGTCGAAGCGTAGAAGTCCAACGCGCCAGGCGCGAGATGGACCGGAAAGCGCCTCATTTGTTGAGATGGCAGGGCGTCTCGGGCTCGTCGTCGCCGAGCGTGTCGAGCTCGTTGGTGCGGTGCAGGAAGCCCTCCACCGGTGCGCTCGCGACCACCGCATAGGGCGCGGCCAGCATCACCGCCTGCCGCACCTGATGGTCCCAGGGCCGCACCCCGACCGCAAGACCCTTGTCGCCATCGAAGGTGGCGTCGCCGAGAATGAATTTCCGCTGCGCCGCGAAATCGACCGAGCGGGTGCGCAAGGCGGATTGCACGATCATCTTGACGGCGATCCAGGCCGCCCAGTCGGTGCCCTCCATGTGGCGGCCGCCGGCGCGCTTCTCGAAACGCGAATTGACCTGCGGGGCGCCGTTGTGCTCCCAGGTCCAGTGCCAGGCGACGGGCTCGAGGTCGATGCTGCCGACGATCGGCCGCGGGCGGACCGTGTGATAGGGCACCTGGCGCACGAAATCGAAGGCCTCATCGGCCACGAACACGACGTCGTAGTCGCGGTTGACGGCGGTGATGAGCGCCGGGTCGTTCTGCTCGCGCTCGCGCGGGTCGGTGCCGGCCTTGAAGTTCTGGTGCGCCACGATGCGGGCGCCGAATTTCTTCGCCGAATTCTCGAATGCCTTGCTCTGCATCTCATCGGCGGCGGCAGGCCCCTGCAAGACCAGAAGATCACGCCACTTCTTCGACACCAGATACTGCAGCAGGCCGTCCATGAGCATCGCGCGGCTCGGCATTGTGTGCACGAGCTCCGCTGCGCAAAGCTCGCGGCGCAGCGAATCGTCGGCCGCGCTCACATTGAACACGAGCGCGTCGCGGCCGCGAACCGCCGCCGCCAGCGGCTTGAACGCCGGCGCCGGCGCGTCGACCAGGAAGAAATGGATGTTGCGTCCTTCCAGCGCCTGCTGCGCGGCGGGCGCGACCGCGTCCGCCGACTTGACCGTGATCCGTTCGAGCACGAAGTCGGTCTTGAGTACGCGGGTGAGCGCCGCCGCCTCGTCGATGCCGACCTCCGCGCCCGCGAACGGATGCTCGCGCGTCTTGAGGATCAGCCGCTCGAATCCCCTGATCGGCTCGTAGCGCGGATCGCCTTCGATCTCGACAAAGCCGATGGTCAGCTTCTGTTGCGGTTGCTGCGCCTGTTGCGCCGGCGGCGGCGCGGGCTGCGCCATCAGGGTGGTGGCGGCGCCTGCCAAGATGATCGCGCTGCAAATTGCATACGCGAGGTGCCGCGCGTGACTCCCCTCCCCCTTGTGGGGAGGGGTCGGGGGTGGGGGTCGTGAGATGTTGCACCGACGGTGCAAAATTGCACGACCCCCCTCCCTAACCCTCCCCCACAAGGGGGGAGGGAAGGCGCCGAGGGCGCCGAGAGGCAACAGCCCAAAAATCTCGCGGGACCTACTCATCGATCACCACGCCCCAGGGAATGCGGCCGACCGGAATCGAGATCGTCGCTTTCCGGCTTTTCACGTCGATGATGGTGATGTCGTCGCCGAAGCCGTTGGCAACGTAGAGCTTGCTCTCATCCTTGGAGAGGGTAATTCCCCACGAGCGCTTGCCGACCAGGATATAGGCCTCGACCTTGCGGGTCGGCACGTCGACCACCGCCACATGGGCGGCGTGTCCGAGCGTGACATAGGCGGTCTTGCCGTCGCGGGTCATGGTGAGGCCGACCGGCGTCACATCCGTCTTGCGCATGCCGGGCGGCAGAAATTCGATCTTGCCGGCGACGGTGAATTTTTCCCGATCGATGACATAGACCTCGCCCGACAGCTCGGTCGAGACCCAGAGCTGCTTGCGGTCCGGCGTCGCCGCAAAGCGACGCGGGCGCGTGCCCACCACGACGTCCTGCGTCACATATCCGCCTTCGGCATCGACCTGATGGACCAGGTCGCCGACCTCCGAGGTCACATAGACGGTCGCCCCGTCCTCGCTGACCATCACGCCTTCCGGCTCGGCGCCGGTCGGCACCTCGAAGACCGTGATGTTCTGGTCCATGTCGATGATCGACAGCGACGAGCCTTCCTCATTGGAGACGTAGATGCGGCGCCGCTTCTCGTCCATGGCGAAGGTCTCGGGGCTTGGCCCGGTATTGATCCGCCCCACGACCTCGAGCTTGGCCACGTCGACGATGTCGATCACGTCGTCGTCCCCGCAGGCGACATAGAGCTTGCTGTGATCGGCATTGAAATGCATGTCGCGCGGGCGGCGCGCCACCTTGATATCCTTCACGATCTGGTAGGACTTCGGATCGATGACGATGAGATTGTTGGTCTTCTCGTTGCTGACGAAGATGAGGCCGGTATCCTTGGGCCAGGCCGGCGCCGGGGCGAGCGCAAGGACCGCGGCAAGCGGGATCATGGCCAAACACGACTGTCGAAGGATCACGGACGGTTTCTCTTATGCTTGCGGAGGCGGGATGTTGCTGCCAGCGTAGCGCTGATCAGAGCGGTCGGGCAAGCCGGACGGGAGCCGGACGGGGGCGGGCGTTGCCAAGGTCGCATCGAGAGTAAAGCCAGCGTAAATCCAGAGAAAATCCAAGGGGAACAGGGATCGAGGGGTAATGGTGACCGACCAACGCGCCGACCCGGAAAAGCAGGCGCCTGCGCTGCTTCTGGACAATGTCGTCAAGACCTATG
The DNA here is from genome assembly GCA_036502925.1 of Xanthobacteraceae bacterium. Lineage (GTDB taxonomy): Bacteria > Pseudomonadota > Alphaproteobacteria > Rhizobiales > Xanthobacteraceae > VAZQ01. The sequence continues at coordinate 2,919 of DASXXS010000170.1, forward strand.
GGCCGATCCGGGCCGTCGATGGCGTGAGCTTGCGCGCGCAGGCGGGCGAGTTCATCGCCTTGCTCGGGCCCAACGGAGCCGGAAAGTCCACCTTGTTCCAGCTGCTTTCCGGCCTGTTCACCGCCGATTCCGGCCGCATCGAGGTGATGGGGCATGACATGTCGCGCGATCCGGTTCCGGCGCTGGCCGGGCTCGGCATCGTGTTTCAGCAGCCCACGCTCGACCTCGAGCTGTCGGTGACCGCCAATCTCCTGTTCCACGCCGGGCTGCACGGCATGCCGCGGGCGACCGCGCTGCGGCGGATCGAGGAGGAGCTTGCGCAGCTTGGCCTCAAGGAGCGCGCCCACGACAAGACCGCGCAATTGAGCGGCGGCAATCGCCGGCGGGTCGAGCTCGCGCGCGCGCTCCTGCACCAGCCGCAGTTGCTGCTGATGGACGAGCCCACGGTCGGGCTCGACCCGGCAAGCCGCGGCGATCTGCTCAAGCAGCTCCTGGCCATGCGGCGGGAGCGGCAGGTCGCAATCCTGTGGGCGACGCATCTGTGCGACGAGGTGCCGGATGCCGACCGGGTCATTGTCCTGCATCGCGGCAAGGTGCTCACCGATACCACGCCGTCGCAGCTGATCGCGACCTCCGGAGCCGCGACCATCGAGGAGGCGTTCCTGGCCATGACCGGCCCCGCCGCGGCGCGCGAGTGATGGCGCAGCAGGCTACGGCCCTTTCGGCGGCAGCAGGGGACCCGACATCGGCTTGAACTCCACGTTCTGCGCCTGTTGCAAGGCCTGCAGCAGGCTCAAGTCGATATTGTTGGCGATCGGGGCCTGCGTCGTCGTCAAGTTCTCCGGAACGTTCGCCATGGTTCCCGGTGGCGTCTCATTTTCGGCGAGATCCTCGGCGGTGCCTTCCTGCGGATTGCCCGACATGATCTCGTCGCGCGCCTTGAGGGACTTTTCCGCCAACGGCTTCGAATAGGGCAACCGATAGGAGCGCGGCGTGCCGGTCGGGACATTGTTCTCGTCGACCGCCTCGACCCACAGGAAGATCGAGCCGGTATCGTGGCTCTTCGGGTCCGGCTCGACCACGCGCGTCCACAGCAATTGGAAGCGGGCCGGCAGCCGTCCAGTGCCCGGCCAGCCGAGCAGGCCCTTGGTGGCAAAGAAGACCTCGATGAAAAACAGCGAGGTCACCGTGATGGCGGCGGCCTTCACCCACCACCGGATCGGCGAGGTGAGGCCGACCGATAAGAGCAGCACGCCCATCACCACATAGGCGGCGGAAATGGCGATCAGGGTCGCGGTCATCGGCACTACCTAGAGCATTGCCGCGCGCAGTGGAAGCCGGTTCGCCGTCCGGCAATGCGACCGCAATGCTGCATTCATTTTCCGCCGCCGTTGCGGCGCACGCTGCGGGTCAATTGGACCAGCGACTTTTCGGCGTGGCTGATGTCGGTGACGCTGCCGTCCTCGGCAACCCGGAAGCGCAATGCGGTCTTTTCCTGCCCGGCGTGATCGAGCGTGATCGTATCGTAATGAATGACCTCGACCATCGGATTGATCTTTTCGACCTTGACCGAGACCGGCACCGGCGCCTTCTGGACGGCGAGATAGTACTGGACGTTGACCGTGTATTCGCCGGCCACGATGCCGCGAATGCTGACCGTCTCCTCGCGGATCGGGCTCATGATGCGCTTGCCGTTCACCATGATGCTGTTGTTGATGCCGCCGCGGTCGTCGCGGTCGAGCACCATGAACCCGGCCTCGCGGGTGTGATACCAGACGATGTTGCCGAGCGGATCCTCGACATAGAGATCGATGTCGTCGGGATGGTTGTCGGGCCAGGTCATCGTGACGATGAATTCGGCCTTGGTGTCAATCTTGCCCTGCTTGGCCTCCGGATTCATGACCAGGAGCGCGAGGAAGAACAGGAACGCCACCACCTGCAGCGCCTTGAACAGCATCACGCTGAAAGGATCGAACGGCCGTTCGCGCGGATAATTGCCGAAGCTATCCATCCTGCGCTCGCTCGAGCGCGGATACGACGAACACCTCGGTCAGGTCGGTGGCGAGCGCGAACAGCTTCGCGGTCGCCTCGTCGAGCATGTAGTACTGCGTCTGCACCAGGATCGAGCCGATGAGGCCCGCGAGCGTGGTGTACATGGCGACCGCCATGCCGTCGCTCATCAGGCCCATGGAGAGCTTCATCGAGGCGTGGTCCGCGGCGTCGAGCCCGGCAATCGGCGCCAGCATCAGGATGAAGCCGATGATGGTGCCCAGGAGGCCGAGCTTCATCAGCGAATCGCTGGCGAACGATCCGAGCTGATTGGGCCCGCGTAGCGCATCGGCGAGGCCGCGCAGCAGCAGGGTCTGGTCGATGCGGCCGCCCTGCAGGCCGGCCTTGAGGATGATGTTGCGGATATGGGCGGTGATATGCCCGCGCGGCAGCTTGGTCCCGTCGGGCGCCAGCACGTCCTCTCCGGCCACCCGCAGATGCGGCCCGCCGGCGCTGACCAGGGACAGAACCCGATGGGCCCGGTCCGACTCCCGCGAGATCGCCACCGTGCGCACGAAGCAATGGACGCAGGTGGCGGCGTAGAGCACCACGATGATGCTGGAAATGTAGGTCTTGTCGCTCACCAGCATCAGGTGGAACAAGCCGTAGTACCAGATCAGGACGAAGCCGAAGGCGCAGACGCCGGTGAACATCAGCCAGCGCAGCAGCGGCAGATGGTCGTTGGGGAATTCTCGCTCGAGGACTTGCACGCTCATGGCCGGCGCATCTGCTCTCAAGGTTGGTCGCCAGGGATAAGATCAAGGGTCAGATAGTGCCGCAGGCGGGGGGGCTGTCAAGCTTTGCGCCGGCGCTTCCGTCGGTGCCGGAAGGGCGATAGTGTAGCGCTCCGATATCGCAAAGTCCGGGGATAAACCATGCACCGAGTAGTTTTCCTCATTTTCGGGCTGACGCTCGCGTCATCGGTCGCGCTCTCCCAGGACCGGCCGACGCGGTTCTGGAACCTGACCCATGGGCGGATTTCCGAATTCTACCTGGCGCCCCCCGGCACCACCAATTGGGGCCCCAACCAGGCCAAGAACGACAAGGACGGGGTGGTCGACCCCGATGAACGCCTGCGTATCACTGGCGTAAATTCGGGCAGCTACGACGTCAAGTTCACCGACCTCGAGGGGCGGACTTGCATGGTCCGCGACGTCAAGGTCGAAGTGGGGCAAATCTTTTCGATCGACGAGAAGGACCTGACAGGCTGCAACAAGTGAATTGGCAAACGCCGACATCGATCGGCAACGAGAGACAAGGGAGGACGTGAAATGAGAACGATGCGAACAATGCGGACGCTGTCGCTGGCCGGCACCCTGATGAGCTCGCTCCTGGTCGCCACCGCGCTCACGCCGGTGCGGGCGGCCGACATGACGTTCGAGCGCGCGCTCGCCGCCGACACGGAGCCGCAGAACTGGCTGCTGCATCATGGCAATTACCAGGGGCACCGGTTCTCCCAGCTCAAGGAGATCAATACCGACACGGTCAAGAACCTGAAGGTCGCGTTCACGGTCGCGCTGGGCGGCTTCGAAGGCGGCGGCACCCGCTACAAGTTCGGCGATCTCGAAGCCACTCCGATCGTCGAGGATGGCATGATGTATGTCCCGGACGGCTGGGGCACCGTCTATGCCATCGACGTCTCCAACAGCAAGAAGGGTACCTTCCGCTGGAAGTTCGATCCGGGCACCGACAAAGCCTGGGCCGGTGACGTCGCCTGCTGCGGGGTCAACAACCGCGGCGTCGCCTTGTGGAAGGACAAGGTGATCTCGATCTCGCTCGATGGCCGGCTGTTCGCGCTGGACAAGGCGACCGGCGAGAAGGTGTGGGAACGCAAGATCGCCGATCCGGCACTGGGCGAGACGCTGACGCTGGCGCCCCTGGTGGTGCGCGACGTGGCGATCGTCGGCGCCGCGGGCGGCGAGTACGGCATCCGCGGCTATATCGACGGCACCGACCTCAACACCGGCCAGCAGCTCTGGCGCACCTTCACGATCCCGGGCAAGGGCGAGCCCGGCAACGAGACCTGGAAGGACGGCCAGGAGCGCTGGCAGCACGGCGGCGGCTCGATCTGGGAGACCGCGACCTACGACCGCGATACCGACACGATCTATCAGGGCGTCGGTAATGCCGGGCCCGATTATGATCCCCAGTACCGGCCCGGCGACAACAAGTGGGCGGCGAGCGTGCTCGCGCTCAATCCGGCCAACGGCCAAATCAAGTGGGGTTTCCAATACACTCCCAACGACCCCTACGACTTCGATGAAATCTCCGAGCACCCGATCATCAACGCCAAGGTCAACGGCCAGGATCGCAAGCTCGTCGTGCACGCGGCCCGCAACGGCTTCTACTATGCGCTCGACCGCACCAACGGCTCGTTCGTCGCCGGCAAGCAATATGTCGACGAGCTGACCTGGACGCCCGGGCTTGATCCCAAGACCGGCAAGCCCCTCAACTACGATCCGACCAAGGATGTCCAGGTCTATGCCCCGGGCAGCCATGGCATGCGCGGGGAGGCGCCCTCCAAGACCTGTCCGTCCCACAACGGCGGCAAGAACTGGGAGCCGTCCGCCTACAATCCCGAGCTCGGCCTGCTCTTCATTCCGTCCACCGAAGGCTGCGACTCGATCATCAACGCGGAGCAGCAGAGCTTCGTGGACCAGGGCGGCACCGTGAAGCCGCGCGAGCGGTTCGGCGGCGGCCAGACCAAGAATCTGCAGCCGCGCCGCTACGGCAGCCTCAAATCGGTCGACCCGACCACCGGCGAGATCAAGGCCTCGGTCAAGATGACCTATCCGAACTACGGGGGCGTGCTCGCGACTGCCGGCAACCTGGTCTTTATCGGCCAGCTCGACGGCACGCTCTATGCCTATGACGCGCGGACTTTGCAGGAGGTCTGGAGCTTCAACGCGGGCACCGGCATCAACGCGCCGCCGATCACTTATTCGGTCAACGGCAAGCAATACATCGCGGTGCTGATGGGCTCCAAGCAGACCGCTGCAGTCTGGCAGGATTCGCCCGAGCTCAAGAACACCTCGACGGCGTCCATGCTGTACGTCTTTTCGCTGTGATGGAACCACGGCGCTCTCCGCCATACCTCCCCCTTTCAGGGGGAGGGATTCGGCGCGCTGTCGGCATTGTTGTTGTCGCATCGATCCTCTTGCTCGCCGGCCTGCCGGCGCGCGCGCAGGGGCCCGACCCCGGCGAAATCCACGGCCTCAAGCTCGGCCTCCAGGCGCCGTCCATGACCATGGACGGTTTCGGCGAGCTGGCCTGCGGCAGCAATGGCGGCCCGCCGCGCCAGCGGCTCGACGGTTGGACGGGGTTCGGAGCCTGCCGCGCCGAGGCGAGCGGCCTGCACGAGGTCTATGCCCGCTTCGATGACGAGGACGAGTTCGTCGGCCGCGCCATCGACGATCCGCTCTACGCCGGCGGGCGGACCGGAACGCGGGTCGCCGGCCATCCCGTCATCCTGTCCGTGCTGTTCGCCGACGACGGCGTGTTGCGGGGGCTGCGCTTCATCAGCGACCCGCGCGCCACGCCGCTCGAACGGCGCATGGCGCATCTCTTGCGCCTCGCCATCATCAATCATTACGATCCGGCCGGCTGGACCTGCACGGATTTGGCCGCGGAGCCCGGCGAGACCCCGGTCGGCGGCATCTTCATCAAGCAGCACTGCGAGAAGGTCACACCGGAGCGGCGGATGACGCTGGAGGCGCGCTTCCTGCGCAAGCCCGGCCAGAGCGACATCGACCCGGCGACCGGCGACTACACGTCGGGCCAGTTCGAAAGCTCGACCCGGTTCGAGCTCATCGATCCGGGCTACCGGAAACCCTGATGATGTGAACGGTTGCCGAACGGGGCGTCTTGGTGGCCTTGGACCACGACGTGAGCAATTTGCGTATGTGCGCAGAAGAGTCATCCTTGATTTGCTTCGAAATCATCCAGTCCAGGATCACCGGCTGGCGCATGAGTCCCGACGTGCCGTGAATGCGGTGCGCTCCAAGCTTTGAGCCGCTAGGCTGCCGATCCCGGGCGTGCTAGTTTGGCGCAATTCACAGGGCGGTCCGGTTTTGCGCCGGCCGGCCGCCGGCAGAGCGGGCGCGCAGAAACAATCGCTGAACCACATCATCGGCGGAACCACATTATGATCAACATCAAGGTGAACGGCACCTCGCATCAGCTCGATGTCGAGGGCGAAACTCCGCTCCTCTGGGTCTTGCGCGAGGAGATCGGGCTGACGGGAACGAAATTCGGCTGCGGCATCGCCCAATGCGGCGCCTGCACCGTGCACGTCAACGGACAGGCGATGCGCTCCTGCTCGGTGCAGATCAGCAGCGTCGAGGGCGCCGAGATCACCACCATCGAGGGGCTCTCGCCCGACAGCGCCCATCCGGTGCAGCAGGCGTGGCTGACCGAGCAAGTGCCGCAGTGCGGCTACTGTCAGTCCGGCCAGATCATGGCGACGGCGGCCTATCTCAAGACCAATCCGAACCCGACCGACGCCGAGATCGACGCCAACCTCACCAACATCTGCCGTTGCGGCACCTACGAGCGGCTCCGCCGGGCGGTGCATCGCGCTGCAGCTCTGATGCGCACGTGAGCGGGAGGGCACCACAATGACCGATACAATGACTGCAACAACTCTCTCCCGTCGCCGTTTCATCACCACCGCGCTCACCGCCGCCGGCGGTCTTGCGCTCGGCATCGGCATCGGCGGTCCCGCCGAGGCCGCGACCTTGAGCGTGCGTCCCTGGGGCGAGGAGGGCAAACGCTATCCGGGCGAGGTCAACGCCTGGGTCGTGATCGAGCCCGATGACACCGTGATCATCCGTTACGGCCGTGCCGAGATGGGGCAGGGGAGCTTCACAGCGCTCCCGCAAATCGTCGCCGAGGAGCTCGAATGCGATTGGGCTCTGGTCAAGCCGGAATACGCTTCCGCCAATCGCAATCTGAAGGAGAACAAGGTCTACGGCAGCCTCGCCACCGGCGGCAGCCGCGCGGTGCGCGAGACCGGCGAGCTGGTGCAGCAGGCCGGCGCGAGCGCGCGCGAGCGCCTGATCGCCGCCGCCGCGAAGCGCTGGAACGTGCCGGCGTCCGAGTGCGCGGCCGAAATGAGCAAGGTCACCCACAAGGCGACCGGCCGCACGTTCCGTTTCGGCGAGCTCGCCGCCGAGGCGGCCGCGATCAAGCTCGACAAGGAGCCGGCGCTCAAGAAGCCGGATCAGTACAAGTTCATCGGCCGGCGGCTGCCGCGGCTGGACGTGCCGCTCAAGATCAACGGCTCGGCGAAATACGGCATCGACCTGGACGTGCCCGGCATGGTGCGAGCCGCCATCATCAAATGCCCGGTGTTCGGCGGCACCGTGAAATCGGTCGACGAAGGCGCGATCGCCGGACGCCGCGGCGTGCTGCAGGTGGTCAAGCTCAACAACGCGGTCGCGGTCGTGGCCGACCGTTACTTCCGCGCGCAGGCGGCCCTCAACGCGCTGCCGATCGAGTGGGAGGTCGGCGCCGCCGGCACCACCGACAGCGTGCAGTTCCGCAGGGCGTATCTCGATGCCCTTGATCAGAAGGGCGCCGAAGCGCGTCACGACGGGAACGTCGATGTCGCCATGCCGACTGCCGCCCGGGTGATCGAGGCGACCTACGACGTCCCGATCATCGCGCATGCGCCCATGGAGCCGCTCAACGCCATCGCGCATGTGCAGGCTGACCGGATCGACGTCTGGGTCGGCACGCAGAACGCCGACCTCGCGCTGCAGTTCGCCGCGCAGGCTTCCGGCGTGAAGCCCGAGAACGTCTACATCCACAACACGTTCTCCGGCGGCGGCTTCGGCCGGCGGCTGGGTCCTGACGAAGTTGCCCAGGCGGTTGCGGTCGCCAAGGTGGTCGGCAAGCCGGTGAAGCTGATCTGGACGCGCGAGGAGGAAATTCGCCAGGGCCGCTACCGCACGCAGGCCGCGATCCGCTTCAAGGCCGCCTTTGCGGCCGACGGAACGCCGATTGCGCTCGACATGCGCAACTCGGCGGGCAGCTCGAACCCGGCCGCCGTGCGCGACGGCCTCGACCCGCAGACGATGCAAGGCTTGATCAACACCGCCTATAAATTACCGAACTACCGCATCGTCTCGATCCTCAAGAACACGCATGTACCGCTGGGGCCCTGGCGCGCGCCCGGCCACTCCCAGAACGTGTTTTTCATGGAAAGCTTCATCGACGAAATGGCGTACGCGGCCGGCAAAGACCCGGTGGCGCTGCGGCGCGAACTGCTGGCGCATCGCCCCGACTTCCAGCAGGTGATCGATCTCTTGGTGGAGAAGGGCGACTGGGGCAAGCCGATGCCGCGCGGCAAGGGGCGCGGCGTCGCCGTCCACGAGAGCTATGACTCGATCGTCGGCATGATCGCCGAGGTCGCGGTGACGAATGGCGAGGTCAAGGTCGAGCGCGTGGTCATCGCGTGCGACTGCGGCACCGTCGTCAACCCGCGCGGGGTCGAGACGCAGCTCGAGGGCGGAATGATCTACGGGCTCTCGGCGGCGCTGTTCGGCGAGATCACGGTCAAGAACGGCCGCGTCGAGCAGGGCAACTTCGACACCTACCCGGTGGTGCGCTTGAAGGACGCGCCGAAGACGGAAGTCTACATCTCGCCCACGCCCGGCAAGCGATGGGGTGGTGTCGGTGAGCCGGGCGCGACCATGATCCAACCCGCGGTGACCAACGCGATCTTCGCCGCCACCGGCAAGCGCCTGCGCTCGCTACCGATCCGCGGGCAGGATTTGGGCGGCGGGGCGTAGGCCACTCTCCCCACCCTAACCCTCCGCCGCTTGCGTGGGAGGGAAGGAGAGAGGGCATGGCCGGGCGCGAAGCCTGGCGACCTGCCGGTCTGGAAGGCGGGCAGGTACACGCTCGCAATCAATCTCGAGACTGCCAAGGCGCCGGGCCTCATCCTCACGGCGCGCGACGGCCGTCCGGCATGATGGCGGCGTCGAACTTGGCGCCTTCGGTGCGCGCGTCGCTCAGGATGGCGTTCTCCAGGTTGGCGCCTTCCAGGTTGGCGCCGCGCAGATCGGCGCCGTGCAGGTTGGCGCCGAACAGGTTGACGCCCGCGAGCTGGGCGTCGCGCAGGTCGGCATCGGTGAAATTGACCTCGACCATGTCGGCCAAGGTGAAATCGATGCCGTGCAGATCCATCTCGCGCAGGTTCGCTCCATCGAGCGTGACGCCGCGCATGTCGGCGCCGGCAAGCTTGGCGCCGGCCAGGCGCGTCTCGCGCAGATCGGAGCCGGCGAGCACGGCGCCGGTGAGGTCGGCTTGATTGAGGCGGGCGCGGCCGAGATGCGCGCCGCGCAGGTTCGCTCCGGCCAGATGGGCGCCGGAGAAGTCGGCCTCGAACAGCAAGGCCTGGCTCAGATCCGCGCCGTCAAGATTGGCCCCCTTGGCGTCGATCAGGTTGAGATTGGCCTTGCTGAGCTTGGCGCCCTTGAGATTGGCGCGCGCCAACGTGGCGCGGAACAGGCTTGATCCCGTGAGGTCGGCGGCCGCCAGATTGGCGCGGTCGAGCCTGGCGCGCTGGAGGTCCCGCTCGGCCAGCTGGCGGCCGGCGAGGTCGCATTCGATGCAGCTCTTGCTGGTGCCGGCCAGAAAGGCTTCCGGATCGGCGGCGAGCGCGGCGGCAATGCTCGCCGGCATGATCAGTACCCCGGCCATCAACAGAAACAGCAGCCGACCATGCATTGATCTCAGCCCCAACTTCTCCAGCGGCGCCATGATCGCGCATGCTATACTAAGTCGTGCCGGGGACGTTTGACAGAGGCGTGGGCGGCCCGGAAAACGCTCAAGACGCCAGGGTGAAAACGCCAATGAGAAACGGGAGGCGCGTGATGATGGACAAGATTGCGGCCGCGGCCATTGCAGGCCTGCTGGCGGCCGGCGCGACGGGCGGGCTGGTGCGGCCGGCGGCGGCCCAGACCCTGGTGGAGCAGAGCGCCGAAGCCCGCATGCAGCTTGATTTCCATGTGCCGGATGCCGCCCTCAAGGCGATGCTTCCGGCCGGCTTCGAGCCGAACATCGCCACCACGGGGGCGGCCAAGGACGCCAATCTGCGCATGATCTTCATCGACCGCATCGCCGTCACCGCGCCCGACGGCGCGCCGGTCGGATCGAGCCAGATGGTCTACCTCGCCATTCCGGTCAAGCAGGCGGCGACCAACACGCTCGCCCAGATGCTGATCTTCGGATTGACCGGCGAGCCGAAGGAGGCGCCCGGACCGTTCGGGGTCTATCTGCCGGCCACCACCCATCACATGGAGCGCTCGACCACGGCCGATGCCCAGGCGCAGACCACCGAGAATTGGGCCTTCACGGCCGCGAGCGGGGAGCACATGGAGCTGCATCTGAAATACGACCGCGGCATCGGCCGCAAAGCCAGCAACGAAACCAAGTTCTTCTCCAGCGTCAATCCGAGCTTCTATCAAATCTTCAAGGTCGATCAGAACCTCGATATCATGCGCAATGCCACCATCACGGTGCCCGACAAGGTCAAGGAGTTCCAATACAAGGCCTCGGGCGGCAAGATCGGCGCGCTGTTCGACGGCAGCGAGCGCGTGCTCAGCATCGACTGCCTGGCCTGGTACAATCGGGCGATCTATGCGCCGTAGGGCAGGCCTCAAGCACGGGTGTCATCGCCGGGCTTGTCCCGGCGACCCCGATAAGGAGCGCACCATGTGTCCCTCATCGAGATGGCCGGAACAAGTCCGGCCATGACAACGAGAGGCGCCGAGCGAAACGGATTAACTTAAGAATCATTCAACAATCTCACGGAGGAAGCGCAATGAGCAGAAACCACCGACGTTCCATCAAGCCCGCGCTGTTGGGCGGCGTGGTGATGGCGGCATGGCCCGCGCTGGCGGCCGAGGTCACGCCGCAGCGGCTGGCCAATCCGGAGCCGCAGAACTGGCTGATGAACCACCGCACCTATGACGGCCAGCGCTTCTCGCCGCTCGACAGGCTCAACAAGGACAACGTCAAGAATCTCAAGCTCGCCTATGCGGTCGCGCTCGGCGGGACCTCGACCAACGAGAACCTCGAGGCCACCCCGCTGGTCGAGGACGGTTTCATGTACGTCGTCGATCTGTGGGGCATCGTCTACAAGATCGATGTGCGCTCGGGAGATAGCGGCCGCATCGTGTGGCGCATGGATCCCAAGCAGGAGAAATTCCCGCTGGCCAACCGCGGCGTCGCCCTGTGGGGGAATCTGGTGATCTCGGTCGCCAGCTATCCGCCGCGCGTCATCGCGACCGAAAAGGACAGCGGCAAGGTCGCCTGGGAAACCAACCTGTCCGACCAGCAATCGGACGTGCAGATCACGGCCGCGCCGCTCGCCGTCAAGGACAAGATCATCGTCGGGGCGGCCGGCGGCGATCGCGGCGTGCGCGACTATATCGCGGCGCTCGACGCCAAGACCGGCAAGCTCGAATGGCGCAAATACGTTGTGCCGGCGCCGGGCGAGCCCGGCAGCGAGACCTGGAAGGACAAAAACAACGCCTGGCAGACCGGCGGCGGGGCCATGTGGGTGACCGGGACCTACGATGTCGCCTCGAACCAGGTGATCTGGGGCACCGGCAACCCGGTCCCGATGTTCGATGCCTCCTACCGGCCCGGCGACAACCTCTACACCGACAGCGTGATCTCCTGGAACCCCGACAGCGGCAAGATGAACTGGTACTTCCAGTTCACCCCGGGCGACCATTGGGATTACGACGAGGAGGGCACCCATATCCTGATCGACGGTCAGGTCAATGGCGAGACCCGCCACCTGATCACGCATTCGGCCCGCAACGGCTTCCTCTACACGATGGAGCGCAGCAACGGGCAGACCGTGGTGGCCAAGCCCTATCTCGACAACGTGAACTGGACCAAGGGCATCGACCAGAAGACCGGCAAGCCGGTGGACTATGTCCCCGGCAGCGACATCCAGATGTATGCGGGCGTGGCCACGCCGACGCTGACGGATCCCACCAAGAAGATGTGTCCGTCGCCGTCCGGCGGGAACAATTTCTGGCCCTCGGCCTACAGCCCGAAGACAAAGCTCCTGTACGTGCCGGCGCTCACCAACTGCGCGATGGTTACCCAGGACCCGAAGCTGAGCGTCAGGACCGCCGAAGACATGCGCGGCGGCCCGCGTGCCAGCACCAACGAGCGCTACGAAACCGACGTATCGGCGATCGATCCGCTGACCGGCGAGATCAAGATCAAGGCCCACATTCCGTATCCGAACTATAGCGGCGCGGTGGCGACCGCGGGCGGCCTGGTGTTCACGGGCTTCACGGACGGCACCATGATGGCGTTCGACGACACCACCATGCAGCCGCTCTGGAAGATCAATGTCGGGGTCGGCTTCGATGCCCCGCCGATGACCTTCGAGGTCAACGGCAAGCAATATGTGGCGATCCTGTCCGGCTTGAGCCGGATCGCGCTGGGCAAGCACGTCAACACCCCGGAGCTCAAGGAGCAGCGCAACCAGACCATGCTGTTCGTGTTCGGGCTGTGACCCGGCGGCGATGAAGGCGGGCGCCCACGAGGGGCGCCCCTACGATTCCGATGCTGATGCGTAGGGGCGGCCCTTGTGGCCGCCCTTACCCGGGCGCCCCTACGATCCCGTCCGTATCAGCTCGAAGCTCGCCGAGCTCTCGAATTGCCCGGCGGTCTCGCGGCCGCTATGCGGATCGAAGCGGCTCTGGCCGGGCTTGCGCAGATAGCGGGTCGCGAGCGACGCGGTGGTCTCGTCGTCGATCTGCTTGCGGCAGTTCTGCTTGACGAAGACGCCGTCGACCGGGGTTTCGCCGTCCTGGAGCGCCACGTCCTGGCATTGCCAATTCTCGCGCCCGAAGCGAGCGGTCAGGAAATTGCGCAGCAGATAGGCCTCGTCCCGGTTTTGTGACGCGTCGCGCGGATCGCTGACGATGCGGATGCCGCGCAGCAAGCCCTCGGCGTCGAGCAAGCCCGAGACCACGACCGGAAATCCGTAGGTCTTGGTGCCGGAATATTGCTCCATCTGGTCGGCGAGGCTGTTGGCCTTGGCCCAGTATTCCAATTCATCGTCGTAGCGGAAATAGACCTCCCGCAGCCCGTTCGGCTCCGGCCGGCAGCGCCGGAACTCGTTCCAGCCATTGAGCGGAACCGACGGCGGGCCGCCATTGGTGCCGCAGGCATAGTCGACGAACTCATCGGGCAGCTGGTCCACGCGCGACCCCAGCCGCAGGTCCCAGACTTCGAGACGGGCAGCGCGCTCCTGCGCGCCGGCCGATGCGCCCGATGCCAGAAGAAGTGCCGCCGCGAGGGTGCAAGTGAAACGTTGCATATCGCCTATCCAAGTCCGGTCTTGATTGCGGTCGATTGTAGGGGCGGCCCTTGTGGCCGCCCTGTCGGGGTCGCGGACGCGGGCGCCCACGCGGGGCGCCCCTACAGCCGTTGCGCGACCTGACATTCATCAGGGTTGCTTAATCTATCGAAGACGATCTTTTGCGCAACGTTGGAAACGTGCGAAGATGCGACCGCAACGAGATGCCGGAACAGGTCGCATGATGTCGCATCGCTCCTCCTACGTGTCGTCCGGGCTGTTGTGCGCGCTCGTGCTCGGGTTGCTGGTGAATGCGGCGCCGCGGCGCTCGTGGGCCGCCGGCGAAGGCGATTTTCTCGCCGGCAAGTCGAAATCCTGCCCGGGCTGCTCCCTGTCGCGGGCGCCGCTCAAGCGCAGGGATTTGTCCGATGCGGATTTGTCGGGGGCGGACCTGTCCGGCGCCGTGCTGCATCGGGCGCGCCTGACGCGGGCGAAATTGACCGGCGCGGATTTGACCAACGCCAACCTGAACAAGACCGATCTCAAGAACGCGTCCTTGGCGCAGGCCAAGCTGCAGGGCGCCATGTTCTACGAGGCCGACATGAGCGTGGCCGATCTCACCGGCGCCGACCTTTCCGACGGCAAGCTGGGACACGCGCGGCTGGTGCGTGCGACCCTCGACCGCGCCAGGATCACGGCCGCGGTGCTCACCGAAGCCCATCTCGACGAGGCTTCGTTGCGCGGCGCCGACCTCAGCGCCAGCAACCTGGTGAGCGCGACGCTGCGCGGCGCCAATCTCGAGGGCGCCGATCTCAACAATGCCGGGCTGGTCGAGGCGGTGCTGCGCGACGCCAACCTCAAGGGCGCAAATCTGAAGGAAGCGGATCTGTTCGGGGCCGACTTGAGCGGCGCCAATCTGGCTGGAGCGGATCTGTCGGATGCGCGCCTCACCCGCGCCATCCTGACCGGCGCGATTCTCGCGGGCGCCAAGCTCTCCGGCACGCTCATGCCGGACGGCAGCGTGCACGAATAGGTGGCAAGCGTGAGAAATATCGGATTGCGTAGGGTCGCCCCTCGTGGGCGCCCGGGCGGCCAAGCGGGCGGCCACAAGGGCCGCCCCTACGAAATCGTCGCATTGGTGTTGACCCTGCTTGCGGCAGACGCCGCGCCCGCCCAGCAACAATCGAATGACCGGCCGGCGCGCGCCGAAGTGTGGGACCTCAAGCTCGGAACGCCGGCCGACCGGCTGCCCGCCGATTTCACCGATTATGCGTGCGGGACCAATGGCGGCCCGCCTTCGGTCCCGCTCAATGGCTGGCGCGATTTCCGCCGCTGCCGGGCCGACGCCGAGGGCTTGCGCGAAGTCTATTTCCGCTACGACGACGAGCTCGAATATTGGGCCAAGGCCAACAATTTCGCGACCGAGATCGAGAAATATTCCGGCACCAAAGTGTATGATTTTCCCGTCGTGCTGTCGGCGCGCTTCGACGAGGGCGGCGTCCTCGCCGGCCTGCGCATCGTCAGCGATCCGCGTGATCCGTCACGCGATCGCGACGAGGCCTATCTGCTGCGCAATTTCCTGACTGCGCGCTACGGCCGCGATAGCTGGGATTGCGTCGACCTTGCTGCCGCCGAGGGCGAGACGTCGGTCGGGCGGACCTTCATCAAGCAGCGCTGCCGCAAGACCCTCGAGGGACCCGCAGTGGCCGAGATCGAGACGCATTTTTTCCGCAAGAAAGGCCAGAGCCAGTACGATCCCCAATCCGGCAGGACGACCGAAGGACAATTCGAGAGCCTGGCGCGGTTCGAGCTGACGCGCGCGGGATCGTAGGGGCGCCCCTCGTGGGCGCCCATGACCGTCAGGGCGGCCACAAGGGCCGCCCCTACGCACCCATCGCCCCGCATCACAGCCCGAACACGAAAACCATGGTTGCGTTCTTCGCCAGGCCCTTGGTTTCCGGCGCGTTGGCGAGCTTGCCCACCTGGTTGCGGGTGAGGCCGGTGGCGATGGCGATGTATTGCTTGCCATCGACCGCGTAGGTCATGGGCGGCGCGTCGATGCCGGTGCCGACATTGATCGACCACAGCTCTTCCAGCGTCTGATCGTCGAGCGCCATGATGGTGCCGTCGAGCAGCGCGGTGACCACGATGCCGCCGGCGGTCGCCAGCGCCCCGCTCGAATTGGGATAGGGCATGTCCTTGCGCTGCCTGATCTCGCTGGTCGCGGGATCGAGCGCGACGAGACCGCTGGTGAGGCGGCCGTCGTCCGCATAGCCGCCGCCGTCGAATTTGCCGCGCACATGGCGGCTCTGGTCGCGCTTGACGGTGGCGCAGCCTTCGAGCTCGGGGATGTAGAGGAGCCCGGTCCTGCGGCTGTAGGCTGCCGACCAGAAATTGTTGCCGCCCGCCACGGTCGGGCACACGCTGCTGGCGGCCCCGGTCAGGATTTTCGCGATCGGCCCCGCATAGGTCTGCAGGTCCTTGCCCGGATCGTAGTCGAGCGGCTTGCCGGTCTTCTGATCGACGCCCTTGGTCCAGGTAAGCTTGTCGACGTACTGGACGGCCTTGATGAATTGGCCGTTGAGCCGGTCGAAGGTGTAGTGAAAGCCGTTGCGGCCCGCGTGGGTCAGGAGCTTGCGGTCCTCGCCGTTGACCTTGGTGTCGATGATGATGTGCGTGCCGGTCTCGTCATAATCCATCGTGTCGTTCGGCGTGTATTGGTGGAACCACCTGATCTTGCCGGTCGCCGCATCGATGGCGAGCGCGCTGTTGGTGTAGAGATTGTCGCCCGGCCGATAGGAGGAATCGTATTTCGGCGACGGATTGCCGGCGCCCCAATAGGTGATGTTGGTGTCGGGATCGAAGCTGCCGGTGACGTAGAAGGCGCCGCCGCCGGTCTGCCAGGCGTTGTTCTTGTCCTTCCAGGTCTCGCTGCCGGGCTCGCCGGGGGCGGGGACCGAGTAGGTCTTCCACTGCACGTCGCCGCTCCTGGGATCGAGCGCCACGATCCAGCTGCGCACCCCCTGGTCGCCGCCCGACGCGCCCACGATGATCGAATCCTTGAGCGCCAGCGGCGCGGCGTTGAGCGTCATGTCGGGCTGATCGTGCAGGTTCTTGTCCCAGACGATCTTTCCGGTCTCCTTGTCGGTGGCGATGACGCGGCCGTCCTGGCCGGTGACCGAGATCACCAGATTGCCCCACAGGGCGACGCCGCGGTTGCGCTCGATCTTCTCCTGGCCCGGATCCATCTTCCAGACGATGCTGCCGCGCGCGCCGGAGCGGACGTCGATCTTGTAGACCACGCCCCAGGCGTCGGCCATGTACATGAAGCCGTCCTCGACCAGCGGCGTCGCCACCAGGTTCTCGTTGCCCGACGTTCCGCCCAGCGCCACCGCGAAGGCGAGCTTCAGGTTCTTGACGTTCGATTTGTTGATGGTGGCGAGGGCCGAGAAGCGCTGGGCGCCGAAATCATGATGATTCATCAGCCAGTTCTGCGGCTCCGGATTGCGCAGCCGCTCGAACGTCACCTCGGCGGCACGCAGGCCCGACGTCGCAAGCAGCGCGCAGGCCAGTCCCGTTAGAACGCTCGCAAATTTTCCCGACGCTGACATGGTCATGGCCTCCGAGGTGGCGAATGGGGAGTAGTGAGTAGTGAGTAGTGAGTAGTGAGTAGGAAGTAGGGAACAGAGAATAGCAGAGAGGCTCACCACTCACCACTCACTACTCACTACTCCCGCTCTCTCCGCTCACACCGCCGCCAGCCCCGCCATGATGTCGTCGACCAGGTCGTCGGGATGCTCGAGCCCGGCCGACAGCCGCAGGAAGCCATCGCTGATGCCGAGCTCGTCGCGCTGCGCCGGGGTGAGCCGCTGGTGCGTGGTGGTCGCCGGATGGGTGATCAGGCTCTTGGCGTCGCCCAGATTGTTGCTGATGCGAACGAGCTTGAGCGTGTCCTGGAACCGGAAGGCGGCGGCCTTGCCGCCCTTGACCTCGAAGGCGACCAGCGTGGATCCCGCGCGCATCTGCTTGAGCGCAATCGCGGCCTGCGGATGATCGGTGCGCCCCGGATAGATGAGGCGCGAAATCTTGGGATGCTCGGCGAGCGCCACCGCGATGGTGGCCGCGGTGTCGGTCTGCCGCTGCACCCGCACCGAGAGCGTCTCCAATCCCTTGAGCAGCACCCAGGCGTTGAACGGCGAGATCGAGGGCCCCGTCTGGCGCAACAGCTGATGGATGTTTTTCTGGATGAAGTCCTCGGAGGCGAGGACGACGCCGCCGAGGCAGCGGCCCTGGCCGTCGATGTGCTTGGTCGCCGAATAGACCACGCAGTCGGCGCCGAGCTCGAGCGGCCGTTGCCAGAGCGGGGTCGAGAACACGTTGTCGACGACCAGCGTGGCGCCCGCCGCATGCGCGATCTTGGCGACCTCGGCGATATCGATCACCTCGAGCGTCGGATTGGTCGGGCTTTCGAGGAAGAAGGTCTTGGTGTTCGGCCGCACGGCGTTGCGCCATTGCGCGAGATCGGTGCCCTCCACCAGCGTCGAGGTGATGCCGTAGCGCGGCAGATGGTCCTCGACCACGTAGCGGCAGGAGCCGAACAGCGCCTTGGCGGCCACGATATGGTCGCCGGCGCGCAGCTGCCCCATCAGGGCGGTGGTGACGGCCGCCATCCCGGTCGCGGTCGCACGCGCGGCCTGCGCGCCTTCGAGCGCGCACATGCGCGCCTCGAACATCGCCACCGTCGGGTTCGAGAAGCGCGAATATTGGTAGCCGGCCTCCTCACCCTTGAAGCGCTTTTCGGCGCTGGCGGCGGTCTCGTAGACATAGCCCTGGGTGAGGAACAGCGCCTCGGAGGTCTCTCCGAATTGCGAGCGCAGCGTGCCGGAATGGACGAGGCGGGTTTCGAAACGGTAAGGCTTGGTTGCGGACGCGGACATCAGGGCCTCCTTTGCCCAACAAAAAACCCGGCCGGAGAAACTCCGCCGGGGGCACACGCGTCCCCGGCCTTTTAGCGATTTGTTTTACGTGGCTGCAAGCCGGCCGGCTCAAATGACCACGGGATAACTGGCCTCTTACGCCCAATCGGCATTGGCGTCAACTCTGCGATTGGGTACCAAGCAGGCTTGCCAAGTCGCCTGGTAGCAAGTCGCGTGGTGCCAAGTCGCCTGGTACCAAGTCGTCGGGTACCAAGTCGCCAGGTACCAAGTCGCCCGGTACCAAGTCGCCCGGTACCAAGTCGTTGGGTCCAAGCCCGGCTGCAAAGCGTGCGCCGGGCTGCCCGAAGCGTTACAATGCAATTCCTTCAACGCTGGTGCGCCATGCCAGTCACGACGAACAAGCCTGCGGACATCTTGCGCGAGCCGACCGGCCCGCTCGCCGATCTCGGCGCCAAATCAGGCCTGCTGCCACGACAACGGATCAAGGGGCTGATCCGCAGAAAGATGGTTCAAGCCTCGATCGAGATCGACGAGACGCAGATCCAGCCCGCCAGTCTCGACCTGCGGCTCGGCACCAAGGCCTTTCGGGTGCCGGCAAGCTTTCTTCCGGGCAAGGCAAAGACCGTGGAAAGGCAGCTGTCGGAGCTCGAGTTCGATGAAATCAATCTCGAGGCCGGGGCGGTCCTCGAGCGGGGCACGGTCTATGTGGTCGAGCTCATGGAGCATCTGAGCCTGCCGGAGAGCGTGTCGGTACTGGCCAATCCGAAAAGCTCCACCGGGCGGCTGGATGTCTTCACCCGTCTCATCGCCGACCACAGCGACATGTTCGACAGCGTGCCGGGCGGATATCAGGGCAAGATCTACACCGAGATATCGCCCTCCAGCTTCAGCATCCGCGTACGCAAGGGCTCCAGGCTCAATCAAATCAGGTTTCGCAGACGCAACCCGGCGCAGGCGGCAACCGCCAAATTCGCCTTGTCGGACCGCGATCTGCTCGAGCAGCACAAGCTGTTGCCGCTGGTCGATGGAGACATTCAGCTTCGCAACGGCCTGGTCCTGAGCGTCGATCTCAGCGCCGAGCACCCGTCCGGGCTGGTCGGCTACCGGGCGCAGAAATTCACCGGCGTGATCGACGTCGACGCCGTCGCGGAATATGACCCGCGCGAGTTTTGGGAGCAGGTTCACGTCCGCAACTACAACAAGCTGATCCTGGACCCCAACCAGTTCTACATCCTGGCCTCACGCGAACGCATCCACATTCCGCCGGATTGGGCGGCCGAGATGGTGCCGATCGATCCGATGATGGGGGAGTTTCGCGTGCACTATGCCGGCTTCTTCGATCCCGGCTTCGGGTTCACCGAACAGGGACAGCCGGGAAGCCGCGCCGTCCTGGAGGTGCGCAGCCACGAAGTGCCGTTCGTTCTCGAGGACGGTCAGGCCATCGGCCGGTTGATGTACGAGCCGATGGCGGAAACCCCCGATATTCTCTACGGCCAAACCGACACATCGAATTACCAGGGCCAGGGCCTCAAGCTGTCCAAGCATTTCCGCGTGTAGCATCAATTCGGCCTGTTGCACGGCCTCTAGGGTGGGCAAAATCGCCTGCCGCGGCGGAAAGGCTGCGGAGGCGTCTCGCGCGCGATTTTGCCCACGCGACAAACGGGAGACCGCGCCGCGTGGGCATTGCGCTCGCGCTGCCGTAAAATCCGATAAGCCGAACGGCGCAATGCCCACCCTACGGCAAAAGCACTTCCGCGTGTGACAGGCTCCAATCAGGAAGCGTGCGTCCTTGCGTCCGGCGCCTCGTGCGCGGCCGCGTGCGCGCGCCGCCGATCGCCGTCGCAGATCAGCCAATACAGGCCTCCCAAGGCCAGCAGCAGCCCGCCGAAGCCCAGCAGGGTCTCCATGTCGAGCGTTTCGAAGTCCGACAGCATCAGTTTCCGTGCAACGACCAGGATGGCGATGAGAACGACGATGCGCGCCTGGATGGCGCCCGATCGCTCCCGCAGGGCGACGTAGATCGAATGATTGAACTCCAGCAGGATGACGATCGTGAGCAGCAAGCCGAAGGTGTCCTGCAGGGCGGCCTTGTCCAGGAACGATTCCCCGAGCGCCAGATCGCCAACGAGCTTGATGGCGACGAACACGATCGCGTAGACCGTGATGGCCGCGAGCATGAGCATCACGCTGCCGAGCGCGATCCGCTCGAACCTGCCGTAGGAGACGAGCTGCGGCCATTTCGCCGTGGTGAACGCTTCCAGCGCCATTGTGGCTTCCTCCCTCGCGGTTGCGATCGACCGCGAAACCTTGCCACGCCGGGCTGGCTCCGCGCCACTCGAGATTGCGGTCGGCGCGGCTCGCCGCACAGGCGCGGCCGGCGCCCAGATCTGGACGCACAAGGAAGCTTATCTCAAGGGAATGGGGCGCGGCCTGGCGGCCGACCTTGCGGGTTTCGCGACCGCGCTGGGCGGTGGCCCGGTCGCGGATGACGGGGAGGGGTCCTCGACACCCTGGTTCACGCGCGTGCTCGCCGCACCTGCCGGCTACAAGGCCGCGCTGGCGGCCCCGCTCCGGCCGCGTCGCGTATGCGATATGCGTTGCGCGCCGGACGTCGTCCTTTGTTCGCAGCAGTCCGCGTTCGCGTCCGTGATCCGGCGAGAAGGCGGCTTGGCCGCCCCCCCGATCAGCCGATCTCGCATAGAGGTTCTGGAGATTTGGACACGGCACCCAGGCTCGGAAATGGTGCCGACGGCTTTTCATCGCCGAACCGGAGCCGGCCGCGGACGAAGCGGATTTCGCCCGCCTTGCCAGACACCCGGAGAGCCAAGCCTCCGCCGTACGAAGTTCAGGCAAAGACCCCGGCTCAGGGGGATATGGCGTTGTTGAGTGAGTTCCCGACGTAGTTGAACGCCGTCGAGAGATCGGACCCGACGGCTGTGACGGCGGCGATGACGACGACCGCGATCAGTCCGCCGATGAGGCCGTACTCAATGGCGGTGACGCCTCTTTCATCCTGGGCGAAACGGAACAGGAGAGTTCTCATAGTTCGGATCCTCGGATTTGTGCTGTCGAGTCCAAAGCGGCCACGACAGGCAAGGTTGAAGGCCACCCACCGAGCCGAATATCCACCCAAATTTGCCTCAAAATTGTAAGTAACATTCGACAAATTTGATTCAAATTTGAATCAATTTTTAATCATCCGCTCGTCCTCGCGGAAATGGGCACGCCAGGAAGCGGCCGGTCACGAAAGTTTCGGCCGCTTCATTCGGGGGAGCCTACGGGCAAAATAGAGCGCTCTGAAAATTTTGATTCTTTTCACGGAGTGCGGGCCGAGCAGCCCGTGATGTCGCGAAGTCCGGCGCGCAGCTAGCCCTTAGCCTGCTTCTTCGCGGTGTTTGCAGCACCCCAAAGCGAGCCCGGATTGACACGATCAGGATAGAGTTCGAGCATCGCGTCGTAGAGCTGGCGCGCAGTCGTCGTCGCCTGGTCCAGGGCAATAAAATCCCGGATATATTGCCGCGTCTCGCCGATGATGCGAGGATCATCGTCGTTTTCCGGTATTTTGTGCCCGGCGATCACGGCCAGCGGATTCAGGGCCTCGAGCTTGTCGAGCGTGGAAATCCATTCAAGCCGGCTC
>DASXXS010000171.1:0-1886 GCA_036502925.1 Xanthobacteraceae bacterium
GGCGTTCCTGGCCGAGGTCGAGAAGCTGCAGATCGCCATCGATCCCATGAGCGCCGACGAAGTGGCCGCGATCGTCAGTGAGACCATCAACGCCGCCGCCGACCTGGTCGCCAAGGCCAAGGCCGCCATGGAGGCGCCCGACACGCGCGCGCCGGGCGGTGCAGTGCCGCCGCCTTTGCCGCGCAAGCCGCTTCAGTCGCAATGACGGAGACAACAGCCATGCTTTACCGAAGTTTGCTCGCCGCGACGGCGCTGGCGGTCGCTCTGTCGACCACGGCTGCCGTCGCTCAGGCGCCGGACAACTCGAAATATCCCGACTGGAAGGGCCAGTGGGGACGGATCGGCAGCGGCGATTGGGATCCGAGCAGGCCGGCCGGTTTGGGGCAGCAGGCGCCGCTGACGCCGGAATATCGGGCGCTGCTCGAAGCCGGCCTCGCCGATCAGGCCCGGGGCGGACAGGGCACCGACCCCGGCTATCAGTGCAGGCCGCACGGCATGCCGCGGATCATGATCGGGATCCTGCCGATGGAATTCATCATTACCCCGGAGGTCACCTTCATCGCGCGTCCGGATAGCCGGCCGCGCCGGGTTTTTACCGACGGCCGCGACTGGCCGCCGAGCATCGCGCCATCGTTCCTGGGTTATTCCATCGGCAAATGGCTCGATGCGGATGCGCGCGGCCGCTACGATACCCTCATCATCGAGACCCGCGGCCTCAAAGGCCCGCGCACCTATGACGGCAGAGGCATTCCTCTCCATGCGGACGACCAGAGCGTCATCAAGGAACGTATCTCCCTCGACAAATCCGATCGGAACGTTCTGCACAACGAAATCACCACCATCGATCATGCGTTGACGCGTCCGTGGACGGTGACCAGGACCTACCGTCGCGATCCCGATTCGGAACCGATCTGGGTGGAATATGTCTGTGCCGAGAACAACCGTCATGTCGTCATCGGCACGCAGGACTATGTGGTGAACGCGGCGGACGGCAACTTGATGCCTGTCAGGAAAGACCAGGCGCCGCCGGATTTGCGATATTTCAGGCCAGCGCCGAACTGACGGCGGCGTCCGGCGCCCGCCGGCGCTCGCAGCCGGGTTCCAACCGCAGCGAGCGCGGCGTTCGCTCTACGGCTTCACTTCCCCACGACTTCCAGCCCGGCCTTGTCCCAGACCGGGCGCGAGGCGGGACGGTGGAAGTATGCGAGCAGCGCCAGCGCGGCATCGGGCGCGGCATTCGTTACCGGCACCGCTGAATCGTAATCGATATAGACCTGCACTGCGGCCGGCACCGGCCCCGCCCGCACGACGCCCGGCGCACGCGGGATCTCGCTGACATTGAACAGGCCGATGTCGATCTCGCCTTTCCCGATCAGCGCCTGGCCGTCCGCCAGGTTTCCCGACAGCTTGGCCTTCGCTTTGACTGCTTCGGTGATGCCGAGATTGGCCAGCACCTTTTGTGCATTGACCCCGCTCAATCCGCCGCCGCCGACATCGCTATAGGTGACTGTCTTGGCGTCGAGCAGCGCCTTGCGCGTCGACTCGACCGTCGAGAGATCGACCTTAGTGCCCTCGCGCACCGCCACGCCGATGCCGACCCGCGCCAACTGGTGGCGGGTGCCGGGCCGCCATCTGCCCTCCTTCTCGAACGCCTCCGCCGAACCGGTCGCCGTGATGACGAGATCGTACATCTCGCCGGCCTTGACCCGCTGCTCGACCTGGCCGGGGTTCACGCCCACGAAAGTCACCTGATTGCCGGTTTCCTTGCTGAAGTCGGCGGCGAGCTCCTTCATGGCGATCGTCAACGCATTGGCGTTGAGCACCTTGATCTCCGCGGCCGACCCGGATGTCACCGGTGCGAGCAGGAAGATGGCCGCGATCAAGGG
>DASXXS010000172.1:0-1695 GCA_036502925.1 Xanthobacteraceae bacterium
AAAAGCTCGGATACGAGGTTTTCGCCGCGCTGGAAGACTACCCTCCGGGACATGCGAAGTACTATCTTCGGAAGCAGCTCGCGGCAAAGCCAACTCGGGGGTGAACGACCAATGCGGCCTGGTGTGAACCTTCCTGATCGGGCAACGGCATTACTCGATTTTTGGTTTGGCCCGCCTGGTGATCCCGGCCGCGACCAGCACCGCGAAATCTGGTTCAGAAGCAATCCCGAATTCGACGCCGCGCTGCATCGCGAGTTTCTGGTCGATTACCAAACGGCGGCGGCCGAAGGGTTGCAGTCCTGGGAAGCTTCGCCCGAGGGTGCCCTCGCCGCGGTGCTGCTGCTCGACCAGGTGCCGCGCAACATCTTCCGCAAATCGCCGCGCGCCTATGCGACCGATGCACCGGCAGGCGCTGTGGCGGGCCGGGCGCTCGAACGTGGGTTCGACCAGATGGTCCCACCCGCCTGGCGATTATTCTTCTATATGCCGTTCCATCACAGCGAGGACCTCGACGACCAGCGCCGCTCGGTGGCACTGTTCAACGCCCTGCCGAGAAATCCCGATCGTCGCGGTTCCTTGCGTCGTTACGGGCACCCCTATATCGAGGTCATAGAGCGCTTCGGGCGCTTTCCGCACCGCAACGAGATCCTTGGCCGACAGTCCACGCCGGAAGAAGTCGCGTTCCTGTCGGAGCGTGACACCCTTCTAGCTCGCCGGGCGGTGAGCGAAGCCGAGTAATCGCGCGGCGAGGCCGACAGTCCAGCCTTGCACGATCAGCGAGGCGATCACCAGGATGAAGATGCTGGCGAACAAGCGTTCGTCGCGGTGCGGATCGGCGAGTCCGGGGATGATGCTGAGGTAGATCGGTACCGCCCCGCGCAGTCCCACCCAGGAGGCGAAAGCCGTCTCGCGCAGGTTGAACCCGAACGGCAATACGCAGGCGAACACGGCGACCGGACGGGCCACGAAGATCAGCACCGCGGCCCCGACAACCGCGCCCACCAGATAGGGCGGCAATTCGTGGGGCGTGACCAGCAGCCCGAGCATCAAAAACAACACGATCTGCGCGAGCCAAGCCATGCCGCCGGAAAACTGCTCGACATGCTGTTTGGTGCGCTGCTGCATAGCGCCAGTCACGATGCCTGCGAGGTAGGTTGCGAGGAACCCGCTGGCGCCGGCGAGTTGCGACAGACCGAAAATAGCGAGCCCGCCGGCTAGCGCGAGCACCGGCGCCAGCGACGCTTCCAGCGGCAGGCGCTTCAGCACCTGGGCGAGCAGCCAGCCGCCGGCAAGGCCGAACGCGGTGCCGCCGACCATCTCTTCGACGAACAGCGTCGCCGCGCCGCCAACATCGACTGAACCCGGCTCGGCAATAGTACGCAGCAGCACAAACGTCAGAAACACTGACATCGGGTCGTTGAGCCCGGACTCGACCTCGAGCAGCGCCAGCAGCCGCTCGGGCAGCGCGGCGCCGACGCGGCGCAGTAACGCCGCCACCGCCGCCGCGTCGGTCGGCGCAGCGGCAGCGCCAGCGAGCAGCGCAGGGGCGAGCGGCAGTCCATCGACGAGCATGACTGCGGCACCGAGGACGACCGCGGTCACGCCGACTCCGATCGTAGCGAGCACCACTCCCGGCCAGAAGGCTAGCCGCAACATCGAAATCGGCGTCTTGAGACCGCCGTCGAACAGGATCAC
>DASXXS010000173.1:0-3009 GCA_036502925.1 Xanthobacteraceae bacterium
CGCCTGGAACGCCCATGACGTGATCCAGATCGCCGAGCAGCGTGCCGCGCAAATCGTCTCGATCTACACCACCAAGCCGGGCGGCCTCTATCGCGCCATGGAGGCGGCGGCGGTGGCGCGTGCCGCCGGCCTCATCTGCAACGTCAACGGCTCGGTCGAGACCGGCGTCGGCAACCTTGCCAACCTGGCGCTGGCGGCGGCGGCGCCGGCGGTCGTGCTCTCCTGCGTGGTGCCGGTATCGACGCCGGCGCAGGCGCAATCCGGACAGCTCGCCGGCATCTACTACAAGGATGATCTGATCGCGGAACCGATGCGGCTGGTCGATGGCGCCATCGAATTGCCGACCGCGAGCGGGATGGGCATCGCGGTCGACCAGGACAAGATCGCCCGCTACCGCGTCGGCGGGGCGTCCAAGGGATAGCTCCGCATGCGCCAGGACGTGATTGCGCGCGCGATCGCGGCGATGCGGGACGCGAAGCTCGATGCGCTCGTCTGCGTCTCGCCGGAGAACTTCGCTTACGTCACGGGCTTTCTGTCGCCGACGCAACCCCTGATGCGCTGGCGGCACGCCATGGCGCTGGTGACGGCGGACGGCGGGACCGCGCTGGTGGTTGTCGACATGGAGGCGAATACGATCCGTTCCAAAGCCCCGGCCGGGACGGATATCGCGGTTTGGCGTGAGTTCACGTTCGAGGCCATGCCGGTGCTTGCCAACCTCCTGCGCAGGCGCGGGCTCGCCGGGGCGCGCATCGGCACCGAGCTCGACTACCTGCCGGCCGCCGATTTCGCGGAATTGCGCGAATTGCTGCCCGGCGCCGAATTCGCGGGGGCGCAAAGCCTGCTGGCCCGTCTGCGCCAGATCAAGACGCCGGGCGAGATCCAAATCCTGCGCCGGCTTTCGCGCATTGCCGACAAGGCCATCACCGATGCCTACCATTGCGTCCATGCCGGCGCGAGCGAAATGGAGCTCGCCGCCGCGCTGACGCGCGGCATCTACGAGCAGGGCGCCGAATACTTCAAGCTCATGATCGTGGCGACCGGCGAGCGCAGCGTGTTTCCCAATGTCGGTCCGACCGAGCGCGTACTGCGGCACGGCGACGTCTGCCGCGTCGAAATTTTCCCGATGCTCGGCGGCTATCACGCCGGCGTGTGTCGCACCGCTGCGGTCGGCGCGCCGCCGCCGCAGGCGGAGCGCATCTGGGCCAATCTGACCGCATGCAAGCATCTGCTGCTCGGTGCCCTCAAGCCCGGCGCCTCGAGCCGCGCGATCTATGAGCTCTATCTCGGCAAAGTCGCCGAGCTCGGGCTGCCGCCGATCTCCTTCATCGGGCACGGCATCGGCCTGCACTTGCACGAGGACCCTTACCTCGGGCCGACCCAGGACCAGCTCCTCGAAACCGGAATGGTGCTCGGCATCGAGCCGCTGGTCTACGAGACCGGATTCGGGTTCGGCATGCAGAACAAGGATATGGTGCTGGTGACCCGCAACGGTTGCGAGCTCCTGTCGGATTACGCCGACACCGACCGGCTCATCCTTGTGCCTTAGTGACCAATCAGTGCCGGCCTGTTCATGGACATTACCAGTGTGCCGTCTCGGACACTTGCTGTGATCGCCGAGCGGTACAGCTTCCCTCGCCCCGCTTGCGGGGAGAGGGCAAAGTCCACCGAGCGCAAACCGGAACTCGGCCCGGTGAGGGGGCGTTTCGACAAGCTCAGACTCGCGGAAGCGCCCCCTCATCCCGACCTTCTCCATAGCCCGTCGCAGACGGGCGTAAACGCCCTGATGGCACGCGGGGAGAAGGAGACCGCCGTGCGCCATGGATACATGCGAAGCACGCGTTAGAGTCACAACATTAGTTTAGCGGTCGATCAGGCCGCGGCCGAAGAACAGGCTGGCGGCGCTCACGGCCATCGAAAGGGCGAGCAGAATTATCCCGAGCGCGAGCGCCAGGCTCAAATCGCCCCGGCTGGTCTCCAGCGCGATCGTGGTGGTCATGGTGCGGGTGTATCCCCGGATATTGCCGCCGACGATGATGATGGCGCCGACTTCCGCGATGGTGCGACCGAAGGCCGCCAGAAACGCCGTCAGCAATCCTTCCCGCCCCATACGCATCAAAGGCCTGATCGCCCGCAGGCGCGACGCGCCGCTGACCAGCAGGCTGTCGCCATAGGCGCGCCAAAGCCCGACCGCAACGCGATGCACCAGCGCAATCACGATCGGCGTACCGAGCACGGCCTGCGCGATCATCATCGCGGCCGGCGTAAAGAGCAGGCCGAAGGACCCCAAAGGCCCCGACCGCGACAGCAGCAGGTACACGGAGAGGCCGACCACCACCGGCGGCAAGCCGAGCAGCGTGTTGGCGATCACCACCACCGCGCCGCGTCCCGGGAACCGATACACGGCCAGAGCCGTTCCCAATGGAGCGCCGATCGCAAACGCGCAGGCGCTCGCCGTCAGGCTGACCTGCAGGGACAAGAATACGATGGCGCGCAGCTCGGCATCAAACCTGCCGACCAGCTCAAACGCAGTGTGAAAGGCCGAGGCAAAATCGTTCATCGCGTTATTTGATCACTGTCGCAGAGCAATCTCGCGATACAGCGCCTCCGGTATAATGCCAATCTCCGAGGCAAGCTGGCGCCAGCGCCCCTTTGGCGGCGCTCATCACCGGTCGGCGCGACCTACCACGTCCATCAACTCGGCGATCTTGCGCCGCTGCGCGGTCTTGTCGCCGGCAGCGATCGCATCCTCGACGCAGTGGGCGACATGATCGCGCAGGATTTCCTCTTCGGCCCGCCGCAAGGCGGCGCGCACGGCCGAGATCTGGGTGACGACGTCGATGCAGTAGCGGTCGTCCTCGACCATGCGGGCGAGGCCGCGAACTTGCCCTTCGATCCGCTGCAGCCGCTTGAGGCAGGATGTCTTGATCTCTTTGCGCATGCCGCATAGGTACCCACTACCGGTATAGAGTTCAAGCCGTCGAGAGGCCGATTGTCATGGCAGAGCCGTTA
>DASXXS010000174.1:0-9032 GCA_036502925.1 Xanthobacteraceae bacterium
TGATGATCGGCTATCCGGTGGCGTTCTCGCTCTCGGCCAATGGTCTCCTCTTCGGTGCCATCGCCATCCACTACGGCCTGTTGGGACCGGAGCTGATCCAGGCGCTGCCGCAGCGCGTCTTCGGCATCATGTCGAACGACACGCTGCTGGCGATCCCGTTCTTCACTTTCATGGGCCTGATACTGGAACGCAGCGGCATGGCCGAGGATCTGCTCGACACCATCGGCCAGATGTTCGGGCCGATCCGCGGCGGCCTCGCCTATGCGGTCGTATTCGTGGGTGCCTTGCTTGCGGCAACGACCGGAGTGGTCGCGGCGTCGGTGATCTCAATGGGCCTCATTTCGCTGCCGATCATGCTGCGCTACGGTTATGACCGGCGCGTGGCGGCGGGCGTGATCGCGGCCTCGGGCACGCTGGCGCAAATCATTCCACCGAGCTTGGTACTGATTGTGATGGCCGACCAGCTCGGCCGCTCGGTGGGCGACATGTATCAGGGCGCGTTCATTCCCGGTCTTGGCCTCGCGGCGCTCTACGCGGTGTGGGTCTTCATCATCTCGATCATCCGTCCGCATCACATGCCGGTGCTGCCGCTCGAAGCCATCAAGGTCCGCGAATCGACCGGCAAGGCGGGCTACGCTTCGCTCGTGGTAGTGGTGGGAATAGCCGTGGCGGTCGTCTATGTCCTCGCCGATTACGATGTCCTGCATCCGATCTGGGCTTGTGCCCTGGTGGGCGGGGCGGCCTACGCTGCGGCGCTGGTCGACAAATACCTCGAGCTGCACATTCTGAGCCTGCTCGCGCGCCAGGTCGTGATCGTCATGATGCCGCCCCTGGCCCTGATTTTCCTCGTGCTCGGCACCATCTTCCTCGGCATCGCCACGCCGACCGAGGGCGGCGCCATGGGCTCGGCGGGCGCGCTCATCCTGGCCTTCGCCAACCGCCGGCTCGACTTGAAGCTGATGAAGCAGGCGATGGACACGACCGCCAAGCTCAGCTCGTTCGTCATGTTCATCCTCGTCGGCTCGACCGTGTTCAGCCTGGTGTTCCGCGGCGTCAACGGCGATCTTTGGGTCGAGGGCCTGCTGATCGGCCTGCCCGGCGGCCAGATCGGGTTTCTGATCGTCGTCAACGCGCTCGCCTTCGTGCTGGCTTTCTTCCTCGATTTCTTCGAGCTCGCCTTCATCATCGTGCCGCTGCTGGGCCCGGTGGCGGCCAAGCTCGGCATCGATCTGATCTGGTTCGGCGTGCTGCTGGGCGTCAATATGCAGACCTCGTTCATGCATCCGCCCTTCGGCTACGCGCTGTTCTATCTCCGCAGTGTGGCGCCCAAGGAGGAATACACCGACCGCGTCACCGGCAAACGCCTGGCGCCGCTCACCACGGGACAGATCTATTGGGGCGTTATTCCCTTCGTGATCATCCAGGTCATCATGGTCGGCATCGTCATTGCCTTCCCGCAAATGGTGACGGGGGTGCTCGACAAGGGAACCGGAATCAATCCGAGTACGATCCATTTTGAGGCGCCGCCGCCGGACATCAACCCGCCACCCGACTTCAGGTAGCTCGCGTGGTTCGTGAAAAAAGCCCCGCCGTTACCCGGGGGGCTTTTCACATTGGACGGAGCGGCCGGTCAGGTCTTCGTGCCGACCTTGGCGTACATGTAGTTGTCGAACTGCTGCTCTTCGACGCGCATCCATTCGTCCTGCGCCGCGAGATACTCCGTCCACGGCTCATAGATCTTCTTGAACTTCGGGTTTCGCGCCGATTCTTCCGCATAAAGCTCGCGAGACGCCTTGAAGCACGCGTCCAGGATCGGCCTCGACCAGAACCGCAGCTGCGTGCCGTTGGCGATGAGCCGCTTGAGCGCCTGCGGATTTTGGACGTCGTAGGCGGCGAGCACCCGGTTGTTGGCATCGGCGGCCGCGGCCTGGACGATCGACTTGTAGGCCGGCGGCAGCGTGTTCCACTGCGCCAGGTTGACATAGAGCGACAGGTTGGTCTGGCCCTCCCACCAACCCGGAGCGTAGTAATATTTGACGATCTTGTAGAAGCCGAGCTTCTCGTCGTCATAGGGGCCGACCCATTCGGCAGCGTCGATCGTGCCCTTCTCGAGCGCCGGATAGATGTCGGCGCCTCCCAGTTGCTGCGGCACCACGCCGAGCTTGGTCAAGACCGCGCCGCCCCAGCCGCCGATGCGGAACTTGACGCCCTTGAGGTCGTCGACGGTATTGACCTCCTTGCGCCACCAGCCGCCCGCCTGGGTCCCGGTATTGGCAACCGGAATCGGCAGGATGTTGAAGTCCTTGAAGAAATCGTTCAGCAGCTGCTGGCCCCCGGCCTCGCGGAGCCATGAATTCATGATACGATAGTTCATGCCGAAGGGTACGGTCGCATCGAAGGTGAAGGTCGGGTCCTTGCCGACATAATAGTAGCTGGCGGTGTGTCCCATCTCCACCGTGTTGTTCTGCACCGCGTCCAGCACCTGAAGCGCCGGCACGATCTCGCCGCCGGCGAAGACGCGGATCTGAAAATTGTTGTCCGTCATCTCGGCGACGCGCTTGGCGAAATACTCGGCGCCGCCGAAAAGGGTATCAAGACTCTTTGGCCAGCTCGTTGCCATGCGCCACTTGAGGGTGGGCGCCGACTGCGCGATCGCCGGCGCCGCGATGGTGCTGGCGGCCAATCCGGCGCCGCCGGCAGTCAAAAATTTGCGTCGATCCATGGAAACGCCTCCCGTTTGTTCCGCTCCGACACGGGTCTTGTTACGTGCCCGTGCTCCCCGCAATCATACACCAACAAGCGCCCTGCCCAAATTCTATTTCCGGCCGCGGCGCGCCATGAAACGGCCTGGGAGCAGGCTGCTTCCGCCGGCTGGGTCAGCGGCTGCGCGGGGGTCCGGCCGGGGCGGCCGCTGTGCCGGCGCCGTTCCAGGCTGCCGGAACGGCGGTGACGATCGCCGGCTCGAACCAGACCAGCGCCAGCACGATAAGCTGCATAAGGATGAAGGGCACGGCGCCCCAATAGATGTCGGCGGTCGAGATCGATTTTGGCGCGACGCTGCGCATGAAGAACAGCGCGAAGCCGAAGGGCGGGTGCAAAAAGCTGGTCTGCAGATTGATCGCCGTCAGCACCGCCAGCCACACCGGATCGGCGCCCAGGAACAGCAGCGGCGGCATCGCGATCGGGACCACCAGGAAGATGATCTCGAGTGCATCGAGAAAGAAGCCGAGACCGAAGCAGACCGCCATCACCACCGCGACTGGGCCGATCGTGCCGCCCGGCAGCGATGACAGCAAATGCGTGACATAGACGTCGCCCGAGAAGCCGCGGAACACCAGCGAGAACGTCGTCGCGCCGATCAGCAGCATGAACACCATGGCGGTGAGCTTCATCACGCTTTGCACGGTCTCGGTCAGTCGGGGGAGCGTGAGCTGGCGGCGCGCCAGGGCGTAGAACGTGGCGCCGATGGCACCGCTGGCCGCGGCCTCGACGGTGTACATCATCCCGGTGATGATGGCGCCGAGCAGCAGCACGATCAGCCCTAGCGGCACAAACAAGCGGAAGATCAACGAGCCAAGGGAGGGCGGATGCATCAGCACCGCAGGCGAGGGGGGGCACCGCTCCGGCCGGAAATACGCCACCAGCGCGACGTAGGCGACGCCGAGGCCCAGCACCAGTACGGCTGGGCCGAGCGCGCCCAGATAGATGTCCTCGATAGTGAGCGGATTGACCACGGTCTCGCCGCGGGCCAGCTGCGCTTCAACGGTCGCGCTCTGCATGAAATTGCCGAGCAGGATCAGCACGATCGAGGGCGGCAGGATGGTCCCCAGCGTGCCGGCGCTGCACACAATGCCGCTGGCCAGCCGCTTGTCGTAGCCGGCTTGAAGCATGCTCGGCAGCGCCAGGAGCCCGATGGTCAGTACCGTTGCGCCGACCGCGCCAGTCATGGGTGAGAACAGCGCTCCGATGACGAAGCTGGCGATGCCGATGCCGCCGGCGCGGCGGCCGAACAGGCCGCTCATGCCCTCGAGCAAATCCGCCGCTAACGTGGTGCGCTCCAACACCACGCCCAGATAGAGGAACAGCGGCACCGCCTGGAGTAGGTCATTTTCCATGATCCCGATGACGCGCAGCGGCAGCGCCGAGAGCAGGTGGAAGTCGAACACGCCAAGGAACGAGCCCAACGCCGCCATGAAGATCGCCGTGCCCGCCAGGGTGAAGCCGACCGGGAATCCGAGCATCAGCAGCACGAAGACGGCGGCGAACATCGCCAACCCCAGCGCGCCCGGCTCGGATGGCAGCGCTCCCGGACTCAGCGCAGGTCTCCCGATTGCGGCGCCACCAGCGCCAGACCGGCGCGGATGATATTGGCGATCGCCTGCAGGGCGATCAGGACCACGAAGAAGAACAGCCCGAGCTTGAGGATGAAATAGCCGGGGGTGAAGGTCTCGGCGAATTTCTCGGTCTGGGAGAGGGAGTTCAGCACGATCGGCAGCGAATACCAGGCGAGGAGCGCGAGCCAGGGCAACGTGAACAGCGCCGTGCCGGCGAGCTCGATGATCGCGCGCCACCGCGCGCTGAAATGCTGATGGAAAATGTCGACGCGGACATGGGCGTCCCATCGCATAGCAAAGGATATGCCCACCATGAAGAAATTCGCAAAGATGATCTGGCCGAAATCATTGTCGGTGTTGTTGCCGCCATGGACGATGTCGCGCAACGGCAGCTGTAGGAACAGCAGCAGGATCACCGGCAGGCAGAGCCACGAAGCCCAGCGCCCGGCGAAGTCGACGATCGCGCTTAGATTGTCCGCCAGCCGCCGCAACCCGGTCATGGTATCGACCTCGGGGTCAATTTGCCTGTAGAAGTCCCAGCCTGTTTCCGAGCCATTTCGTCGTCGGCGCCTGTATCAAGATTGTCATCAGAATGGCAATGAAGGTGACCGACACGATCAATTTAGCGCCGGGCGCCTTCATCCCAAGCAACAGGCCGGCAAGAGCGGCCGGAATGACACCGGTCTCGCGGGTCCAGCACATGAACAGCATTTCGTTGAAGCTCCACCGCGCCCGCCGGTCAGGTAACGCACACAGAAAGACAGTCGTCGGCCGGGCGACCAGCATGAAGATAGCGACGACGATGATGCCGCCCTGCAGATACTGATTCATAAGGCCGAAATCGACTTGGCTACCGAGCAGGATAAAGATAAACAAACGCATGATGAACGCCGTCGTCTCCGCATATTCATCGAGTTTCTTAGCCTCGCCCGCTTTCATTTCGAGACCGAACGCGTCCTGGTTTCCGAGCACGATGCCAAAGACGAAAACCGCGGTGAAACCGCTGGCCTGCAAGCCATCGGCCGCGAAATAGGCGCCGATGACGGTGGCCAGTGTTACCATCGGTGCGTATTCCGCAAGCAAACCCCATCGTTCATGCGCGATGAGCAACGCAGCCAGGTATCCGAAAGCGGCGCCAGCAACAATACCAATGACCAGTTGCTTGAGCAGGCCAAGCAATGATGTCGCGAACGAGAAATCGCCGGTCCCCATGGCAACGGCCAGCACACTGAAGGTGGCGATCGCTCCGGTGGCGTCGTTGAACGCCGACTCGCTTACCACCGTTTGTGCCACACGGTCGCTGATTTTGACCTGTTGGAAAATTGGAACGAGCGTTGCAGGGTCTGTCGAGGCGAGCGTCGCGCCCAACAGCAGCGCCACGACTGGCGGAATGCCGAAAACGTAGTACGCGGCAATGCCGGTGAGGGCGGCAGTTATCAGGACACCGGCCGTGGCGAGCGCCACGATGGTGATCCAGACTTGCTTTAGGACGTTGAATCGCAGCGAGGCACCGCCATCGAAAAGAATGTAGCTGGCGCCGAAGAGAAGGATAATTTGGTTCAGAGCCGAATCGGCCTTGATGTCGATCAGACCCAACGCTTCGGGGCCGATAATCATACCGACGATCGGAAATGCCGCGACATCGGGAATCTTTGTCTTTTGAGCGATGAGACCGGTAAAGGTGCCGATGGCCAGGATGAACCCGCCGGTGAGCAGTGTGTGCTTCGCAATTTCAATTGAGGCCGGCACGTCCAATTCTCGCTCTCCTGATGTCTTGCGCGGGCGAGGCGCGGTCAATTCTGCGCCGGCTTGAAATATCTCAGGTCCGGCGGCGCCTGATCTTTCCGCACCGGCATAAGATAGCCGTCGGCGCTCAGGAAGTAATCCTCCTTACCGATGGCGACGTGGCTATTGTATTCGTTGCAATTGTAGGGGAGCCAACGAACGTCCTTTGCGCGCAGATACGTCTTGAGCACCGTCCATGGCCGCGTCAGCGCATTGTCGATCGTCGTAATCTGGTCGTGGAACATATCCTTGCTGGTCTGGTCGAGATAGAGCCGCTCCTTGACCACCGTCCGGTTGTCCGCGTGCAGGGGAAGCCCGCTCGACTCGAACTGGCGAGGCCCCTTGAAGTTGCGGGTCTCCACTTCGAGCGCGTGGTAACGGCCATTCGCGTCCTCATCCACCCATTTGCCGATCGAATAGCCGTCGAGGCTCGGCTCCTCGTTCTTGGGCCAGTCGCGCCCGTCGGTGTAGATGCGACGCGGCATACTGTTCTCGAAAAGGATGTAGGTGATCGCCGGCAGGATGACGAATTCGATCGGGCCGACCACCGTCATGACCCGCGGCATGCCGGCCGGGCCGCAGGTGTATCTGGTGTTCTCGCCCTGCGCGCCGCGCTCCTGCTCGGCGAGGCTTGCTTCGAAGATCGCCTGGTATTCGGCTGTGAGCGGCGCCTCCTGGCCGCGGCCGATCGGCTTGGTCTGGTCCCACGGATTGCCGGGCCGATCCGACGCATTGGGTGGTTTTTTCCATTGGCCGGACCAGTCGGGATATTTTGCATCGTCAAGCGCGCAGGCCGGCGCGATTGCCGTGCACAGCGCCACGAGCGCGATGCCGCCGGCTGAGATTGCCTTGAACATGATCATCCTCCCTGCAGTCGCTGCCGCGATGCCAACAAGAATCGCGGCTATTCCTTCACACGCTCTCACTTGGGACGACGGGTGCATTGCTTGGTGAATGGTTCATCCGATCACCTCGTCGGCGACGGCGAGCAGGTTGGGCGGCGCTTCATGTCTCCCCCAGGGCTGAGAGGCCATGCCGGCGGAAGATTACCACATCCCGCGGCAAGCATGTGAGGGCTGCTCCCGGTCGAGGCGCAGTCCCTCGCGCCGGCTGGCGGCCGCGGCGGTCGTTGCTGTTCCTCATGTCGTGCGCGAATGCCGGTTCCTTGCGGGCCACTTCTGTTGTAGGGCTACGGGAGCGGTCGGAGCCGGAGGAGGCATGGCGCAGACGCTGTTCGACAAGATCTGGGACGCGCATCTGGTGGCCCGGCGCGCCGATGGCCGCGATCTCATCTATATCGATCGGCACGTGCTGCATGAGCTGCATGCCCCGCATGCCTTCAAGAAGCTCGAGCAGGCGCAGCGTTCCGTGCGCCGGCCCGATCTCACCTTCTCGGTGCAGGACCATACGGTGTCGACGCAGCCCGGCCGCGACGACACGACCAACGCGCAGAGCACGCCGTTCCTGCGGGCGATGCGCGCAGGCAGCGCCAAGAACGGCATCAGGCTGTTCGATGTCGACGATCCGGAGCAGGGCATTTCCCATGTGGTGGCGCCGGAGCTCGGCATGGTGGTGCCCGGCGCCACCCATGCGGTGCCCGACAGCCATGCCTGCACGGTCGGCGGGCTGGGGGCGCTCGCCTTCGGCTGCGGCACCACCGAGCTCGAGCATATCCTCGCCACCCAGGTGATCGCGCTCAAGCGGCCCAAACGCATGCGCGTCCGCGTCGAGGGCAGGCTCGGGCTCCATGTCACCGCCAAGGACGTCGCCTTGCGCGTCATCGCCGAGGTCGGCATCGCGGGCGGTCGCGGCCATGCGGTGGAATATGCCGGCGCGGCGGTCCGCGCGATGTCCATCGAAAGCCGGCTCACGCTCTGCAATCTCGCGATCGAGATGGGCGCGCGCAGCGGCTTCGTGGCGCCTGATGAAACGGCCTTTGCCTGGCTCGCGGGCCGCCCGTTCGCGCCGCAAGGCCGGCATTGGGACGCGGCGCTCGCCCATTGGCGAACGCTCGCGAGCGACGACGACGCGCAATTCGATTCCGAGGTGGTGCTGGATGGCGGGGGCCTCGAGCCGCAGATCACCTGGGGCACCGATCCGAGCCAGGCGGTCGGCGTCGGTGGCTGCGTGCCCGAGCTTGCGAGCGTCGCGCCCGGGCAGGCGGCGGCCTTCCGCCGCGCGCTCGACTATATGGGACTGGCGCCGGGCATGCCGCTGGCCGGCCTGCCGGTGAACCGGGTCTTTATCGGCTCCTGCACCAACAGCCGCCTGCCGGATCTCGAGGCTGCCGCCGCGGTCGCGCGCGGCCGGCATGTGGCGGCCGGCGTGGTGGCCATGGTGGTGCCCGGATCGTCGAGCGTGAAACGTGCGGCCGAGGCCGCCGGCCTCGATCAAGTGTTTCGCGCCGCCGGCTTCTTCTGGGGCGAATCCGGCTGCTCCATGTGCGCGGGAGGCAACGGCGACCGCGGCGAGGCGGGCGAGCGCTGCGTCTCCACCACCAACCGCAATTTCGAAGGCCGCCAGGGCAAGGGCGTGCGCACCCACCTGGTGAGCCCGGCGACCGCGGCCGCGACCGCCATTGCGGGTCGGATCGTCGATGTGCGCCAGATGCTTACAGGAGTCATCTGATGCAGCCCTTCACCGCGCTGACAGGCGTCGCGGTCCCGCTCCTGCAGGACGACATCAACACCGATCAGATCACGCCCATCAATCGGAGCATGAATCCGGATTGGGCGGCGCTCCTGTTCGCGCATGCCCGCAAGCGGCCTGATGGCAGCGCGGATCCGGACTTTCCGCTCAACAAGCCGCAGTTCCGCGCGCCCCGCATTCTGGTGACCGGCCGCAATTTCGGTTGCGGCTCCTCGCGCGAGGGCGCGGTGTGGGCGATGATCGCGACCGGCATCCGCTGCATCG